>NZ_RBXX01000002.1:300953-601906 GCF_003635025.1 Saccharopolyspora antimicrobica | reverse complement strand
CGCCCCGATCGCCAGCGCCCACGGGCCGTTGACCTTCGCACCGAACGGCGAGTGCACCACGAGCCGCCAGTCGCCGAGCTCGTCGCGGAACCGCTCCACCACGATCGTCCGGTCGTCGGGCACGTGCCGGGTGGCCCGCCGCTGTTCGTCCAAATAGGACAGCAGGTTGTCCTGCGCCCAGCCGTCGAGCCCGGCGGCCGCGATCCGCTCCCGCGCGGCAGCGGTGTCCGCGCCGGTCAGCTCGCGGACGAAGGCGCCGAGCGCGCGCCCCAGTTCGAGCGGCCGGCCCGGCGAATCGCCCTTCCAGAACGGCATCCGGGCCGGCTGACCGGGGGCGGGCGTGACCACGACCCGGTCGTGGGTGATGTCCTCCACCCGCCACGCCGAGGTGCCGAGCAGGAACGTGTCGCCCACCCGCGATTCGTAGACCATCTCCTCGTCGAGCTCGCCTACGCGCACGCCGCCCTTGCCCGCGGCGTCCTCGCCCGGCGTGGTCACCATGAACAGGCCGCGATCGGGGATCGTGCCGCCCGAGGTGACCGCCAGCCGCTGCGCACCCGGCCGCGCGCGCAGCTCGTCGTTGACCCGGTCCCAGACGATGCGGGCCCGCAGCTCGCCGAACTCCTCGCTCGGATAGCGGCCCGCCAGCATGTCCAGCACCGCGTTCAGCGCCGAATCGGGCAACCCGGCGAACGGCGCGGCGCGGCGCACGACGGCGGCCAGCTGCGGCAGGTGCCAGGGATCCATCGCGACCATCGACACCACGTGCTGCGCCAGCACGTCCAGCGGGTTGCGGGGGAAGGCGATCGATTCGATCAACCCGTCGGCCATCCGCTCCGACACGACCGCGCACCCGACGAGATCGCCGCGGAACTTCGGGAACACCACGCCGCGCGAGACCGCGCCGACCTGGTGCCCACCGCGTCCGATGCGCTGCAGCCCGGAAGCCACGCTCGGCGGCGTCTCGACCTGGACCACCAGGTCGACCGCGCCCATGTCGATGCCCAGCTCCAGCGACGAGGTGGCCACCACGCAGGGCAGCCGACCGGACTTGAGCTCCTCCTCGACCACGGCGCGCTGCTCCTTGGACATCGAGCCGTGGTGCGCCTTGGCGATGACCGGCGGTGCCCCGGCGGCCACCCCGGAACCGCCCACCGCCTCGGCCGGGAACCGCGTCGCCGGTTCGAGCTCCTCCTCGGCCGCCAGCTCGTTGATCCCCGCGGTCAGCCGCTCGGCCAGCCGCCGGGAGTTGCTGAACACGATGGTCGAGCGGTGCTGCCGGATCAGCTCCAGGATCCGCTCCTGCACCGACGGCCAGATCGACGGCTTCTGATCGTCCCCGTCACCGCTGGAGGCGCCCAGTTCGGCCATGTCCGGCACCGGCACCTCGACGCGGACCTCGACCTCCTTCGGGTGCGCGGGCTGGATGGTGCGGACCGGCCGCCCACCGGCCAGGAAGGTGCTCACCTCCTCGACCGGCCGGACCGTCGCGGACAGCCCGATGCGCTGCGCGGGCGTCGGCAGGAGCTCGTCCAGCCGCTCCAGGCACAGCGCCAGGTGCGCCCCGCGCTTGGTGCCCGCCACCGCGTGCACCTCGTCGACGATCACCGTCTCGATCCCGCGCAGCGACTCGCGCGCCGCCGAGGTCAGCAGCAGGAACAGCGACTCCGGCGTGGTCACCAGCACGTCCGGCGGCGTCCGGTTGAACGATCGCCGCTGGTCGGCGGGGGTGTCTCCGGTGCGGATGCCGACGGTGATGTCCGGCGGGGCGCTGCCGCGGCGCTGCGCGGCCTGCCGGATGCCTGCCAGCGGCGCGCGCAGGTTGCGCTCCACGTCGACCGCCAGCGCCTTCAGCGGCGAGACGTAGAGCACCCGGCAGCGGTGCTTGGCCTCCGCGGGCGCACCTTCGACGGCCAGCTTGTCCAGCGCGGACAGGAAGGCCGCGAGCGTCTTGCCGGAACCGGTCGGCGCGACGACCAGCGCGTGCTCGCCCGCCGCGATGGCCTCCCACGCCCCGCGCTGCGCTTCGGTGGGCGCGGCGAAGGCTCCGCGGAACCAGTCGCGGGTCGCGGGGGAGAAGGTGTCCAGCACATCGCGCACCCCTCCATGCTGGACCAACGGCCCGACAGCGCGGCGCCGAGACCGTCCGAAGTGGCCGCGGAGAACGTCAATGGCCGGGATCGGTGCTCCCGCGCGGACGCTGCATGGCAGCATTCCCGTGCGGGAAGGTCTTCTCAGCTGGGAGGGGGACGGGTGCGCGTCCTGTCGGTGGATCTCGGTACGTCGAACACCGTGGCGGTGCTGGCCGCGCACGGGCGGCCACCGCGCGTGATCGAGGTGGACGGATCGGCGACCATGCCCTCGGCGGTGTTCGCCGGCGAGGACGGCGGGCTCGTCGTCGGCCGCGACGCGGAACGCCGCGCCAGGCTGGACCCGTCCCGGTTCGAACCGAACCCGAAGCGCCGCGTCGACGAGAGCACCCTGCTGCTCGGCGACAACGTCGTCACGGTCACCGACGCGCTCGCCGCCGTCCTGCACCGGGTCGCCGAGGAGACGACCCGTCAGCTCGGCGGCGCGCAGCCAGACGAGGTCCGCCTCACCCACCCCGCGCAGTGGGGCACGGTTCGGCGCAACGTGCTGCTGTCGGCGGCGCGGCTGGCCGGGTTCAGCTGCAACCTCGTCCTGGTGCCCGAACCCGTCGCGGCCGCCGCGCACTTCGCGTCGTTCCCCGACCGGGCGCTGGGCAACGGCCAGGTGCTGGCCGTCTACGACCTGGGCGCGGGCACCTTCGACTGCGCGATCGTGGGGGCCAGCCAGCACGGGTTCGTGGTGCTCGCCGAGGACGGCCTCGGCGACCTCGGCGGTCTGGACGTCGACCAGGCGCTGCTGGAGCACGTCGGGCGGCAGGTCTCCAACAAGGACCCGCAGCGCTGGCAGCACCTGCTGCGGCCGGAGACCACCACCGACCGCCGCGCCCAGCGCGCCCTGATCGAGGACGTCCGGGCGGCGAAGGAGACGCTGTCGCGGCACCCGCAGACAGAGGTGCCGATGCCCGAGCCGTTCGAGGACGTGCTGATCACCCGCGCGGAGCTGGAAGGCCTGGTGCGCCCCACCATGCTGCGCAGCGTCGAGCTGCTGTCCTCGGTGCTGCGCTCCAACGGCATGGCGCCCGAGCAGCTCGCCGGTATTTACCTGGTGGGCGGTTCCAGCCGGTTGCCGCTGGTCGCGAGCCTGATCGGCGAGCAGCTGCGGGTCGTGCCGACGACGCTCGACCAGCCGGAGACCGCGGTCGCACTCGGCGCGCACCACGTGGCCCGCGACGGCGCGGCGATGTGGACCAACGACATCCGCCCGGCCCCGGCGCCGGCCCCGGTCGGCTACCGCGAGCCCGACACCGTGCGCACCCGCCCGGTCGCCCCGCCGCAGCCGGTGCCGCCGCCGGCCGATCCGGGCTCCCGGCGCAACCTCCTGATCGGCCTGGGCGCCTTCGCCGCCGTCGCGGTGCTCGTCGCCGTGGTGGCGATCGTGGTGCGCGTCAGCGGCGGCTCGCCGGCGCCGAGCGCGTCCGAGTGCTTCCAGCCCGGTGCCCGGGACGACAAGGGCTTCACCACGTGCCTGCGCAACTTCGCGGGCAGCGTTCCGGAACGCGCCAACTGCGCGCCCGGCTGGCAGCGGATCATGCCCGGGTTGCGGGAGCTCAGCGGCACAGTGGTGTCCTGCTCGATCGGCAACCCGAACGAGGGCACCCAGATCGTCTACACGCAGCTGGACTCGCAGGAGGCGGCGGCCGCGCGGGCCGACCTGCTGCTGTCCTTCAACGGGGTGCACAGCGACCAGGTGGAGGCCGACTGGACCGGCAACGGGCTGTCCGGCAGCTACCGCGCGGTCACCGGCATCGACTTCGGCACCCTGGTGTTCACCGTCGAGGACCGCCCGCTGGTCGGCATGCTGCTGCAGCCCAACGAGGACCTGAAGCTGAGCCCGGAGGACCTGGCCGACACCTTCGAGAAGACCGTCCAGCCGGGGCTGGCCTGACCGTCAGCGGCGGTTGCGCTGGTCCCACAGGAACCGCACCGCGACGACGATCGCGGCCAGCAGTCCGAGGGCGATCACGACCTTGCCGAGCGGGGTGGACAGACCCGTCGGATCGGCCTGCATCAGGAGCAGCACGCCACCAGCGTACCGGCGGCGCGTAGGCTGGCGGGCGATGCGCCACACAGCTTTCCGCCAACGCATGGCCGCCGAATTCGGTCGGGTCCGCGCCGAGATGCTGGCCCAGGACCACGTCTTCTCGTCGCTCGGCGGGCGCACCGTCGACCAGGCGCTGGAAGCCGGGGTGACGACCAAAGAGGTCTGGCAGGCGGTCTGCGAAGCCTTCGAGGTACCTCCCGAACGCCGCTGATCCCGCGCGGAACGCCCGCGATTTCAACGGGAATCGCGTCCTCCCGGTTCGGGACCGGGCTCGCGAGCGGGCCTGGTCTGGTCGGGGGTTTCGAAGTCGGCCCACAGGTTCTGGGCGCTGACCTGCTGCTCCGGGGTCGGCCCGGTGTCCAGGTAGTGCGCGTAGGCGCGGCGTCGCTCCTCCTCCATGTGCCGCACGGCCTCGGCGCGCAACCGCCGTGCCTGCTCCCGGGTCGGGTGCCCCTCGGCCATCGCGACCTCGTCCCTGGCCAGCGGGGTGAGCTCGTCGATCCGCTGCTCGTCGGCCAGCCGCTGCTCGGGGACCTCCTCCGGCGGTTCGTGGTGCCGGTAGCGGACGAAGGGGTTGTCCGGCGGCAGGCCGCCGCTGACCCGGCCGTAGAACCCGAAGAACATCAGGACCAGCCCGGCGACCAGGCTGAACACCACGTTCTGCAGCTTGAACGCGAAGAGGTTCCATGGCGTGTTGAGCAGCCCGAGGTTGATCAGCCCGGACAGGAAGAACAGCACGCCGATCACGGCGGTGGTGGTGGAGGCCACCGGCCCGCCCCAGGCGGCGGCGCAGACCAGGATCGCGCCGACGACGATCGAGACCACCGCCAGCAGGCCGTTGCTGGACAGCCCGAGGACGTCGATGCCGCTGGTGGTGAACAGCGGAACCCGGTTGGCCACGCCCAGCACGCCGAAGGCCATCAGGCAGGCGCCGAAGACGGCCGCCGCCATCCGATAGAACCGGCTGAGCGGGTGGTCCGGCGGAAGGTAGCGGTCCATGCGCACGGTCGGCACCTCCTCCTCGGGTCGCCGGTCGGGCGAACGTCGGGTGGTGCTCCGAGTGTCCACCTGGGCCGGACTGATCGCACCGTCACACGACCAGGTGACGCGACTGGCGTGTCGGGCGGGTGATCGAACATCCGTTCGCCTAAGATGGTGGGGCAACGGGATCGAAGTCGGCGAACCCCGCAGCCGGATTGTCGGTCCCTGCCCGTAGCGTCTGAACTGAACAACGACGACGAAGAACGACTCGACCGAGGTGGACCCCGATGGCAGCAGCGACACCGGACAAGGGCAAGGCGCTGGAGCTGGCGCTCGCCCAGATCGACAAGCAGTTCGGCAAAGGGTCGGTCATGCGACTCGGCGAGGAGACCCGCGCGCCGATCGAGGTCATCCCGACCGGTTCCATCTCGCTCGACGTCGCGCTCGGGATCGGCGGCCTGCCGCGCGGCCGGATCGTGGAGATCTACGGCCCGGAGAGCAGCGGTAAGACCTCGGTCGCGCTGCACGCGGTGGCCAACGCGCAGAAGCTCGGCGGCACCGCGGCGTTCGTCGACGCCGAGCACGCGCTGGACCCCGAGTACGCCAAGGCGATCGGGGTCGACACCGACGCGCTGCTGGTGTCCCAGCCGGACACCGGTGAGCAGGCGCTGGAGATCGCGGACATGCTGATCCGCTCCGGCGCGCTGGACATCATCGTCATCGACTCGGTGGCCGCGCTGGTGCCGCGCGCCGAGATCGAGGGCGAGATGGGCGACAGCCACGTGGGTCTGCAGGCCCGGCTGATGAGCCAGGCGCTGCGGAAGCTGACCTCCGCGCTCTACAACGCCAAGACCACCGCGATCTTCATCAACCAGCTCCGCGAGAAGGTCGGCGTGATGTTCGGCTCCCCGGAGACCACCACCGGTGGTAAGGCGCTGAAGTTCTACTCCTCGGTGCGGCTGGACGTGCGCCGGATCGAGACGCTCAAGGACGGCTCGGACGCGGTCGGCAACCGGACCCGCGTCAAGGTGGTCAAGAACAAGGTCGCGCCGCCGTTCAAGCAGGCCGAGTTCGACATCATCTACGGCGTCGGCATCAGCCGCGAGGGCTCGCTGATCGACATGGGTGTCGAGCAGGGCATCATCCGCAAGTCCGGTGCCTGGTACACCTACGAGGGCGACCAGCTGGGCCAGGGCAAGGAGAACGCCCGCCGGTTCATGCGGGAGAACCCGGACGTCGCCAACGAGATCGAGAAGCGGATCAAGGAGAAGCTCGGCATCGGCGCGACGCTGGACGCGGAGGACGCCGAACCGGCTCCGGTCGAGTTCTGATCCTGAAGCGCTGGTGCGGATGAACGACAGTGGTAGGCGTCGGGGGAGCGGTGCGCGGAACCGCTTCCCCGACGACACCCGCTCGGAAGAAGCGGCTCGGGGAGAGGCCGCGGAACCGAAGCGGAGCAAGCCCGAGACCCCGGAGCAGCAGGCGCGCGACATCGTGTACCGGCTCCTGGCGGCACGTGCGCGCAGCCGCGGCGAGCTGCGCCAGTCCTTGCTGCGCAAGGGAATCGACGAGGACGTCGCCGACGGCGTGCTGCAGAAGTTCGTCGACGCGGGCCTCGTCGACGACGCCGCCTTCGCCGAGGAGTGGGTGCACTCGCGTCAGCGCACCCAGGGCCTGGGGCGCAAGGCGCTGGGTTTCGAACTGCGCCGCAAGGGCGTCGACGGCCACCTGGTGGAAGCGGCGCTATCCACTGTGGACTCCGATGTGGAAGCGGAGCGAGCCCGGGAGCTCGTGCAGCGCAAGCTCCGCTCCATGAGCTCGCTCGACTACACGACGAAGATGCGTCGCCTGGTCGGCATGCTCGCCCGCAAGGGCTACTCCGAAGGTCTCGCGTACCGCGTGGTGCGCGAAGAGATCGAGCGCTCCGGAGACGAATCCCCGGACCCCGATCTCGAAACTCCGTGAGCACGAGCAATTCCCCGTAGCGGCAGTCGGCTTCTGGTCGGCTGCCGCTTCTGTCATCCTCGCTGGTTCAGCAGTTCGCGGGCGAGCGCGTCGCCCCACCACTGCTCGATCCGTTCGGGCGACCAGGACCGCTCCGCGACGAGCGTTGCGTAGACGTCGATGTTGCACAGCGCGGCGTAGCAGTCGACGGCGGTCGGGATGTCCAGGCCGGGCCGGAGCGTGCCGTCGGGCCAGCTGGAGAACACCTGGACGCGGGTCCGGTCGGCGGCCTGCCGCGCCTGCCGGTAGAGGTCGGCGAGTTCGGGTTCGGTCTTCCCGGCTTCGCGGATCAGCGCGATGAGGTCGCCGGAGCGCTCGAACAGCCGCCGGTCGTAGCCGGCCATCGCGGACAGGTGCTCCCGCGGATCGCTGGAGGATTCCAGCTGCTCGATCTGCCGCGGCAGGTCCGCGGCGATGTCGGCCGATTCGGCCAGCGCCCAGACCAGTCCGGTCTTGTTCTTGTAGGTCGCGTACACGGTCGGCACCGAGACGCCCGCTTCGCGGGCCACGTCCCGCACGGTGGTGCTCGCCCAGCCCTGCGCGACGAACAGCCGGCGCGCGGCGTCGGCGATCTCGGTCCGCGTCCGGTGCGCCTGCGCCATGCGGCGCAATGAGTTGTACGGGCGTCGCCCGGTCTCTTCTCCCATGATTGCGCCTCCATCCAACGCTCTCTACATTGATTATAGGGTGCGTTAACTGAAATGGGGTGCTGCGGTGAACATCGCTGGTCTGGCGGCTGCGGGAGGCATCGGGTTCGTCCTGCTGGCCATCGTCATCAACGTCGTCTACGTCCGCGCCGGGCTCCCGATGCCGAACTCGGGCCAGTCGCTGGCCGCGGTCACCGGTTCGCTGGCCGCGGTCGGCGACCGGTTGAAGAAGCCCTCGGTGGTCGCGCCTGCCACTTGGCTGTGCACCACGGTTTTCGCCGCCGGACTGCTCGCGGAGCTGTGGCGGGGCGAACCGGGAACGGACGCGTGGGCGCTTGTCGGCTTCGCCGGCGTCCTCATGCAGAACGCGACGTTCGTGGTGGTGGAGGCGCTCCGCTTCGGCATGGCGGCCGCGGCCAAGAACGGTGACCCGGTCGCGGGCCTGTGGGCCTTGAGCAACGTCTTGTTCGGCTTCAACCAGGTCTTCCTGGCAATCGCCCTGCTGGGCTTCAGCGCAGCCGGGTCGGGCGTCGGGTTCATCCCGAGCTGGCACGCCTGGCTCGGCTACGCCAGTGCCGCGCTGCTGTTCGTCTCATCATCGGCCAGTCCGTACAACGCCGACGGCACGAACCGGATCGCGGTGACCGGCCTGATCGGCTGGCTCGGCTGGGCGGCCTGGATCGTCATCGCCAGCGTCGTCCTGCTCGGAAGCAGTTGACGTGCCACGACATCCGGGCCGCTGCTGGAGGTCATGAACCGGGTCGGCACGAGCGGATCCGATCCGGCCGCGTGTGGGCCGTCTCTCAGATCGGGATGGCGGTACTGGAACGTCGCTGCCGACTCGTAGAGTCGCCAGCCATGACGACTCTCGCCGGCACTCGGCACATCGTGTGGGACTGGAACGGAACTCTCCTGGACGACAACCACGCCGTGGTAACAGCGGTGAACACCGTCTGCGCGGAGTTCGACCGCGAGCACATCGACATCGACGAGTGGCGCGCGGTTTTCAGCCGCCCGCTGCTGCAGTGCTACGAGCGCCTGCTGCGCCGGTCGCTGGACGACCAGGACTGGGCTCGGATCGACGTGCTCTACCACGATGCGTACCGCGAGCTGCTGGACACCTGCGGTCTGGCGAAGGGTGTTCCGAATGCCTTGCACGACTGGGCGAAGGACGGCCGCAGCCAGTCGCTGCTGTCCATGTGGTTCCACGACGAGCTCGTCGACCTGGTGACGGCTCGCGGCCTGTACGAGCTGTTCGCGCGCGTCGACGGCTTGCGCGCGGAGGTCGGCGGCGGTTCGAAGGCCGAGCACCTGCGCCGCCACCTGGCCGCGCAGGAGCTCGACGCCCGCGACGTGGTGCTGATCGGCGACGTCCTCGACGACGCCCACGCGGCCGAGCAGGCCGGAACGCAGTGCGTGCTGGTGACCACCGGCGTGACCAGCCGCGCGGCGCTGGAGAAGACCGGCCGCCCGGTCGTCGACTCGATCCCCGAAGCGTTGGCCATCCTCGCTGAGTCGTGATCGACCCGTGAGTGCTTTGTGGGGCTATAGAGGTTGTTTTGGATCTTGTTGGGTGGTGTGTGGTAGGCGGGCGAGTCTGCGTGTCATGTGGATGATGGCGGCCCAGCAGACGATGGTGGCGTGGTGTTCGGGGAGGCGTTCGTAGTCGCGGGCGCAGCGTCGTCGTCGGCTGATCCAGGCCAGGGTGCGCTCGACGACCCAGCGGCGAGGCAGGACTTGGAAGCCTTTCTGTCCGGGGTGTCGGTAGACGATGTTCACGGTCAGGCCGAGGACGTTGTTGGCGTGTTCGGTGAGGGGTCCTTCGTAGCCTTGATCGGCCCAGACGTGTGTGAGTCCGCGTGAGGCGGCTCCGTGGAGTGCGGGCCAGGCGGCGTCGCGGTCCTGGACGTTGGCGGGGGTGATCACCACGGAGACCAGCAGGCCGAGGGTGTCGGTGACGATGTGGCGTTTGCGGCCGTTGACTTTCTTGTGGGGGTCGAACCCGCTGCTGTGGCGGGGCACGGTGGCCTCGGCGGTCTTGTGCACCGACTGGGAGTCGATGCAGCCGGCGCTGGGACGGGCGTTGCGGCCCAGGGCGGTGCGCAGCCGTCTGCGCAGCGTGTCGAGGAGGTGATGGGTGGCCAGATTGCGGGACCAGCGGCGCAGCATGCCGTAGACGGTCTGCCAGGGCGGGAAATCGGCGGGCAGGTTGCGCCATTTGTTGCCGTTGTCCACCACGTAGAAGATCGCGTCGATCATGGTGCGGCGGGAGTGTTTCTCCGGCCGTCCACCCAGCCCGGTGGTGGTCAACGGTGCCGGGAGCAGGGGTTTGAGGATCTCCCACTGGGCATCGGTGAGATCCGAGGCGTAGCGGCGTCGGCGGGTCCAACAGCCGCACGTGCAGCGGCACCCCCGCCGATCGACGGCGACAGGTACAGGGTTCAATGGCATGGCGGGTTCTTGTGATCGCAGGCTTAGACAACCTCAGCGATAACAAGAACCCGCCCTGCTTTTCAGCCCCTGAGCCCCACCCGTGATGATCTTGAGCCCATATCACAACCACCCAACCCAAGATCCAAAACAGCCTCTATAGCACCCCAAAGCACTCACGGGCATCAGCGGCCGGTGACCGCGGCGAGCACCTTGTCCAGCACCGCGTCGTCGGCGTTCTGATCGGTGCGCCAGGCGATGAAGCCGTCCGGGCGCACCAGCAGCGCTCCGCCGTCGTCGATTCCCACCGAACTCGCCCACTCCGCGTCGAGCCGAGCGGTGCGCACCTCGAGTCCGCGGGCCGCCGCCACGCGTTGCGCCGCTTCGCGCCACGGTTCACCAGCCGGACCGGTGAGCACCGCGAACCGGGACTCGGGGAGGTCGAGCGTGGAGGTGTTGCCGTCCAGCCACCGGTGCGGCAGCAGGGATCCGGGCGCCCCGTCCCGGCTCGCCACGACGTCCTCGGTGGACGGAACCGCGGTGATCGGGTCGACAACTGCCGAGGAGTCGTAGCGGTAGCCCATGAGCACCACCGGTGCGTTCCACATGCCCACCGCGGCACGTTCGGCCACCGCCGCCGGATCCCAGTGCGGCGCGGGATTCTCGCGGCGCAGCAGCGCCTGCTGCGTCACCAGCTCGGCGACGGCGTGCCGTTCCTCGTGGTAGCTGTCCAGCAGCCGGTCGCCTGCCTGCTCGCGAAGCACCATGGCGAGCTTCCAGGCCAGGTTGTGCGCGTCGGCGAGGCCGGTGTTCAGGCCGAACGCGCCCAGCGGGGAGATGGTGCGCGCGGCGTCACCGACGAGGAAGACCCGCCCCGCCCGGAATTCGTCGGCCATGCGCACGTTCGCCCGCCAGGGCAGCGGGTTGACGATCTCGACCGGTACGTCCGCACCGATGGCCGTGCGGACCAAGGCGGCGCAACGCTCCTTGGAGAAGTTCTCCCCGGTGGGTGAGACCACGTGCAGCACCCACCGCCGCTCGCCGACGGCCAACAGCATCCCCGGCGCTTCGGGGTGGCTGATCTCGGTCATCACCGGCATCGAACCGAAGTGACCCACCAGGTCGGCGTTGAACAGGATGTTGACCGTCGTGTCGCCGATCTCGCCCGGTCCGGTCGTGCTGATGCCCAGCAGGCCGCGGACCGCGCTGCGCGCCCCGTCAGCACCCACCAGGTAGTCGGTCCGGATGACTCGGCCGTCGGAGAGCGCGACGGAAGCACCATCGTCGTCCTGCTCGACACCGGTGACTTCGACGCCGAACTCGACAGTCGCGCCGCGTTCCCGCGCAGCCGGGAGGAGGACCGAATCCAGCAGGTCCTGCGGGTAGTGCCCGCGGGTGGCTTCCGGCGACTCGGTGCGGTCGAAGTGCGGCTTCGGTCGGTGGCCGCGGCGGTCGATCTCGGCGACGGTGCGGACGTTGGCCTTCCACAGCTCGGTCGAGCGCACCGCGACCGCGTCCACGGCGTCGCGAATCCCGGCCTCGCGGAAGAACTCCAGCGTGCGCGGGCTTATCCCGAGCGCTCTCGGATGGTTGGACGGCTCGGCTCGCCGTTCGACGACCAGCGACGGGACGCCGTGGTGTCCGAGGAACACCGCGGTGGCCAGGCCGACAGTGCCGCCACCTGCGATGACGACCGGGTACTGGTTCATGGCTGCCTCCGTAAAGTTGGGAACAGTGTTCCCGATGTAGGAACACCGTACCCGATGGGTACAGTGTTCCCATGTCTGCTCGATCACAGCCCCCGGCGCTGGTCTGGATGCGGGACCGGCCGCGCGGCAGCCGCCCGGCGCTCACCGAGGAGAGGATCGTGCGCACCGCGATCGACCTCGCCGACGCCGAAGGCATCGACGCGTTGTCCATGCGGCGCATCGCCTCCGAGCTGGGGTCCGGCACGACATCGCTGTACCGGCACATCACCAACAAGGACGAGCTGATCGAGCTCATGGCCAACGCCGCGTTCGGCGAGATGGAGATCCCGGAAGCCTCGGACGACTGGCTGGCCGAGCTGGCCGCCCTCGCCCGCGGTTTCCGGGCCGCGCTGCTGCGCCATCCCTGGCTCGCCCAGCAGGCGATGCGGCGCCAAGCGCTCGGACCCGACGTCATCAGGCGAACCGACCACATGCTCGGAGTGGTGAGCAGGGCGACCGATGACGCCTCCCGGGCCGCCATGGTCGTGGACTCCGTCAACACCTTCGTGCTCGGCTCGGTGGCGGCGGAGCTGTCGGAGCTCGAGGCGCAACGCCGGACCGGGATGACCGAGGTCGACTGGCAGCACGCCGTGGGCGAGTACGTCCAGCAGGTGATCGACACCGGGCAGTACCCGCACTTCAACCGGCGGATCCTGGAAGCCGATGACCGCGACTACGAGGCCCGCTTCGAGTTCGGCCTCGGCTGCCTGCTCGGCGGCATCGCCGCCGCGCTCACCTGAGGCCGGTCAGGACGCCGAGCCGCGGGGCCGGACGGTTTCGAGGTAGCGCCGGAATCCTTGCGCCCGCGATTCGAATCCGCAGGACTCGTAGAAGGTGTGGACGTACTCGTCGTCGGCGGCCAGCAGCTGCAGCTTGTAGCAACCGGCCGCTCGCCCCAGATCCGCGGCGGCGTCCAGCAGTCGCCTGCCGACGCCGAGCCGCTGGTGGGAGCCGGAGACCACGACGTTCTCCACGAACATGATGGACCGGCCGCCGCGGGTGAGGTTCGGCAGGACGATGCAGTCCGCGGTGCCTGCGACAGCGCCGTCCGCCTCGGCGACCAGCACGGTGCGCCCCTGCTGCGCCGAGATCTCCGCCCAGATCGTCGCTGCGGAATCCCGGGACAGCGTCTCCTCGCCGGGGTAGAACTCGTCGTAGAGCAGGACGAGCAGCGCGGGCAGATCGGCCTCGACAGCGGGCCGCACGGTGATCTCCACGCACCGGAGTCTAGGAGAGCGCAGCACGTCGTGAACGCGGGAAGGATCAGCACAGCCAGCGCAGCATCGGCGTCCACGGCAGGCGATCGCACAGCCGCTCGTGCCGGACCTGCGGATGTTCCCGCAACCCGTAGTCGTCGGTTGTCAGCGAACCCGGCGCCGACAACGCGAGCCCGAAGCTGATCCCGGTCGTGCCGGGCGGAGCCGCCGGGGTCGTCCACGTCGCCGCGGTCCACCCGTTCGCCGGGGCGAAGAACGGGCTCGTGATCCAGTAGCGCCAGAACCCGGACTGGTCGCGGTAGTAGACGGCGAACTGCGTCGGCGCGGTCGACTTGTACCAGGTGTTGAGCGTGTAGGTGTTGTTCTCGTGCGCGAGCGGTGCGACCTCGCCCATGTCCATCCGCTGCAGGAGCTTCGCATCGCCGCTGACCTCGCCCGCCAGGTCGAGCCGCTGCGCCCACCGGCCGCTGCGGGCATCCGGCACCAGCGTCCACTTCGGACTGATCCGCCCGGAGCCGCTGGTCGTCCAGCCGCGCGGCCCGGGTTCCTCCAGCGAGGCGTTCACCAGCCCGGCGCGCGGTTCCGGCGCGGGCGGCCGGACCAGCGGCCCGGATTCCCCGCCCACCACCTGGTCGACCGTGCGCACCACGGTGCCGTTGGCCTCCCTGGTGGCCAGCCAGGACGCGAACTGGTCCAGCACCCGCGGGCTGATGGACAGCGAACCGCAGAAGTCGCAGGTCTGGTGCAGCACCAGCGGAACCCAGCCGCCGCCGTCGGCCTCCGCATCGCGCACCAGCTGCTTGAGCTCGTCGAGCGTCCAGCTCGGGTCGACCATGCCGGTGCCGCGCACCGCCATCGGGTTGGGCGGCGGGATGACCTCGGCGGACGGGCAGTTGTCGCAGCCGCGCGCGGTCCGGATGCTGCCGGTGATGCGGGCGCTGTTGTAGCCGCAGTCCTGCGCGGCCCGCTGGGCGCTGCGGTCGGCGGTGCCGAAGGGATAGGCGAAGGACGTGACGCGGAATCCCCAGCCGGTGAGGTTGGCGCGGTCCTGGCAGATCTCGCGCCGGAGCTCGTCCGGGCCGGCGGTGCCGAGATCGGGGTGGTTGACCGTGTGCCCGCCGATCTCGTGCCCCGCGGCGGCCATCCGGCGCAGGTCGTCCATGCCGAGGTAGCCGGGCTGGCCGATGGAACCGGAGACCACGTAGAAGGTGCCGCGCATCCGGTGCTCGCTGAGGATGCGGGCACCGGTGCTCTGCGATGCGGTGCCGTCGTCGACGGTGAAGCTCACGACGGTCCGCGGCGGCGCGGCCCCGGCCGACGGGCTCAGGAACAGCACCAGCAGCACGACCCCGGCGCAGGTGAGGGCCCGGTCCAGCAGCTCGCGCGCATCCATCACCCTGACCACCAACCGGGGCCGATCCGTCCGACTCCCGGCACGCTACGGCGGGTGGGGGAGGCGGCGGATCCAGCACGTGAGGTGCGCGCGGTACCCCGTCGTGCGGAGGTGGCCGGCGGCCACCTCCGCACCGGATCAGCGCAGTGCGGCGGCCTCGCGGGCCAGCTGCTCGACCTTCGCCCAGTCGCCCGCGGCGAGCAGGCCCTTCGGCGCGAGCCAGGAACCGCCGACGCAGCCCACGTTCGGCAGCGCGAGGTAGTCCGGCGCGGTCTGCGGGCTGATGCCGCCGGTGGGGCAGAACCGCAGCTGCGGCAGCGGCCCGGCGATCGCCTTGAGGAACGGCACGCCGCCGCTGGGCTCGGCGGGGAAGAACTTCATCGCGCTCGCCCCGCGCTCGGCCAGCCGCATCGCCTCGGACACCGTGCCCGCTCCGGCCAGGAACGGCACGCCGGAGGCCTCGACGTCGTCGAGCAGCCGGTCGGTGGTGCCCGGGGTGACCAGGTAGCGCGCCCCGGCCTCGGCGGCCCGCTTCGCCTGGCCCGGCTCGGTGATGGTGCCCGCCCCGGCGACCATCTCGGGGACCTCGGCGGCGATCCGCTCGATCGCGGGCAGCCCGGCCGGGGTGCGCAGGGTGACCTCGATGGTCCGGATGCCGCCGCGCAGCAGCGCTTCGGCCAGCGGAACGGCGTGTGCGACGTCGTCCAGCGCGACGACCGGCACGACCGGGGAGATGTCGAGCACGTCAGCTGCAGTGTTGATCAAGGTCGTTCATCCGTTCTAGTGCGCGATTTCAATGGAAATCAGACGTCTGATTTCCATTGAAATCGTGTCTCCTTGCCTGGGTGCGTGCGGGGTCGTGAGTGCGCAACAGTGCTCGAACACTGTTACGCACTCACGACTCATGCTGGCACGTCGCTGGGCTGGGGCTGCAGCTGCGCGAAGACGCTCGCTCCGCGGTCGGCCCGACCGACCGCCTGGCGGAAGGCGGAGAACAGCTCGCGGCCGGTGCCGAACGGAGCCCGGTCGGCACCGGGCGCGGGTTCCCGCGCGGCCAGCTCGTCGTCGGGCACCAGCAGCTCCAGCGTCCCGCGGTCGGCGTCGAGGCGGACCACGTCGCCGTCGCGCACCCGCGCCAGCGGGCCGCCTGCGCTGGCCTCCGGGGTCAGCTGGATCGCCGCCGGGATCTTGCCGGAGGCCCCGGACATGCGGCCGTCGGTGACCAGCGCGACCTGGTGGCCGCGGTCCATCAGCACGCCCAGTGCCGGGGTGAGGCCGTGCAGCTCGGGCATCCCGTTGGCCTGCGGACCCTGGTTGCGGATCACCACCACGACGTCGTGGTCGATCTCGCCGGCCTGGAACGCGGCGGTGAACCCGTGCTGGTCGTCGAACACCCGCGCCGGAGCGGTGACCGCGCGGTGCTCGGCGGCGACCGCGGACACCTTGATCACCGAGCGGCCCAGGTTGCCCTCCAGCACCCGCAGCCCGCCATCGGGCGCGAACGGCTCGTCGACACCGCGCAGCACGTCCGGGTCCAGGCTCTTGCGGGGCGCATCGCGCCACACCAGCTCGCCGTCCACCAGGAACGGCTGCTGCCGGTAGCGGTCCAGGCCGGGCCCGGCGACGGTCTTGACGTCGGCGTGCAGCAGGCCGGCGTCCAGCAGCTCGCCGACCAGCGTCTGCACGCCGCCCGCCGCGGCGAAGTGGTTGATGTCTGCGGCGCCGTTGGGGTACACCTTCGCCAGCGACGGCACGACGGCCGACAGCTCGGCGAAGTCGTCCCAGGTCAGCTCGATGCCAGCAGCGGCAGCGATGGCGACCAGGTGCAGCGTGTGGTTGGTCGAGCCGCCGGTGGCCAGCAGCGCGACCACCGCGTTGACGATCGCGCGCTCGTCCACGATCTCGCCGATCGGCGCGTCCAGCGAGACCACGCGCCGCGCGGCCTCCTCGGTGAGCGCCTTGCGCAGCGGGGTGCCCGGCGGCACGAAGCTCGACCCGGGCAGGTGCAGGCCCATGACCTCCACCACGAGCTGGTTGGAGTTCGCGGTGCCGTAGAAGGTGCAGGTGCCGGGGGAGTGGTAGGACGCGGACTCGGCCTCCAGCAGGTCCTCCCGGCTGGCCTTGCCCTCCGCGAACAGCTGCCGGATGCGGCTCTTCTCCCGGTTCGGCAGCCCGGAGGGCATCGGCCCGGCGGGCACCAGCACGGTCGGCAGGTGCCCGAAGGCCAGCGCGCCGATGAGCAGTCCCGGCACGATCTTGTCGCACACCCCGAGTAGCAGGGCCCCGTCGAACATCTCGTGGGAGAGCGCGACACCGGTGGCCATCGCGATCACGTCGCGGGAGAACAGCGACAGCTCCATGCCGGTGCGGCCCTGGGTGATCCCGTCGCACATCGCGGGCACTCCGCCGGCGAACTGCGCGACGCCGCCTGCCTCGCGCACCGCGTCCTTGATCCACGCCGGGAACTCGGCGTAGGGCTGGTGCGCGGAGAGCATGTCGTTGTAGGCCGACACGATCGCCACCCCGGGCTTCACGGCACCGCGCACGGCGATCCGGTCGGGGCCGCTGCAGGCCGCGAACCCGTGCGCGAGGTTGCTGCACGGGAGCTCGGTGCGGGCCGGGCCGACGGCGGCCGCGGCGCGGATGCGTTCTAAGTACGCGGAGCGGGTCGGCGCGCTGCGCTCGGTGATGCGCTGGGTGACCTGCTGGACGACGTGCTGGACTGACCGCGCCATGGATCGCCTCCGGATGAGAACTCGAAACCGGGCGGCAACGCTGGCGCCACATGACAGCAATCACACTAACGGGTGTGTTCTGGATTTCACAATCGATCCAGCTTCTGCCCGATCCGCCCCCGTTCTGTCGGACCGGTGCGCGATCATTGGGCAGTATCGGGTGAGCGGGAGGAGTGATGATGCGGATTCGGGTGCTCGCGCTGGTGTCGCTGACCGCCGTGCTGGCGGCGTGCGGCCAGGACCCGGAGGTCTCGCAGAACCTGCTGCCTCCGCTGCCGCCCGCCCCGGCCACGTCCGCCGCGCCACCGGCGCCGTCGGCGGGCACCTCGGTGGAGCTGTCCACCTCACCGACCCTGGTGCGCATCCAGCAGCGCCGGAAGCTGCTGGTGGGGGCGCGCATCGATACCCCGCCGGCCTTCCTCAGCCGCGATCCGGCGGGCGGCGGCTACCAGGGCTTCGACGTGGAGATCGCGCGCGATCTGGCCCAGCGCATCGGCCTGCGGCCGGACGACGTGCAGTTCCGGCGGCTGCCACCGACCCAGCTGCAGAGCGCGGTGCTGTCCGGTGACGTGGACCTGCTGCTCGGCGGCACGGCCGACGTCCCGTCGCTGACCGCGGTCGGCCCGTACGCGATCACCGATTCCGAGCGGAACCTGGTGATCAAGGCCGACGACCGGTTGCTGGCCGAGGAGCTCCAGCGCATGCTCGACGCCGCCGTCGCCGACGGATCCTGGCAGCGCGCCTACGAGACGACCCTCGGTGCGGCCGGAATCGAGGCCCGGCCGGGCTCCTGAACGCTCGCGCCGCGAAGTGAGCTTGCCTGCTCTCGGCGAAAAGAACGTGCCGATTCCGCGGCGGATGAGCAGACTTGAAATCACGTCGCGTTCGACGGCTGCGGCCCCGCTCGGGCTGCGCCGGCCGGACCGATCGATCACTTGCGAGGTGCAACCCAACCATGACCGATTCCGCGACAGCGGACGTCGCCCGCAGCACCACACCACTGCGGGCGCCAGTGCTGATAGGTGTGCTGGTCGTCTCTGCGTTCGTGATGATCCTCAACGAGACGATCCTGAGCGTCGCGCTGCGCGACCTCACCGTCGACCTCGAGGTCAGCACCACGACCGTGCAGTGGCTGACCAGCGGTTTCCTGCTGACCATGGCAGTGGTCATCCCGACCACCGGTTTCCTGCTGGAGCGCTTCACCCCGCGCCAGATCTTCCTGGCCGCCCAGACGCTGTTCAGCGCGGGAACCCTGTTCAGCGCGCTCGCGCCGGGTTTCGAGCTGCTGCTGGTCGGTCGCGTCGTGCAGGCGTGCGGCACCGCGGTGATGATCCCGCTGCTGATGACCTCGGTGATGCGCCTCGTCCCGGCGGAGAAGCGCGGCGCGACGATGGGCACGATCACCATCGTCATCGCCGTCGCCCCGGCGATCGGTCCGACGATCGGCGGCGCCGTGCTCGGTTCGCTGGGCTGGCGCTGGATGTTCTGGATCGTGCTGCCGCTGGCGCTGATCGCGCTGGCCATCGGCGCGGCCTGGATGCGGCTCGACAGCGAGACGCGCGCGGTCCCGCTGGACCTGTTCTCGGTGCTGCTGTCGGCGCTGGGCTTCGGCGGCCTGCTCTACGGCCTGTCCTCGATCGGTGAGTCCAGCGGGCAGCACCTGGTGGCGCCGTGGATCCCGATCGCGGTCGGGGCGGTCTCGCTGGCCGGGTTCGCGGCACGGCAGCTCCGCCTGCAGCGCCAGGACCGGGCCCTGCTGGACCTGCGGCCGCTGGCCAACCGCTCCTTCGGCGTGGCCCTGCTGCTGAGCGCTCTGCTGTTCATGTGCCTGCTGGGTGCCAGCGCGATCCTGCTGCCGCTGTACCTGCAGACGGTCCTGCACGCGTCGACGTTCGTCAGCGGTCTGGCGGTGCTGCCGGGCGGTCTGGTCCTGGGTCTGCTCGGGCGCCCGGTGGGCCGGTTGTTCGACCGGGTCGGCGCGCGGCCGCTGGTGATCCCGGGCGCGGCGGCGATGGCGGTGTCGCTGTGCCTGTTCGCCTCCCTGGGCCCGGATTCGTCGCTGGCCGCGGTCATCGCGATCCACGTGGTGCTCATGTGCGGTCTCGGGCTGATGATGACCCCGCTGATGACCGCGTCGCTGAGCGCTCTGCCCGATCACTTGTACTCGCACGGCAGCGCGATCCTGGCGACGCTCCAGCAGGTCGCGGGCGCCTTCGGCACGGCGGTGTTCGTCACCGTCTCCGCCCTGGCCAGCACTGGCGCGTCCGGTGCCCCGGACGCGGCCGGACTGCGCACGGCCTTCATCGTGGCCAGCGGCATCGGCGTCCTGGCGTTCATCACCTCGCTGTTCATCCGGACGCCGAACAAGGCCTCCTCGGCCGAGGAACCGGAGGAGACCGGCAGGAAACCGACCCCGGTCCACTGACCGAGTTCCAGGAAGCGGCCCGCCCCTCGTCCGACGAGGTGGCGGGCCGCTTTCTCGTTGCCGGGTTCAGCGAGCTCCCTGGTCGGAGTTCTCCCGCCTCTCCATGGCGTTCGCGATCCGCTCGGCCAGCCTGAACCGGGACCGGTCCGAACCGCCGCCGAGCGATCCGTTGGCCCGAGCCACCGAGATGGCCTCCCGTATCGCCTCGTAATGGGCTTGCTGGCCGTCCTGCCGCACCACGTCCAAGCAGACCCGGAGCGCGTGCCACAGCTCGAAGTTCGACCGGGGACCGCGGAACACTTCGGTGATGATGGGAACCGACGCGAACCGGGTGTCCTCGAGCATCAGCCCGAGAGCGGTGATCCGGTTCCCGTCTTGGCCGGACCGGAACAGCTCCTCCACGGCTTCGGTGCTGATGAAGTCGAACCGGGCCATCTTCCGGGCCTGCTCCACGAGCTCGCTCAGCGCGTCTGTTCGGCGCCTGCCATGCGGGCTGCTCTTCCGGATCGCCTCGTACCGGGTTGCGATCGGCTCCATCGCAACGACCAGCAGCTGAGCCTCGCGGCGCAACTGCTCGGCCGCCTCCGCGTCGCCCGACGCATCCGCTTGATCGGCTTCCTGGAGCTTCGCGGCCACGGCGCCCAGCTGGATCTTGACGCCGGCGCCCTCGACGCTCTCGAGCCGGTTGGTGAAAACGGCGACGGCGACGAGAACGGTGCCCGCGGCGATCAGGGCGGAGGAGCCTGCGGAGTTGGTCGTCGCGAACACCGCGACCGTTCCCGCCACCAGCAGTCCGACACCGACCAGAGCCACTCCGAGCCGTGCCGCCGTCGATGCCGCACCTGCCGATCTCAGCCGTCGCATCGCGGCTGGCAGTTCTTCGGAAAGCCTCGCCACACCTTCTCCGATCGACGTGGACCACCGAGATCCGACGTCGGCCGACCCTACTGCCAAGTCCAGCTGCGCCTCACCGATCAGACCCGTTCGGCCCAAGCTGCCACCGGTGCGACCTGTTCGAGCCATTTCCTCGCCAGCCGAGGCGGCGGGCCGCTTTTTCGTCGCCGGGTTCAGGTTCGTCGTTCTCCGGCGAGGCGTTGCAGGCCGTCGAGCTGCCACTCCAGCTGCTGCTCGAAGGTCACCACCTCGGCCGACCGGTCCGGTTCGGCCAGCCAGCGGATGTAGTGCGGGTGGCGGCCCTCGGCCTTGATCCGCTCCAGGTAGGGCCGGGCCGACTCCTCCAGGTCGCTGTCGGCGGTGAGGCCGGTCCGGCTGCGCATGGCGAGCTCTTCCAGCAGGGCGAGGCCGGAGCCGAAGACCTGCCCGAGCACCGTGTTGATGAAGCCGACGCGGGTCGCCGCGTCCAGGCCCAGCTCGTCGACCGCGGCGAAGGCGGAGTCGTAGAGGCGCAAGGCGTTCGGGCCCAGCGGTGGGCGGCTGAACGCCATCCGCGCGAACCACGGGTGCCGCTGCACCGCGGCCCACGCGGACAGCCCCATCTCGCGCAGGCAGGCGCGCCAGTCGCCGGGCGGCGGCACGGTGATCTCGCCGTACACCTCGTCGACCATCAGGTCGGTCAGGCCGTCCTTGCTGCCGACGTAGCGGTACAGCGCCATCGGGCTGCGGGAGCCGAGCCGGCTCGCGATCGCCCGCATGGTGATCTCGCCCGACGAGCTCTCGTCGGCCAGCGCGATCGCGGCGGCGACGACTCGTTCCCGGCTGAGCTGGTCGGTGGCGGGTGGGGGCGGCGGCTCGTCGAACCAGACCAGGCCGCCCGGTGGTTTAGCGGTACTCATTTGCCACGGATGGTAGCTGCGTGTACAACGTACATCGTGAATGTACAACGTACACTCGACTGTCAGGTGCTGGTGGTGGGCGGTGGCCTGGTCGGTCTGACCACCGCTCTCGTCCTGCGCCACCACGGCGTCGAGGTGACTCTCGTGGAGAAGCGTGCGACGACGTCGCCGCAACCCAAAGCCCGCCGCTTCCACGTGCGCAGCCTGGAGATCTTCCGCGGGCTCGGCCTCGCCGCGGTGGTCCGCGAAGCCGCGCGCGACCTCGCCGAGCACGACCACATGGCGACCGGGCGCACGCTCGCCGAAGCCCGGCAGCTGCCGCTGTGGCAGCCCTCCGGCTCGGGCGATCCGATCGAGATCAGCCCGGAGCTGCCGTGCCTGGTCGCCCAGGACGTGCTGGAACCGGTCCTGCGGCAGGCCGCCGAGGAGGCCGGGGCGCGCGTGCGGTTCCAGACCGAGCTGACCTCGTTCGCGCAGGACGCGGACGGCGTGTCCGCCGAGCTGCACGACCACCGGACCGGCGAGGACACCGCGCTCCGGGCGGCTTTCGTCGTCGCCGCGGACGGTGCGCGCAGTCCGGTTCGGTCTGCGTTGGGGATCGACCGCTCCGGGCGTGGCGCCGTCGGCGAGCCCAGCGTGAACGTCTACTTCCACGCCGATCTGTCCGATGTGGTCCGCGGCCGGGAGTTCAACCTGTGCCAGTTGGAGCACCCGGCGCTGCCCGGCGCGCTGGCCTCGGTGGACGGGCGGTCCCGGTGGGTGTTCATGACCGGTGGGGAGGTCGAGCGGGACTGGCCCGCGCTGCTGCGCACCGTGCTCGGCGTGCCCACACCGGATCTCGAAGTCCGCAGCGTCCTGCCCTGGCAGGCGGAGATGCTCGTCGCCGACCGCTATTCGGACGGGCGGGTGCACCTCGCTGGAGACGCTGCGCACGTGATGCCGCCGTTCGCCGCGCTCGGCGCGAACACCGGCATCGCGGACGCGCACAACCTCGGCTGGAAGCTCGCCGCGGTGCTCTCGGGCGCGGCAGCGCCCGCGCTGCTGGACAGCTACGACGCCGAGCGGCGCGCGGCCGGGTGGTTCACCGCCGACCAGTCGAGCCGCCGGACCTGGGACCCGATGACCGCGCCCGATCCGACGCTGGCCGACCCGTTCGTGCTGGCCGCAGGCGCGTTCCAGTACCCGGCAGGGGCCTTCGCGGGTTCGGCGGATGCGGAACCGGTCACCGAGTTCGCCCCGGCCGGGCGGGTCGCCACCCGCGTCCCGCACCGCTGGCTCGGCCCCGGTCTGTCCACTCTGGACCTCGCCGGTCCGGGATGGGCGCTCGCGGTGGCCGACGATCCGCAGCGCTGGGCGGCCGACGGGATCCCGGTCCACCGGCTGGACGCCGACTTCCTGGCGCCCGGCGAAGGACTCCTGATCCGCCCCGACGACGTGATCGCCTGGCGCGGCACCGATCCCACAGCCCCGGCGGCCGTCCGCGAGAAGCTACTGGCGGGTTGAGGGCCCTCACCGGCTGGTCCCGGCAACTTCGCGCGGGGCGGCGCTCCACACCAGGAGCGCCGTCCCGACCAGGACCACGGCGCCGATCGCGGTGCTGATGTGCAGCGCTTCGGTCCAGGCCTCGCGTGCTCGGTCGAGGAGTTCGACGCCTTCTGCCCGGGGCAGTCGGGCGGCCAGCTCGACCGCCGCACCGATGCCGCCGCGCGCGGCCTCAGCGGCTTCCGCGCCGACCGCGCTGGGCACCGCGTCGCCCAGGGCGCCCCGGTAGACGGCGGTGCCGACGCTGCCCAGAACGGTGACGCCGAGCGCGATTCCGAGCTCGCCGCAGGTCTCCTTGAGCGCGGTCGCCGAACCCGCGCGCTCCGCCGGCACGGCGTCGATGATCGCGCTCGTGCTGGCCGTCATCACCGGCACCGCTCCGATGCGGAGCACGATCATGCCGATCACCAGGAGCACCGGTGCTGCCGGACCGTCGGCCACAGCGAGCAATCCGGTTCCGACGGCCGCGATGACCAGTCCGGCCGTCAGCAGGACCGCCGGACGGAACCGGCGGGTGAACACTGAGGAGGAAGCCGACAGCGCGATACCGGCCACAGTGGACGGCAGCAGCCAGATCGCCGCCTGCAGCGGCGGCAGGCCCAGCACGCCCTGCAAGTGCTGTGCGAGCAGCAGCGTCGTGCCCGCCGTGGTGAAGACCATGAGGGTGACCGCGAGCAGTGGCGCGGTGAACGCCCGGTCGCCGAGCAGCGAGAGGTCGAGCATCGGCTGCGGTGACCTGCGCTGGCGGCGGACGAAGGCGTACCCGACGACGAGCCCGCCGAGGATCGCGAGCGCGGGCACCAGCCGTTGAGCTCCGGTCGACAGCTCCTTCAAGCCGTAGACGAACAGCACCACCGCTGCCGCCGACAGCAGCGAGCTCGTGAAGTCAGGCCTCCCGCCCGACCGGTCGCGCTGCTCCGGCAACAGGAACGGGCCGGTGACCAGCAGCGGCGCCAGCACCGGCACGCCCAGCAGGAACACCGATCGCCAGCCGGCGAGCTCCATCAGCAGCCCACCGGCCACCGGGCCGAGCACGTTCCCCGCGATGAAACCGGTCACCCACCAGCTGATCGCGGCCGCGCGCTGCTCGGGTGCCTGGAACATCGTGCGCAGCAACGCGAGCGTCGTGGGCATCAACGTCGCACCGGCCGCACCCACCAGCGCGCGGGTCAGGATCAGCACTTCGGCGTTGGGCGCGAACGCGGCGAGCAGGGTGGCGGTGCCGAACACCGCCGTCCCCGCCAGCAGCAGCCTGCGGTGCCCGATCCGGTCGCCGAGCGATCCCATGGTGATCAGCAGCGCCGCCGTGGCGAAGCCGTGGACGTCGACGATCCAGAGCAGCTGCGGGCCGGTGGCGGCGAGATCGGCGCTCAGCGTCGGCAGCACCAGGTGCAGCGCGGAGTTGTTGATCGACAGCATCAGCACCGGGAGGGCGAGCACGGCCAGACCGGCCCACTCCCGCCGTCCGGCACGGGATCGCGAAGTTCGCACAACCGCCGACGCTAGGCAGCGGCGGCGGCCGGTCGCCTCGGTCGGGCGACCGGGTCGCCCGGAACCCGGTCGTTCGACCGAGGCGAGGTGGCGCTGGGACTTCCTAGCGTTGGCGGGGTCGGAAGGAGCGGCGGATGAGCGGATACGAAGCGACCGTCAACGAAGCGCTGGACCGGGTGGCGAACCTCGGTTACGAGCGCACCGGGGGAGAGCTGGCGAACCACGCACCGATGGGTGCGGAGACCATCGCGGTGCTCGGTTACTTCGACGCGGTGGGGCCCTGGATCGAGAACTACCGCCGGGGGCAGGAGCACTACGACCCGCCGGAGTCGTCGAACCGCATCGACGCGGCGGAGGAGTCCTCGTGGCGCTCCGCGCTCGGCGTGTTCGGGCGGGCCGGGGACTGGGAGCGGCTGTTCCGCCGCGAGCTGGCGGACGAGCCGTGGCGCGCGGTGCTCGCCCGCTGGTGGCCGCGGCTGATCACCGGCGTCTTCGCCGGTATGACGCACGGGGTGATCCGCACCGCGCACGCCGTGCGCGGCCTGGCCGCGGTTGCGGAGCCGAGCCCGCTGCAGCTCGACGAGCTCGCCCGCGGCATGGCCTACTGGGCCGCTCGTTTCGTGCACCTGCCCGGCAACACGACCTTCGACGCCCCGGGCGGATTCGCCGCGGCGATCGCGGCGTTGCCCCGGGAAGGCCTCGCCGAGGCGAGCAACCTCGGCGAGCTCCGGCAGGCGTGGTCCCGGATCGACGAAGTCCCCGGCTACTCGGAGGCGCTGCGCGCACCGGGACCGGCCGAAGCGCAGTGGTTGCTCAGCGAGATGACCGCCGAGTTCGCCGGGGTCTTCCTCGCGCACCCCGAATTCGTCCCGGCTCCGGCGCTGGTCCACGCGGTCACCGCACCGGCGGCCGTGCGGCTCGTGCTCCCGCACCTCCCCGCCGAGCAGCACCTTGCTTCGGTGGGCGAGCTGTGGAAGATGCAGGCAGCGCTGCTGACGACGTTCACCGTCGGGCGCCAGGGCGAGGACGCAGCGCGCACGCTCGCCGGGGAAGCGGAGCAGCTGGGCTTCCCCGAACTCGTGGCGCGGGCCGTGGAGCACGGTGACGAGCACGTCATCAAGTTCACCGAAGCCTGCATGCGCGAGCACGCGTTGCGGCCGGACGCGCGTTACGCCGCTGCGGTTCTCTCGGCGCAGCAACGGATTCCGCGAGGTGCCGGGACGAACGCTCGCCGGATCGTGTCCGGCTAGCCTTTCGACGTGATCAGCGGACGGGCGGACGAATCGGCGGTCATCACCGGATTGCTGCGCGCTGCCCGTTCCGGGCGGGGCGGTGCGCTCGTGATCCGCGGCGAGGCCGGGATCGGGAAGAGCGCACTGCTGCACCACCTCGACGACGACGGGATGCGGCTGCTGCGGGGGAGCGGTGTCGAGGCCGAGGCCGAACTGCCGTACGCGGGCCTGCACCTGCTGCTGCGCACCGCCGCGCACCGGTTCGACGAGCTTCCGGCGGAGCAGGCCGACGCGCTGCGCACCGCGTTCGGGCCGGGCGGTGCCGACCGATTCCTGGTCGGCCTGGCGGTGTTGACGCTGTTCGGCCTGCTGGCCGCCGAACGACCGCTGCTGTGCGTGGTCGATGACGCGCACTGGCTCGACGCGGCATCGGCGGAGGCCTTGCTGTTCGCCGCGCGCAGGCTGGACACCGAGCCGGTGGCGTTGCTCTTCGCCGTCCGCGAGCCGCACGCGCCGGAGTTCCCGGCACCGGGCGTGCCCGATCTGCGCCTCGACGGGCTCGACGACGCTGCCGCGGATGCCCTGCTCCCCGCGGATCTGCTCGAAGACGTCCGCACCCGGATCCTGGCCGAGGCGCGCGGAAACCCGCTGGCGCTGCTGGAACTTCCCGCGATCCGGACCGCGCTCGGCTACGAGCCCGCTCCGCCGCGCACCCCGGTCCAGCGGATGCTCGCGGCCCGGATCGCCGAACTACCGCCGCGCACCAGGACATTGCTGCTGGTCGCGGCCCTGGCAGACACCGATGGCGCAGCGCTGGTGCTCGATGCGGCCGAATCGCTCGGGGCGTCCATCGAGGACCTCGCCCCGGCAGAGCGCGCGGGCCTGCTCCACCTGGTCGGCGGCACGTTCGTCTTCGGCCACCCGCTGCTCCGGAGCACCGCGTGCTGCGGGGCCGAGGTGCCCCGCCGACTCGAAGCGCACCGGGCGCTCGCCGGTCGGCTCGACCGGGGCAGGCGGGCCTGGCACCTGGCCGCCGCCACCGTCCAGCCGGACGAGGAGATCGCGGCCGAACTGGAGGAGAGCGCGGCAGAAGTGCGCCGCCGCGGCGGGTACGCCGCTGTCGCCGCTCTCTACGAACGCGCGGCCGCGCTCACCCCCGATCGACGGCAGCGCGGACGGCGGCTCATCGCGGCGGCGAAGGCGGCCGCCGACGCGGGACGGCCGGAACGCGCCGCCGGATTCGTCGCCGACACGGCCGGGATCCTCACCGATCCCGTCGACCTGGCCGAAGCCGCCGGCGTCGACGCGCTCCTCGCCCAGGACCGGGGCGCCCAGCCGTACCGGGCGCTGATCGAGGAAGCGGCCGACGTCGCCGCACGGGCCCCGGAACTCGCCGGGCACCTGCTGTTCCGCGCGGCCAAGAACGCCTGGGAATCCGGCGACCTGGCAGCCGTCGTCGACGCCGCGCGCATCGCGGACGCGCTCAGCCGGACGAACTCGGACCTGGTCGCCGCGCTGGCCCGCGCCGCGACCGGCTTCCAGCGGCTCACCAGCGGTGGCGCCACCGACGGCGTCGCGGCGGTGCGGGAGATGCGCAGCGCGCTGGGGCCGGCGACCGGACCGCCGCGCAAGCGCGTGATGATCGTGTGGTCGCACGTCTGGCTCGGCGATTTCCGCACCGCCCACAACCTCGCCGCGGCCCTGGCGAACAGCTGCCGCGCCGAAGGCGCGCTCGGAGCGCTGCCCGACGCCGTGGCGGTCCTCGCGCTGGCGCAGATGCAGCTCGGGATGCACGACGAGGCGTGGGCCAGCGGGACGGAAGGCCTGCGCCTGGCGCAGGAACTCGGCCACGCCTCGGCAGCCGGGGTGCTGACGGTCGTCCTCGCTCACCTGGCCGCCGTCGAAGGCGACGACGAGCGGTGCCGCAGCCTGCTGTCCGACGCACGGGAGCACGGCGTGCCGCCGGTCGCGCTCCGCGCCACGCGCGCGCTGAACCTGGCCGACCTGGCCGCGGGCCGCCCGGACGCCGTGGTGGCCAGAGCGGACGACATCGCGGCCGGGCTGACCAGGATGGACGCCCGCAACGGCCTGCCGGACCTGGTCGAGGCAGCGGTCCGCACCGGCCGACCGGAACGCGCGCAGGAACCGTGCGACTGGTACGTGGACTGGGCAACGCACATCGGCCGCTCCTGGGCCGCCGCCATCGCCCAGCGCTGCCGAGCACTGCTCAGCGAGGACCCCGAGCCGCACTACGCGGCGGCCGTGCGACTGCACCGGGACGGTGACGACGTGCCGTTCGAACGCGCGCGCACCGAACTGCTCTACGGCGAGTGGCTGCGCCGCCGCCATCGCCGCGTCGATGCTCGCGTGCAGCTGCGCTCAGCGCTGGAGATCTTCGAGCGGCTGAAGGCACGTCCGTGGGTGGAGCGCGCCCGCGAAGAACTGCGCGCCACCGGGGAGAGCCGCGTCCGCGCCTCGCAGCCCCGGCTGACACCGCAGGAACGCCAGGTCGTCCGGCTCGCGGCGACCGGCCTGACCAACCGGGACATCGGAGCCCAGCTGTTCCTCAGCCCGCGAACCGTCGGCTACCACCTGTCCAACGCCTACGCGAAGCTCGGCGTCACCTCGCGCGTCGAACTCGCCCACCTGCCCGACCTCGCGGTCTGAAGACGAAGGAGGGCACGGGTGGCAGCTGGAGCCACGCATCACGCGATGTGCCGACTCCAGAAAGGATCCTCCGCCCAAGTCTCGGGGATGCCCATCCCCGAGAGGTTCATCGCTGGGCGAGCGTTGACGAGTTCGTGAAGCCGCCGGGCCCAGCTGCTGCGCGGCGACACCGAGTCGAGCACGGACTGCAGGGACACGAGAACCGGGTACAGGCGCTTCCTCGAACGCTCCGGCAGGGCGTCCTCCCCTTGCAACCACGAGATCGCGGACGACGTCGGGATCGCGGGATAGACGCCGAGGCCGACGTTCCACAGCCGCCCGTGGTGCGCGCAGATGTTGCGCACGCGGACGTAGGTCTGCATCCAGGACTCCAGCACCGTCGCGGTCAGGCCGATGCTCTCCGCGACCGCGGTCCTGTCGGATCGCCGGCCCAGGTTGCGGTACACGCTGGTCAGCTGCCCGATGGTCAGGGTCTCCACCATGAGCCAGGAAGGCGGCAGCTCGGGCGAGCCGTAGGTCGTCAGGTAGTGCTCGAGAGCGGAGCGGTGGACCAGCGAGTCCTCCCCGGCGTCCGGCGATCCGCGGAGCCGCTCCTCGCAGGTGGCCCGGACGATCCGCAGGAGCCCCGCGTGCTTGTCGCGGAGCCGGAAGTGCGATGCGTCCACGTACCAGTGCGGATCGTCGTACCTCGTCGACATGTGGTCGGTGAGCGCGGCGCGAACGGCGACTTCGACCCGTTCCAGGGCGTCCATGACGAGCAGCCGCAGCGCGCGGTCGAACACGTAGAGGTCGACCACGTCGTCGAACGCCGTGCCCTCCCGGAAGAGGTGGTCGGGCCGCCCCTGCTGGAACGGGATCGTGTACGGCGAGAGCCGGTAGTAGCCGATGTGCCGCAGGTATCGGCCGGCCCTGTCCGGGGCGGGAACCTGCAAGCCGCGGTCGGAGAGGCGACCGACGAGCTCGTCGACGGCCAGCGGCGGCTTGGTGTAGCGGAGGGCGCCGCGAGCCCGCTGCGCTCGGGGCATCGCCGCTCCTCCTGGGCAGAGAAAATCCCCCAAGTGCGCATCGTGGAGAGGCGTGGGGGATGTAGTGAGGCACAGCCTAGCACGGTCGGCCCGGACTACGGCCTCGATGATCGCCGTGCGCCCACCTGCCCGTGAAGACGAAGGAGGGCACCGCCGGTTCCCGGCGATGCCCTCCTCGTGCTGCGGTGCTCAGTCGCCGACGGCGGTCTCCGCCAGCGGCTTGGCGGCCGGGGCCAGCTGCTTGGTCTTCTTGGTCCGGCGGTTGCGCCGGTCCAGGTAGGTGGCGAACCACGTCAGCAGCAGGCACATCGAGATGTAGATCGCCGCCACCACCAGGCTGACCGGGATGATCGGCCGGTCCAGCGTCGGGATGCCGCCGAGGTAGCGCGCGTAGTACAGCAGCTCCTGGTAGGTGATCAGGAAGCCGAGCGCGCTGTCCTTGAGCAGCACCACCAGCTGGCTGACGATCGCGGGCAGCATCATGCGCACCGCCTGCGGCAGCACCACGGTCCGCATGACCTGGTTCTTGCGCATGCCGATGGAGTAGGCGGCCTCCATCTGCCCCTTCGGCAGGGCGGCCACACCGGCCCGGAACACCTCGGCCAGCACCGAGCCGTTGTACAGCGTCAGGCCCAGCACGACCGACCAGTACTGGCCGAAGTTCACGCCCAGCTGCGGCGCCGCGTAGTACAGGAAGAAGATCAGCACGACCAGCGGGATCGCGCGGAAGAGCTCCACGACCGCCGCGGACGGCAGCCGGATCCACTTGTGGTCGGAGAGCCGGCCGAGCGCGAACACCGCGCCGAAGACCAGCGCCAGCACCGCACCCGTGAGGAACGCGCGGACGGTGTTCCACAGCGCGCCGAGCAGCTCCACCTGGATCTGCTCGTAGAGCAGCCACTCCCACTTGCTGGCGTCGAACTGCCCGGTGGCGTAGAAGCGCAGCACCACGTAGCCCAGCAGGCCCAGCACCACGAGGGCGCTGACGATGCTGATCAGCCGGTTGCGCGCGCGGGCGCGCGGACCGGGGGTGTCGAACAGGACGCTGCTCATCGGGACACGCTCCACCGTTTCTCGAAGCTGCGCTGCACCAGGGTCAGCGGGATGACCAGGATCAGGAACCCGACGGCGATCCACACGAACGCGTTCAGCGTCGGCTCACCCTGCTCGTTGAGGAACGGGATGACCGCGCCGACCTCGTTCACGCTGAACCCGGCCGCGACCGTGGTGTTCTTCAGCAGTGCGATCAGCACGCTGACCAGCGGCGGGACCGTGGCGCGGAACGCCTGAGGCAGGATCACGTTGGTCAGCGACTGGCCGAAGCCCAGCCCGATGGAGCGCGCCGCCTCGGCCTGCCCGACCGGAACGGTGTTGATCCCCGCGCGCAGCACCTCGCAGACGAAGGCGGAGGTGTAGATCGTCAGCGCGATCACCGCGGCGGTGAAGAACGGGAACTGGACGAGCTCCAGCTTGGGGTAGGCGAAGACGAAGAAGAAGAACACCAGCGTCAGCGGGGTGTTGCGCAGCAGCGTCACGTACCCGGTGCCGACCGCCCGCAGCGCCGGGATCGGGCTGACCCGCATCGTGGCCAGGAGCGTGCCCAGCACCAGCGACCCCACCGCGGAGAGCAGGAAGAGTTTGATGGTGTTGAGGAAACCCCTGGCGAGGACGTCGCCGTACTCCACCAAGATGTCGAACAATGCGTACTCCAGGAGGAATCGGGTGCCCGGGACCGCGCACGGCCCCGGGCACCCGATGACGGATCAGTAGCGGTCGACCTTGGGCGGCTCAGCGGTGCTGCCCGACTTGCCGAGGGTCGCGTCGTAGACGCGCTTCCACTCGCCGCTGGTCGCGGCCTGCTCCAGGATGTCGTTGACCTTGGCGCGCAGCGCGTTGTCCTCGCGGGACAGGCCGACGCCGTAGGGCTCCTCGGAGAACGTCTTGCCGACGACCTTCAGCTTGTCCGGGTCCTGGGCCGCGTAGCCCTTCAGGATCGCGTCATCGGTGGTGACGGCGTCGATCTGGCCGTCGAGCAGCTGCTGGACGCACTCGGAGTAGCGCTGGAACTCGACGATGTTCTGCGGCTCGGTCAGCTGCTCGCTCTTGACCTTCTGGATCGGGGTCGATCCGGTCGCCGAGCAGACCTTCTTGCCCTTGAGCGACTCCTTGCCGGTGATGTCGGTGTTGTCCGAGCGCACCAGCAGGTCCTGACCTGCCATGTAGTACGGCCCGGCGAAGCCGACCTGCTCCTTGCGCTTGTCGTTGATGGTGTAGGTGCCGACGTAGTAGTCGACCTCACCGGTGGAGATCGCCTGCTCGCGCGCGGTCGACGGGATCGGCTTGTACTCGATCTTGGTGTTTGGGTCGAAGCCGAGCTGCGCGGCGATCAGCCGGGCGATCTCGATGTCGAAGCCGGAGTACTGGTTGGTCACCGGGTCGCGGAAGCCCAGCCCCGGCTGGTCCTCCTTGACGCCGATCACGACGCGGTCCTTCTGCTTCATCCGGTCGAACGTCGGCGATCCCGCGACCTGCACGTTCTGGGCGACGTCCTGCTGGACCTGCGGTTCGCCGCCGCCGCCGGGGCCACCTTCTCGGCCGCAGCCGGACAGGGCCAGCGCCAGCGAGGCGGCCAGCACGGTCACCAACCGCATCTTCTTGGCTCGCATTACCTCTGCCTTTCTACGCAGTGGGCACTCAGTGGGTGAGGATCTTGCCGAGGAAGTCCTTGGCGCGGTCGCTCTTCGGGTCGTCGAAGAACGCGTCCGGCGCGGCGTCCTCGACCACCTCGCCGTCGGCCATGAAGAGCACCCGGTGCGCGGCGCGGCGCGCGAAGCCCATCTCGTGCGTGACGACCAGCATGGTCATCCCCTCGGCCGCGAGGTCGGTCATGACGTCCAGCACCTCGTTGACCATCTCCGGGTCCAGCGCCGAGGTGGGCTCGTCGAACAGCATCACCTTCGGCTTCATCGCCAGCGCCCGCGCGATCGCGACGCGCTGCTGCTGGCCACCGGAGAGCTGCGCCGGGTACTTGTCCGCCTGGTTCGCGATCCCGACCCGCTCCAGCAGCTGCAGCGCGGTCTCCCGCGCCGCCTCCTTGCTCTGCTTGCGGACCTTGATCGGCCCCAGCGTGACGTTCTCCAGGATCGTCTTGTGCGCGAACAGGTTGAACTGCTGGAACACCATGCCGACGTCGGCGCGCAGCTCGGCCAGCGACCGCCCCTCGGCGGGCAGCGGGACGCCGTCGATCTCGATGCTGCCCGAGTTGATCGGCTCGAGCCGGTTGATCGCCCGGCACAGCGTCGACTTGCCCGACCCGGACGGCCCGAGCACCACCACGACCTGCCCGCGGGGGACCTCCAGGTCGATCTCCCGCAGCACGTGCAAGGAACCGAAGTACTTGTCGACCGCGGACATCCGGATCATCGGAGTGTCCGTGGAAGCTGCGGTCATTCGAACTCCTGAACGCGTCAAAGTGGATTCGTTGGCCGAAACTTAAGCCTCATTTGGGGGATAGTCCAGACGGAACGGACCAAGGCATGTTGCAACTAGGTTACGCTCCGCAGTCGCTTTTCGTGGGTGATTACTGACGCTCGGTAGCGGAACTGCCCGCGACCTGCTCGCCGGGCGGGTGAATCCACGATCTGACCAGGCGCTACCGTGGAACGGTGAGCACGAGGACGTACGAGATCCGAACCTTCGGCTGCCAGATGAACGTGCACGATTCGGAGCGGCTCGCGGGCATGCTGGAGGACGCCGGGTACGAGCGCGCCGGATCGGGTGACGCCGACGTGGTCGTGTTCAACACCTGCGCGGTGCGGGAGAACGCGGACAACCGCCTCTACGGCACCCTCGGCCACATGCGTCCGGCCAAGGACCGCAACCCGAACATGCAGATCGCGGTCGGCGGCTGCCTGGCGCAGAAGGACCGCGACACGATCGTCAAGCGGGCCCCGTGGGTGGACGTCGTCTTCGGCACCCACAACCTCGGTTCGCTGCCGACGCTGCTGGAGCGCGCGCGGCACAACGAAGAGGCCGAGGTCGAGATCCTCGAAGCGCTCGACGTCTTCCCCTCCACGCTCCCGGCGCGCCGCGAGTCGGCCTACTCGGGCTGGGTGTCGGTGTCGGTCGGCTGCAACAACACCTGCACGTTCTGCATCGTGCCCGCGCTGCGCGGCAAGGAGAAGGACCGCCGGCCGGGCGAGATCCTCGCCGAGGTGCAGGCCCTGGTCTCCGAGGGCGTGCTCGAGGTGACGCTGCTCGGGCAGAACGTCAACGCCTACGGCGTCGAGTTCGGCGACCGCTTCGCGTTCGGCAAGCTGCTGCGCTCCTGCGGGCAGATCGAGGGACTGGAGCGGGTCCGCTTCACCTCGCCGCACCCGCGCGACTTCACCGACGACGTGATCGAGGCGATGGCCGCGACGCCGAACGTGTGCCCGCAGCTGCACATGCCGCTGCAGTCCGGCTCCGACCGGATCCTCAAGGCGATGCGCCGCTCCTACCGCTCCGAGCGGTACCTGAACATCCTGCGCAACGTGCGCGAGGCGATGCCGGACGCGGCCATCACCACCGACATCATCGTCGGCTTCCCGGGCGAGACCGAGGAGGACTTCGAGGCGACGATGGAGGTCGTCCGGCAGGCCCGGTTCTCCAGCGCGTTCACTTTCCAGTACTCCAAGCGCCCCGGCACGCCCGCCGCCGAGCTGCCCGACCAGCTGCCGAAGGAGGTCGTCCAGCAGCGCTACGACCGGCTGATCGAGCTGCAGAACGAGATCTCCTGGGCGGAGAACAAGAACCTCGTCGGACGCCCAGTGGAACTGCTGGTCGCCGAGGGCGAGGGCCGCAAGGACGCGGAGACCCACCGGCTCTCCGGCCGCGCCCGCGACGGGCGGCTGGTGCACTTCACGCCGACCGGCGCCGTCGACCGCGAGATCCGGCCTGGCGACGTCGTGCACACCACCATCACCCGCGCCGCCCCGCACCACCTGGTCGCCGACACCGACATCAGCTCGCACCGGCGCACCCGGGCGGGTGACCACTGGGAGGAGGGCGTGCGGCCGAAGACCTCGGGCGTCACGCTCGGTCTGCCGTCCTTCGGGGCTCCAGCCCCGCAGCCGATCGCCGAACAGGGATGTGCGTGTTGAGCGGAGTGCAGGAAGTGATGATGAGCGAGGCCGAGGACCAGCGTCAGCAGCGGGCCTGGCTGCGCCGCATCGACCCCGGCTCCCGGGCGATGGTGATCGCTCCGGTGATGCTGGTGCTGGTCGTCTCCGCGATGCTGCCCTGGGCCGGTGACGCCGCAGGCTGGGAGGTGCTGACCGGTCAGGCGGACCCGGCGCTCAAGATCGGCCTGCTGCCGTGGCTGTTCGCGGTCAACTCCACCGTCGTCGGCCTCGGCGTCGGCGCGCTGGCGCTGATCACCCGCCGCTGGCTGTTCGCCTTCGTGGCGGGCATGGCCGGGCTCGTGGTGGCCTTCGAAGGCGTGATCGCGATCTGGTCCCGCCAGACCAGCGGTCAGCACGGCCCGGCGTTCGGCCTGATCATCGCGGCGGTCTGCATGGTCGTCCTGGCCGTCCAGTGGATCAAGGTCATCTGGTCCAGGGACTGACGCCGAACGTCGAGAAGGGCCACTCCGCCTCGTGGCGAAGGGGCCCTTCTCGCATCCGCTACCTGCTGGCGATCGCCTGCTCGGCGGCCGACAGCCACTCCCGCCACTGGTCGGCCTGCTCCTGCGCCTTCTTGGCGCGGCGCTCATCGCCCGCTGCGCGCGCCTTCTCGGCCTGCGCCTCGAACTGCTCGACCCGCTCGCGGAACTGGTCGACCCTGGCCTGCGCCTCCGGGTCGCTGCGGCGCCACTGCGCGTCCGCGGCGTTGCGGACCTTGTCGCCCACCGCCCGCAGCCGGCCCTCCAGATCGCGCATCCGCTCGCGCGGCACCTTGCCGATCTCGTCCCACCGCTCCTGGATCCGGTGCAGGTGCGCCTGGGCGGCCTTGAGATCGGTCGACGGGTCGATCTGCTCGGCCTCGACGAGCAGCTCCTCCTTCAGCTTCGCGTTCGCGGCGAACTCGGCGTCGCGCTCGGAGAACGCCTCCGAGCGGCGGCTGAAGAACCGGTCCTGCGCGGCGCGGAACCGCTGCCACAGCGCGTCATCGCTGTCCTTGGGCGCCCGCCCGGCCGCCTTCCACTCCGCCATCAGCTGCTTGTAGCGGTTCGCCGTGTCGCCCCAGTCGGTGGACTCGGTCAGCGACTCCGCTTCCTCGACGAGCTCCTGCTTGTGGGCCTTGGCCGCCGCGCGCTGCCGGTCGAGCTCGGCGAAGTGCGAACCCCGGCGGCGGCTGAACGCGTCGCGCGCCTTGGAGAACCGCCGCCACAGCTGCTCGTCGGTCTTGCGGTCGACGCCGCGGACCTTCTTCCACTCCTCCAGGATCTCCCGCAGCCGGTCGCCGGCGCTCTTCCAGTGGGTGGCCTCGGCCGCGATCTGCTCGGCTTCGGTGACCAGCGCCTCCTTGCGCGCGATCGCGTCCGCGCGGGCCTGCTCCTTCTCGTGCTTGGCGCCTTCGACGGCCTGCTCGGCCCGCACCAGCAGGTGCTCGATCCGGGCGTTGAGCGCCGCGAGGTCACCGATGACCGCGGCCTCGGCCAGCGATTCGTGCAGGTGCTTGGCGTTGGTCAGGGTGTGCTTCGGGTCGCCCGCGTGGGTGCGCAGGCGGGTCTCCAGCAGCTCGACCTCGGTGAGCAGGTCGTCGAACTTGCGGGCGTAGAGGGCCAATCCCTCGGCGGCGTCACCGGCTTGCCAGGAGCCGATCGCTCGCTCGCCGTCGGCGGTGCGGACGTAAACCGTGCCGTCGGCGTCCACCCGCCCCCACTTGGTGGGATCGGTGGACGCGGTCGGCACCGCGGGCGCGACCGCGGCTGACCCGGTGGCGCCGGTGGTCGAGTCCTCGGTCGCCTTGTCAGCGACCGGCTCGGGGGTCGTGTCCTGGTGCGTCATGGCCGGCTTCCTCCTTGCGTGCCCGCTCCGATGCCCGTGCCAGGCACGGGCGCCCCGAATGGACGGGGCCCAGCAAGCGGCGACCCGAACCCATCGGCGGTCCGGCCTCCGCTGGCGCATTCAAACAGGTCAGGGCGCGAATCGGTACTCCGCCGCGAAATCGACGCGCCGGAGCAGCGGTGAACCACCAGCGGCGATCCGGTGACCTGCACGGCTTCATTGTCATCAAGCACCTGTTCGGGCGCAGCGGGCAGGGGTGGGCAAGCCCGCGTCGCCGCCGGTCTCGGTGCCATTCGCCAGTGCCTCTACCGTGCACGGATGTGATCGCCTGTATCGCTGTGGTGCCGTACCCGCCGTTGCTGGTTCCCGCCCTGACCGTGCGTGCCGATGCGGAAACCGCGCGCTTGCGGGGCGCCTGTTCGCGCGCCGTGTCCAGTCTGACTGAATGTGCAGCCGAATGGGTGGCCGTTGGCGTAGATCGGACGGGTCCGGTCGTGCTGGGGCCCGCCACGGCGGGCACGTTCGAGGGCTTCGGCGTGGACGTCCGGGTGACGCTGGGCGGAACCGCCGCCCCGGACCCGGAACTCCCGCTACCAGCCCTGATCACCGGTCTGCTGCGCGAACAGGCCGGTGCCCGATCCGCCCCGGTGCACCTGCTCGCGCCGGACACGCCGGCGGAGGAGAGCAGGCGGCTGGGGGAGTCGCTGGCAGCGGAATCCGTCGGCCTGCTCGTGCTGGCGGACGGCACGAACTGCTCCGACGAGCGCTCGCCCCACCCGCCGGACGAGCGCGCGAGCGGGCTCGACGAGCAGATCCGCACGGCGCTGGCCGAGGTCGACACCGCACAGCTGCAGGCCCTGGACCCGCAGCTGTGCGCCGAACTCGGCGTCGAGGGCCGCGCCGCGCTCCAGGTCCTGCCGGGAGTGGTGGCGGCCAGCGGCGGAACCTGGCGCGGCGAACTCCTCTACTCGGCGACCCCGTACGGCGTCAGCTACCACGTCGCGATCTGGACCAGGCAGCCCTGACGCGCGGCCCCGATACCGTCCAGCCCGGTGAAAGGCGGGGTTCTCGACCGGAACTCGGTCGCGCTGGGCGCTCCAGCCGGTGGTGAGGCGGCACGACCGCGGCGTCCGCACCACGGCCTGATCCGGCAGGTCGAAGGCCAGGAACTAGGGTCGAGGAGTGCAGTGCCTTCCCCATCTGGTGGCGATCGTCGGTCCCACCGCAACCGGCAAGTCGGACCTGGCCGTGGAACTCGCGCAGGAACTCGGCGGCGAAGTGGTCAACGCCGATGCCATGCAGCTCTACCAGGGGATGGACATCGGCACCGCCAAGCTCACCGAGGCCGAGCGCCAGGGCGTCCCGCACCACCAGCTCGACGTCCTCCACGTCACCGAGACCGCATCGGTGGCGGCCTACCAGCGGAACGCCCGCGCCGCCGTGGAGGACGTCCTGGCCAGGCACCGCACCCCGATCCTGGTCGGCGGCTCCGGCCTCTACGTGCAGGCCGTGATCGACGACCTCACCTTCCCCGGCACCGACGCGGAGGTCCGGCGCAAGTACGAAGCGGAGCTGGAGCAGGTCGGCCCCGCGGCGCTGCACCAGCGGCTGGCTGAGCTGGACCCGGCGGCCGCAGCGGCCATTCTGACCAGCAACGGGCGGCGCATCGTGCGGGCGCTGGAGGTCATCGAGATCACCGGGAAACCGTTCTCGGCGAACCTGCCGAAGCCCGGTCCGCCGCGCTACGGCGCGGTGCTGCTGGGCCTGGACCGCCCGGTCGAAGACCTCGACGAGCGCGTCGACCGGCGGGTGACCCGCATGTTCGACGCCGGTCTGGTCGAGGAGGTCCGCCGGCTGGCGGAGATCGGGCTGCGCGAGGGGCGCACCGCCAGCCGGGCCCTCGGCTACCAGCAGGTGCTGGCCGAACTCGACGGCGACGAGGACATGGCGGTCGCGGCGGCGGAGACCGCGAAGCTCACCCGCCGCTTCGTCCGGCGGCAGCGCTCCTGGTTCCGCCGCGACACCCGGATCCGCTGGTTCGACGCCGCCGACCCGACCCTGGTCTCCGACGTCCGGGCCGCACTCGCTCCGTAGACTCGACGACGTGCGCACTTCTCAGGGACCCGAGTTCATCAAGGGTCACGGCACCCAGAACGACTTCGTCATCCTGCCCGACCCGGACGGCGCGCTGGAACTGACCGACGAACGCGTGCGGGCGCTGTGCGATCGCCGCCGCGGTCTCGGTGCGGACGGCGTGCTGCGGGTGGTCCGCGCCGGTGCGCTGCCGGACGCCCCCGCCGACGTCCCGGCGGACGTGTGGTTCATGGACTACCGCAACGCGGACGGTTCGATCGCCGAGATGTGCGGCAACGGCGTGCGCGTGTTCGCCCGCTACCTCGCCGACGCCGGGCTGGTCACCGCAGGCGAGCTGCCGGTGGGCACCCGCGCGGGCGTGCGTCCGGTCCGGATCCGCGAGGACGGGCAGGTGACCGTCGACATGGGTGCGGCGAAGATCTTCGGGGAGTCCACCACCAGCGCTTCGGGCCGCACCTTCAGCGGAGTCGCCGTCGACGTCGGCAACCCGCACCTGGCCTGCGTGAGCGATGCCGAGCTCGAAGACCTCGACTTGGAGACCCGGCCGCCGCACGACCCCGACCTGTTCCCGAACGGCGCGAACGTCGAGTTCGTCCGCCCGCTGGACGGCGACCACGTGCAGATGCGCGTGTACGAGCGCGGCGTCGGGGAGACCCGCTCCTGCGGGACCGGCACGGTCGCCGCGGCGGTGGCGGCGCTGCGCGCGGCCGGTGCGGACACCGGGCGCCGAGTGGTGCACGTCCCAGGCGGCATCGTCGAGGTGGAGGTCACGCCGACGACCGCCACGCTCACCGGACCCGCCGTCCTGGTCGCCCGCGGGCACCTCGACCCGGACTGGTGGCAGAACGCGTAGGGCCGTTGGTGCCCTTCGCACGGGCGCAAACGGGTCACCGCGAGTTCGAGGCGTGAAAATGGGTCGCGACCCGTGGGACAATGGCCTCGATATGAAAAATTCTTTGACCCGATCCGCCGAGCTCGACCACGACGTGGTCGAAGCCGACGAATACGAACCCATTCCCTCCGTCGAGCCGTCCACGGGTGAGATGGAGCTCGCCGAGCGCGCGTCGCTGCGGCGGATCGCGGGGTTGTCCACCGAGCTCGCGGACATCACCGAGGTCGAATACCGCCAGCTCCGCCTGGAACGGGTGGTGCTGGTCGGCGTCTGGACCGACGGCGATGCCGCGCACGCCGATGCCTCGCTGACCGAGCTGGCCCGCCTGGCCGAGACCGCTGGTTCGGAGGTGCTGGAGGGTCTCATCCAGCGCCGCGACAAGCCGGATCCCGGTACCTACATCGGCTCCGGCAAGGTGCTCGAACTCCGCGACATCGTCGTCTCGACCGGTGCCGACACCGTGATCTGCGACGGTGAGCTCTCGCCCGGCCAGCTGCGCCAGCTGGAGGAGAAGCTCAAGGTCAAGGTGGTCGACCGGACCGCGTTGATCCTGGACATCTTCGCCCAGCACGCCCGCTCCAAGGAGGGCAAGGCGCAGGTGGAGCTGGCCCAGCTGCAGTACTTCCTGCCGCGCCTGCGCGGTTGGGGCGAGACGATGTCCCGGCAGGCCGGTGGCCGCGCCGGGGCCAACGGCGGCGTCGGCACCCGAGGTCCTGGTGAGACCAAGCTGGAGACCGACCGGCGGCGCATCCACAAGCGCATCAGCAAGCTGCGCAAGGACCTGGCCGCGATGCGCACGGTGCGCGGCACCAAGCGCGGGCGCCGGGAGGCCAACGAGGTGCCGGGCGTGGCCATCGCCGGTTACACCAACGCGGGCAAGTCCAGCCTGCTCAACGCGTTGACCGGCGCCGGTGTGCTGGTGGAGGACGCGCTGTTCGCCACCCTGGACCCCACCACGCGGCGGTCCACCACCCCGGACGGGCGGCCCTACACGCTGACCGACACGGTCGGTTTCGTGCGCCACCTGCCGCACCAGCTGGTCGAGGCGTTCCGCTCCACGCTGGAGGAGGTCAGCGGCGCGGATCTGCTGGTGCACGTCGTGGACGGCTCCGAGGCCGCACCGCACGACCAGGTCGCGGCGGTGCGCGAGGTGCTCAACGAGATCGGTGATGAGCACGAGTCGGGGATGCCGCCGGAACTGCTGGTGGTGAACAAGATCGACTCGGTGGACGAGACGCGCATCGCCGAGCTGCGCCGGCTGATGCCGGACGCGGTCTTCGTCTCCGCGCACAGCGGTGTGGGCGTGGCCGAGCTGCGCGAGGTCATCGCCGACCGGCTGCCCCGCCCGGACGTCTTCGTCGACGCACTGGTGCCCTACACCCGCGGCGAGCTCGTCGCGCGCGTTCACTCCGAGGGCGAGGTCGTCGACGAGGAGCACACCGCGGACGGCACCCGCCTGCAGGCCAAGGTCCGACCCGACCTGGCCAGCGCGCTGGAGCCGTTCACCGGGAAGGAGTGAGCGCTGTCGGTGCGGTTGCCGCCGCACTGCTGCTGGTGACGCCCGGTGCCGCCGCGGCGGCACCAGCAGCCGCGCCACAACCGGTCGAGCAGTGCCGGATCCAGGACGAACGCCTGGACGAGCTCTCGGGCTTGGCTTCCGATGGCCGGGCCTGGTACGCCGTCAACGACGGTGGCCGCTCGCTGCGCGTCCACGTCCTGGATCCGGCCGACTGCTCGGTCCGCGACGTCCGCACGGAGTCGAACGATCCGTACGACGTGGAAGATCTCGCGCTGGGCCGCGACGGATCCCTCTGGCTGGCCGACATCGGCGACAACCGTCGCCGCCGCGACACGATCGCGCTGCACGTGTTGTCGCCGGGCGGTGATCTCACCCTGCACCGGCTGGCCTACCCGGACGGCGCGCACGACGCGGAAGCGCTGCTGCTCGACCGGGCGGGCGTGCCCTTCATCGTCACCAAGGAACCACTGGGCAGGGCTGGTGTCTACCGGCCCGCCGAACCGCTGGACGCCGAGCGGACCGTACCGCTGGAGCGAGTCGGCTCGGTGACGGTGCGCGCGACCAAGACACCGGGCGGCCCGCTCTCCGGGAGCTTCGGCTCGACGCTGGTGACCGGAGGTTCGGTCAGCCACGACGGCACGGCCATCGCGCTCCGCACCTACACCGATGTCTACCTGTACAGCGCACCGGACGGTGACGTGGCAGCCGCGCTCCAGCGGGAACCGCTGCACATCCCGCTGCCGAACGAGCCGCAGGGCGAAGCGATCGCCTGGGAGCCCGACGGCACCCTGCTGTCCGCGTCCGAAGGCCACGAACCCGTCCGCCGCATCCCGGGAGCGGCGGGACTGCTGGCCGAAAGCACCACAGCACCGGCCGAGGACGCCGAACAGCCCTCGAAGCCCGTCGACGGGACCGAGCCCGCCAGCGGGACCGGCACGTCGACCGGCCAGGCACTGCTGTTCGCCGCCGTGCTGGCCGGGCTGATCGTCTTCCTCGCGGGCCGACTGCGCCGCAACCGCTGACCGGGCTTCCCCGAACCCGGTACCAGGGCTGCTCGGCGCCGCGGGAAGATCCGTTGCCGCGGACGGCCCGCGTCAGAGCCGGCGCAGGACCGCGACCACCTTGCCGAGGATCGCCGCGTCATCGCCCAGGATCGGCTCGTAGGCGGTGTTGTGCGGCATCAGCCAGACGTGCTCGTCGGTGCGCTTGAAGGTCTTCACCGTCGCTTCGCCGTCGATCATCGCGGCCACCACGTCGCCGTTCTCGGCGTCCGGCTGCTGGCGCACCGCGACCCAGTCACCGTCGGTGATGGCCAGGTCCACCATCGAATCGCCGACGACCTTGAGCAGGAACAGCGTCCCGTCGCCGACGATCTCCTTCGGCAGCGGGAAGACGTCCTCGATCGACTCCTCGGCCAGGATCGGTCCGCCGGCCGCGATGCGGCCCACCACCGGCACGTAGGCGGGCTTGACCTGACCGGATTCCTCCAGCTCCGGTTCGCCGCCGACCAGCACGCCCACGGTGCGCGGCCGGTGCGGGTCCCGGCGCAGGTAGCCCTTCCGCTCCAGCACGCGGAGCTGGTAGGCGACCGAGGAGGTCGAGGTGAGCCCGACGGCGTCCCCGATCTCGCGGACGCTCGGCGGATAGCCGTGCTCGCGCATCCACTTGCGGATGGCCTCCAGCACCCGGAGCTGCCGATCGCTGAGTTCCTCGGTCCCGCGGGCCTGTTCGGGCAGGGTGTGCACGTCGGCCTGGGAATCCTTGACGTCGTGTACCCGGCCCTTGATCGAGCCGGTCGCATTGCTCGCCACCGCTGCCTCCTGTCCGTCTGAACTGCGGTGCTGATCACGGGGGCCGTTCGGTCCGCCCGGTTTCCACAGTAGACGCGCAAAACGCGGAGATCAAACACCTGTTCGAGTTAATTTTCGCCCCGGGTATCGCGTTACGGCGCACTCCTGGTACACAATCGCACGCAGGTTCGATCGAACATCTATTCGATCATGGTTCGCGGTGCGGGAGGCGGCATGACCACGTTCATCGATGCGGCGGGGCGGACGCGCCAGGCCGAGCGGCGGTCGGCCGCCCGGCGGCGGGTGGATGATCCGGCCGAGGTGGTCCGGCCTCGCGACGGCGAGAAACGGCTGGTCGGCGAGGGTGCGGCGCAGCCCGCGGCTGCCCGCGTCCGAGCACGCCGGAGTGGCGAATGGCTTTGGCTGACCTCGGTGGCGATCTTCACTTTCCTCATTGTCATGCTGGTGGGGTTGTTCGGCGTCCGCGACGCGCCGATGACCGGCGGTACGGCGCTGGTTGAGGTGCGACCGGGTGACACTCTGTGGGGAATCGCCGACCGGGTGGCGCCGAACAGCGACCCGCGAGAGGTAGTGACCCGGATCGCGGAGCTCAACGGTCTCGACGCCGCGTCCGTCCCGACGGGGCGCCTGCTGCTGGTCCCGGTGCCCGGCTGACCCGTCGTCCGGCGGGGCGGTCCGGATCACCCCGGGCTCGGCGACCTGGGGGTTTCCGCGGGGGGTCGGGCACACCGTTCCGAAGCCCCTCCCGGGTTTGCGCCGCGATGGGGCGCGGTTTAGAGTCGACCACAACATCTAGTAGTTACGTCCGTGTATTTAGTCCACAGGTTGGGCTTGTAAGGTGTTCGCGCACCCACGGAGCGTGAGTGGTCGTCGACTGCCGCGGAGCGGGTGGCGGCGAACTGGGGAAGGGGGTGAGTGCCGGTGCGGTGCCCATTCTGTCGCGGGGAGGACTCCAGGGTCGTCGACTCGCGCGAGGTCGAGGAAGGCCAGGCGATCCGGCGCAGGCGATCGTGCTCGACGTGCGGTCGGCGCTTCACGACCATCGAGGAGCTGGTGCTGTCGGTGGTCAAGCGCTCCGGCGTCACCGAGCCCTTCAGCCGGGAGAAGGTGGTGCGCGGCGTGCGCCGCGCGTGCCAGGGCCGTCCGGTCGAGGAGGACGCGCTGCAGCAGCTGGCGCACCAGGTGGAGGAGACCGTCCGGTCCCTCGGCGTGGCCGAACTGCCCAGCCACGAGGTCGGCCTGGCGATCCTCGGACCGCTGCGCGAGCTGGACGAGGTCGCCTACCTGCGCTTCGCCAGCGTGTACCGGGCGTACTCCTCGGTGGAGGACTTCGAGAAGGAGATCGCCGACCTGCGCGCGGCGCGCGAAGCCGCGCGGGCCGGTGCGGAGAGCGACCGTGAGTAAGGCCCGTCGGCGTGCGGTTCGCCGCAGCGCCGGAAACGCAAGACGCCAGCCGGCGCCCCGAGCGGGGGAGCAGCTGGAAGGACAGCCACGACCGAACCGGACGGGGAGCCCGGACGGGGCCGACGAAGCACGACGAGCGAGTGACAAGGAAGAGGGTCAGGTCATGACAGAGACCGTCGGTAGCCCGGCCGGCGCAGCGGGGGAGCCGGAAGCAGGTGCTCGCGAGGGCATCCGGGTGCAGCGCGTCTACACCACCGAGGGGGTGCACCCGTACGACGAGGTCAAGTGGGAGCGCCGTGATGTGGTGATGACCAACTGGCGGGACGGGTCGGTCAACTTCGAGCAGCGCGGCGTCGAGTTCCCCGACTTCTGGTCGCTGAACGCGGTCAACATCGTCACCAGCAAGTACTTCCGCGGTGCGGTGGGCACCGACGAGCGGGAGAGCAGCCTCCGGCAGCTCATCGACCGGGTCGTCAAGACCTACGTCGCCGCCGGCGTCGAGCACGGCTACTTCGCCACCGACGCGGACGCGGAGATCTTCGAGCACGAGCTGACCTGGATGCTGATGCACCAGGTGTTCAGCTTCAACTCGCCGGTGTGGTTCAACGTCGGGACTAGCTCGCGCCAGCAGGTCTCGGCATGCTTCATCCTGTCCGTCGACGACACGATGGAGTCGATCCTCGACTGGTACAAGGAAGAGGGCCTGATCTTCAAGGGCGGTTCCGGCGCCGGGCTGAACCTGTCCCGCATCCGCTCCTCGCGCGAGCTGCTGTCCTCGGGCGGCACCGCCTCCGGTCCGGTTTCGTTCATGCGCGGTGCGGACGCCTCGGCGGGCACCATCAAGTCCGGTGGCGCGACCCGCCGTGCGGCGAAGATGGTCGTGCTGGACGTCGACCACCCGGACATCGAGGAGTTCATCGAGACCAAGGCGCGCGAGGAGCACAAGATCCGCGCGCTGCGCGACGCCGGTTTCGACATGGACCTCGGCGGTGCCGACTCCAACTCGGTGCAGTACCAGAACGCGAACAACTCGGTGCGCGTCTCCGACGAGTTCATGCGTGCGGTGGAGAGCGACGGCAAGTTCGGGCTGCGCGCCCGCATGACCGGTGAGGTGCTGGAGTCGGTCCAGGCCCGCGACCTGTTCCGCAAGATGGCGCACGCCGCCTGGGAGTGCGCCGACCCGGGCATCCAGTACGACGACACGATCAACGACTGGCACACCTCGCCGGAGACCGGTCGGATCACCGCGTCCAACCCGTGCTCGGAGTACATGCACCTGGACAACTCCAGCTGCAACCTGGCCTCGCTGAACCTGATGAAGTTCCTGCGCGACGACCTGACCTTCGACGCGGAGCTGTTCGAGAAGGCCGTCGAGTTCGTCATCACCGCGATGGACATCTCGATCTCCTTCGCGGACTTCCCGACCGAGTCCATCGGCATCACCACCCGCAAGTTCCGCCAGCTGGGCATCGGCTACGCGAACCTGGGTGCGCTGCTGATGGCCACCGGTCACGCCTACGACTCGGACGGCGGCCGGGCCCTGGCGGCGGCGATCACCTCGCTGATGACCGGTACCGCCTACAAGCGGTCGGCCGAGCTGGCCGGTGTGGTCGGCCCGTACGAGGGCTACGCCCGCAACGCCGAGGCGCACCAGCGCGTGATGCGCAAGCACGCGGCGGCCAACGACCTGGTCCGCACCTACCACCGCAACGACGCCACCGTGCACAAGCTGGCGACGAAGGTGTGGCAGGACGGCCTGGAGATCGGTGCCCGCAACGGCTGGCGCAACGCGCAGGCGTCGGTGCTGGCCCCGACCGGGACCATCGGCCTGATGATGGACTGCGACACCACCGGCATCGAGCCGGACCTGGCGCTGGTCAAGTTCAAGAAGCTGGTCGGCGGCGGCTCCATGCAGATCGTCAACCAGACGGTGCCGCGGGCGCTGCAGGCGCTGGGCTACCAGGACGAGCAGATCGAGGCGGTCGTCGAGTACATCGCCGAGCACGGCCACGTGGTCGACGCTCCGGGGCTGCGCCCGGAGCACTACGAGGTCTTCGACTGCGCGATGGGCGAGCGTTCGATCGCCCCGATGGGCCACGTGCGGATGATGGCCGCGGTGCAGCCGTTCATCTCGGGTGCCATCTCCAAGACGGTGAACATGCCGGAGGCGGCGACCGTCGAAGAGGTCGAGCAGCTCTACTTCGAGGGCTGGAAGCTGGGCCTGAAGGCGCTGGCGATCTACCGCGACAACTGCAAGGTGGGTCAGCCGCTGTCCGCGGGCAAGGGCGGCAAGGCCGAGAAGGAGAAGGAGGTCGAGAAGCAGATCGAGTACCGCCCGGTCCGCAAGCGGCTTCCGAAGAAGCGGCCGAGCCAGACGGTCTCGTTCACCGTGGGCGGTGCCGAGGGCTACCTGCACGCCGGTTCGTACCCGGACGACGGCTTGGGCGAGATCTTCGTCAAGCTCGGCAAGCAGGGTTCGACGCTGGCCGGCGTCATGGACGCCTTCTCGATGTCGATCTCGGTGGGTCTGCAGTACGGCATCCCGCTGGAGTTCTACGTCTCCAAGTTCCAGAACCTGCGGTTCGAGCCGGCCGGGATGACCGATGACCCGGACGTCCGGATGGCCAGCAGCGTGCTGGACTACCTGTTCCGCCGCCTGGCGCTGGACTACCTGCCCTACGAGAAGCGCGCCCAGCTGGGCATCTTCACCGTCGATGAGCGGGAGGCGCAGGTCAACGGTACCGAGGTGGCCCCGGCCGAGCAGCCGAGCGAGGTCCACCTGGACACGCTGCGCTCCACTGTGGACTACTCGAAGGCGGAGAAGTCCGAGGACGCGCCGCGCGCGGGCAGCTCGACCGAGCTGCTGGAGCTCCGCCTGGGCAAGGCGGCGGACGCCCCGCTGTGCATGACCTGCGGGACGAAGATGCGCCCGTCGGGCTCGTGCTACCTCTGCGAGGGCTGCGGCTCCACCTCCGGCTGCAGCTGAAGATGAGCACTGGCGGAATGTGAAATAGCTGCTCAGGTGGGGTGCTGTCGATCTCGGCGGTGCCCCACCGGCAGGCCTTGCTGAGACATCGTGTTGCATCCGCTACAACACGCGCACAGCCGGTGGGACTGATGTTTCACCTGCTGCCCCGTGGGGCGAGTAACCGAGCTCTGGACCGGGCGTGCCGGTTTGCCCGATCAGGACAGGTTGAACGCCTCGGCGACTGCGAGGCTGTCCTCGTACATGTGGTGCCGGGTGATCAGACCTCCCTCAACGGCGAGATTCAGCGCGAACGTCATGACGAAACGCTTGCCGGTCGACTTGACCACCTGCGAGCTCGTGCCGATCAGTACGGCGTCGACCCCGTCGACCACGATGTGGTCGATCGACACGTGGCTCTCGGCTGGTAGACAGTGCTCGCTGAACGTGTGGAAGTGGTCGGCGACGTCGGCGCGGCTCGACCGAGGCCGGATCCAGGGCACGGTCGGGTGGTTCACGACCGGCCAGTTGACTCGCCAGTCGACCTTCGGCGCGTACAGCTCCGCGATGTGCTCGGGGTTTCCCAGTCCGCTTCGGCGCAAGAATTCCTCCACGACCGCCTTGGTTCCTGGCGGGTTCCCCTTGGCCACACCTGCGGTCGGTGCGTCACCGAACTGATAGTCCTGCAGGATCAGCCCGTCTTCGTCCAGCCGAACGAAGACGAACCCGGTCCAGGCGATCTCGCCACCGCGGGTGGGCGCCATGTACGTGGTGAAGCGGATCGCGTCATGGTGTCCGACGGCGTCGCCTGCGGCTCGGAAGACAAACCCGCCCTGCTCGACGACCTGCTTGTGGACCTCGGTGACTCGCGCCTGCAGGGCGGAGCGCCCTCGGTACTCGCCAGCGTCCGTGAACTCCACGCAGTCCTCCGCCCACAGTTCGGCAACGGCCGAGTGGCGCCGATCGGGATCGGGCTCGTTCCACACGGCGACGTAGCGTCCGACGAATTCGTCAACATCGATGTCCATATCCGGGACGCTAGAGCCGGTTCACTGACATCGAGTGTCAGTGGTCTTGGGAGAACTCGGGCGTGCGCGCGAGCTGTCTGATGTCGATTCTCCTGCTGCTGCAGAGTAGGGAACGGACGACCGCACGCGATCTGGCCGCCCCACCTCGGTGTCTCCGAGCGCACCGTCTATCGCGCAGCGGGCTCTGGTCGAAGGTGAGCTAGCTGTGTGAGCGGGGTGTCGGCGATCGCGCCGGCGCCCCACTTCGCAGTTGTGGCAACGCGGCTGTTGCGTTCAGCTCAGCTGTTGCTGCGCGGCGGCCATTCGAATGCGTGCCCTGTCGTCGCGTCGACGTGATCGGGGATCTCGTCGTGGCGGTCGCCCACCGTCGAGGTCCCGCTGGGCTCGAACATGAGGATTGCAGCGCCGCTGGGAGCGGAGGGTTTGTGCTCCGTGCCCCGCGGAACCGCGAAGACCGCGCCCTTGGGGAGCTGGACCGTGCGCTCTCCCGTCGGCTCGCGCAAGGAGATGTGCAGTTCCCCGTCGATCACGAGGAAGAACTCGTCGGTGTCGTCGTGGGCGTGCCAGAGGTGCTCGCCCTCCACTTTCGCGATGCGCACGTCGTAGTCGTTGACCTGCGTGACGATGCGGGGACTCCACAGTGCGTCGAACGAGGCCAGAGCCTCGTTGAGGGCGACGGGCTGGTTGTTCATGACTGAATCCTCGCTGGTCGAGCATGATCGGCGGGAGTGCTAGAAATCGCACATGCCGCAAGATTCCTCGCGCATGGCCGCTACGACGGGCCCGGAGCGCGTCGTCGTGATCGTGGACGAGAATTCGAATCCCTTCGAGCTCGGCTGCGCGACCGAGGTCTTCGGTCTGCGCAGGCCTGAGATCGGCCGAGATCTGTACGACTTCCGCCTCTGCTCCCCCGAACCGCGAACGCTGATGCGCGACGGCTTCTTCACGCTCACCGGTGTCGCCGACCTGGAAGCGGTGGACTCGGCGGACACCCTGATCGTCCCCAACCGCCCAGACATCGATGTTCCCCGTCGCCCAGCCGTGCTCGACGCCATCCGGCGGGCGCACGCGCGCGGAGCACGACTGGTCGGCTTCTGCAGCGGTGCCTTCACTCTCGCCGAAGCAGGGATCCTCGACGGGCGCCGGGCCACCGCACACTGGCAGTGGGCAGACTCCTTTCGATCCCGGTTCCCCGCCGTCCGGTTCGAAGAAGGTGTCCTGTTCGTGGACGACGGTGACATCCTCACCGCCGCGGGGAGCGCCGCTGCCCTCGACCTCGGGCTGCACATCGTCCGCCGGGACCACGGAGCGGAGATCGCCAATTCCGTCAGCCGAAGGCTGGTCTTCGCCGCGCACCGTGACGGCGGGCAACGGCAGTTCATCGAGCGCCCGGTGCCGAACATCCCGGACGAGTCCCTCGCGCCCCTGCTGGCATGGGCCCAAGAGCGGCTGGACGCACCGCTGACCGTGTCCGACCTGGCGGCGCGCGCCTCCGTCAGCCCGGCGACACTGCACCGCCGCTTCCGGGCTCAGCTGGGAACCACACCACTGGCGTGGCTGACAGGAGAACGGCTTGCCTTGGCATGTCGGCTGATCGAGCAGGGTGAATCCCGCTTCGAGATCGTCGCGCGGTGCAGCGGGCTGGGCACCGTCGCGAACCTGCGCGCCTTGATGCGTCGTGCGACGGGACTCGCCCCATCCCAGTACCGGAAGCGGTTCGGCCAACACGTCGGCTAGAAGATCCGGTGCGGCGGCGGTTGCTGGGAACAGCGCACCCCTTGAGCGAACGAGGCTATTCGCGAGTGCGACTACCGACCGGGTAACGAACTCCGGTCAGCTCCTCCGACATCTGCCAGAGGCGGCAAGCGGTTTCGGCATCGTGCAGGGCTCGATGCCGGTCGTGGACAGCGGGGCCGCCGCGCAGTTCCAGGAATCCGGACGGGGCGATGTAGCTGCCGCCGGGCACGTTCCCGGTCGCGGCGTACAGCGAAGTTCTCGCACCTCCAGCAGTGGGCTGGAAAGCTGCCCGGACGAGCAGCGGCATGACGGTTCGGTAGAGCGCGCCGCGTTCGGCGTTGGAGCCTCCGGTGAGCACGTTGCTGCGGGTGAGCCCAGGGGCGACGGCGATGCTGCGCAGGTGCGGGAACGTCCTCGCTGCGCGGCGGTGCAGTTCTCGGGCGAAGTAGAGGTTTGCGCGTTTGGACTGCACGTAGGCGAACGCGGCCTGATATCCGCGTTCGGCGTTGAGGTTGGTCAGGTCGAAGCGCGCGAAGCGCTGACCTTCGCTGCTGACGGTCACCACCCGTGGTGCGGGTGCGGTGAGCAGTCGGGGGAGCAGCTGGCTGGTGAGGGCGAACGTGCCGAGGTGGTTGATGCCGAACTGCGATTCGAAGCCGTCCGCGGTGCGGGCGAACGGGACCATGGCGACACCGGCGTTGTTGATCAGCAGGTCGATTCTGCGGTGCTCGAAGGATTCGGCGAACTCGGCCACCGACCGCAAGCTGGCGAGGTCGACCTGGTGCAGTTCGATCCGCGCATCCGGAAGTTCGGTTCGCAAGCGTTCGAGCGCGGCTTGGCCGCGAACGGGGTTGCGGCACCCGAGCACGACGTGCGCGCCGCGTCGGGCGAGCTCGCGCGCGGTCACGTAGCCGATACCGCTGTTCGCTCCCGTGACCACGGCCAAGCGTCCGGACTGATCCGGGATGCTGTGGAAGGACCACGTCCGGGAGGGGCTGCGTCGCGTCACGTCTCGATCTCCTCGCCTTCGATAATGCAACTAAAAGTTGCGATAATCTGATCGTGGCACGGAGCAGGAAGCTAACGCAACACGGAGTTGCAATGACCTCTGAATCCCAGCGCGGCCACCGAGTCCGAGCGGTTGGCCGCGGCCCGAAGGTGCGCGCCGTCGTCCACGCCGCAACGCTCGCCGAGCTGATCGAAAAGGGCTACGCCGCGCTCACGGTGGACAACGTCGCGCAGCGGGCAGGGGTGCACAAGACGACCGTCTACCGCCGATGGGCAGACCGGGAGAGCCTCGTCGTGGACGCACTGGCCGAGCACGTCGCCGCCGACATCCCAGTACCCGATACCGGTGCCGTCGACACCGATCTCCGCGAACTCGCGCGCTCGCTCGTGGGCACGATGACGAGCCCCAGCGGTCAGGCGATCCTCGCGGCGATGTTCTCCGACGCTGTGCGCTTGCCGGAGATCGCCGACGCCAGGACGCGCGTGTTCGACGACCGTTTCCGGCGCGCGGAACCGGTGATCACGCGGGCGATCGAGCGCGGCGACCTGCCCGCCGACACAGATCCCGAGGAGGTGCTCAGGGCTCTCGTCGCACCGATCTACTTCCGGCTCTTGATCAGCGCAGAGCCGGTCGACGAGGCAACCGCCGACCACGCGGCAGCTCTCGCGCTCGCCGCCGCACGCGCTGGTGTGCTGCGAAAGAAGTGATCACTCCAGCGTGGTCCCCTGCGGTTGAACAGCTCGGATGTCGCTGGTCGCGCTGTCTTCCGCGAGCCGCGAACCTCCGCTGAGTGCGGGTCATGTCCCGGAAGATCCGCGTTCCACATCGGACTGAAACCCTCTTCGTGGCAGGCGAGCGCGTTATTCGCTTGTCCTGCATGGGAAACTGGTTCCATGGTCATCGACTACGCGCTGGCCGGATACCGCGTCGCATCACGGGATGTCCGGCAGGACTGGCAGGACGTCAGCCTGCCGGACACCGAGCTGGTGTCGATGAGCAGCTGCGTGGCGGACCTGCTCGACGTCGACCCGGACGGCTGGGACGACTGGTTCGAGGACGTGGAATCGGCCAGGCGGGGACGTGCTCGGGAAGTGCGGGCCGACCTGCACGTGCTCGGGGTGGGTTTCGCGGTGCCGGACCTCCCGGAACTGCTGACCGACATCACGGCCGGTGGCTGGGAGCGCGCGGCGGGCAGCCTGCCGGAGCGGCTGGTCCGGCAGGAGCCGGCTCCCGGGGGCCGGGTGCTCGGATTCGAACTCGTCGGGTACGACAGCGGGATCTGGCACACCTGGACCTGCCTCGGCGGCCTCGTCCGCGATGTCGGCCACGCTACCGGCGTCCGGCCTGGGCGCTGGGGTCTGATTCAGGACGAGGAGCAGGCCCGGTTGGCTGCCGACTGGCTCACGGAGTCCGGCCTGGGCGATCCGAAGGTCTTCTTCTGGGTAGCGGCCAAGGTGGTCGAACTGCCCGCGTAGGCCGGGTTCGCTTGCGGAGCGCGGTTTTCGGGCGAGGGCCGGGCGATGCCGCAGATACGGGTGCCGCATCGGTTCGGTGACCGACCAGGCCCAGCCCTGTCCGTTGCCCCGAGACGGGAGAGCTCGGCACGAGGTCGAGCTGCAGGCGCTGGCCGGGGTGATGGTGCCGGCGGATCACCCGACCGCTACTGCATGTTCTCCAGGACCGAGTGGTCGGGGGACTTCGGGCAGCGGTAGATCTGCATGTTGTAGCCGCGGCCGATCAGCACCATCGGCGGATTGGACGGCTCGCGGAGTCCCACCGGCTCAGGGTGCGGTGTCCGGTCTTCGAGAGGGATCCAGCTTCCGTTGCCACCATCCCACTCACCGGAACTGATGGTCAGCAGCGGCTGGAGTTCCGCGCCGCAGTCAGCGCAGTGCATGGGCCAGGGATCGCAGAAGCTCCACGGTGCCCATCCGCCGACCTTCCAGCCGGGAGCGACGGACAACTCGTACTGGTAGTGGCAGTTCGCCGTGCTGCTCCACTCGTGAAGCCGGTTCGCCAGTTCTGCCGGGAGTTCAAGCGGACTCGGGTATTCGGTGACGATCTCCGGGTGCACGGCGCAGGGCTCCGGGACGTAGCTGCCGTCACGATCCACATCGGCGGGCTCGGGAAGCACGTCGAGCGGATCGACTACGTCCGCGGCAGTCCGCCACACGAGGTGGACGGCGGGCATCGACGTTTCGACGTGATCGAGCGGGCACCACAGGACCTGGAGCACGTCGGCCCCCGCGGGGCCGGTCAATCCCGGGACGTCGCGCAGGTAGAGCTGGGCGACGGGAAGCAGCGCGTTCGGGCCGGCGTGCCGGGCGTGGCCTTTCTCCAGCGCCGCCAGGAGAACTGCTTCCTCGGTGGACAGCAGGTTCTGGCCGGGCGGTCGCGGGCGGAGCCAGGCCTGTTCCAGCAGGGCACGCCGCCTGCGGAGGTCCTCCAGCGATACGGGTTTCTCCCACCCGTCGTGCGCTGCGGTGCAGACCGGCCAGTCCTCGTTCCGGGGCCAGAGCAGCGGACCTCCGACCGAGCTCTCGAAGCGCGTCGGCAGGCCGCGGCGGGGGTGCAGGCGCACCGCCCGCCGGGCCAGCGGACGCAGCTCGGGGAACGCCGAGGTGACGTCGAGCGGCCGTGGCGGTGTGGTCCTCGTCACGGCCCGCTGCCGGTCAGCTCTGGCGGTCGGCGAGGAGCTTCTCCGTGCCGACGAGGCGGACGCAGGTGGTCAGGCCGGTGATGGCCTCTTCGAGCTCCGCCTGGTCCGGGAAGGTCGGCGCGATGCGGATCACGCTGTCGGTCGGGTCGTCGCCGTAGGGGTGGGTCGCACCGGCCGGAGTGAGGGCGATGCCCGCCTCCTTGGCCTTGGCGACCACCGCGCGAGCGCAGCCCTCGGGAACCTGCAAGCTGATGAAGTAGCCGCCCGCCGGCTTGGTCCACGAGGCGAGCCCGGTGCCGTCCAGTTCGGCGGTGAGGATCTTGTCGACCGCGTCGAACTTCGGGCGGATCAGCGCAGCGTGCTTGCGCATGTGCTCGCGCAGGCCCTCGGCGTCGCGGAGGAAGCGCACGTGCCGGAGCTGGTTGATCTTGTCCGGGCCGATGCTGCGCTTGGCGGTGGCGGCCTGCCACCACTCGATGTTGGCGGGGGAGGAGCCGAAGAAGGCGACGCCACCGCCCGCGAAGGTGATCTTCGAGGTGGAGCCGAAGACGAACGCGCGGTCGGCGTTGCCGTGCTCGGCGCACAGCGCGAGCAGGTCGGCGATCTCAGCGGCCTCGTCGGTGAGGTGGTGCACCGCGTAGGCGTTGTCCCAGAAGATCCGGAAGTCCGGGGCGGCGGTCGGCATGGCGGCCAAGCGGCGCACGGTCTCGTCGGAGTAGACGGTGCCGTCCGGGTTGCTGTACTTGGGCACGCACCAGATGCCCTTCACCTTCGGGTCCTCGGCGACGAGGCGCTCGACGACGTCCATGTCCGGGCCGTCCGGGGTCATCGGGACCTGGATCATCTTGATGCCGAACCGCTCGCAGAGCGCGAAGTGCCGGTCGTAGCCGGGCACCGGGCACAGGAAGGCGATCTCGGGCTCGTCCACCCAGCGGCGCTGGCCACCGGGGAGGGTGCCGAGCTGCGCGAAGACGAGCGCGTCGTGCATGAGTTCGAGGCTGGAGTTCCCCGCCGCCAGCAGCTGCTCCACCGGCACCTGCAGTTCGTCGCTGAAGATCGCGCGCAGCTCGGGCAGGCCCTGCAGCCCGCCGTAGTTGCGCAGGTCGGTGCCTGCGGCGGAGGTCAGCGGGCCCTGCAGGTCCACCAGGTCGTCGGCGAGGTCGAGCTGGCGCGGCGACGGCTTGCCCCGGGTGAGGTCCAGCTTCAGGCCGCGCGCGACCAGGGCCGCGTGGTCCTGCTGGGCGCGATCGCGCTGGGTGGTCAGCTCTTCGACGGTCGATGCTGGAGCGTTCACCGGAGTCCCTTCGCCGTGAATCGTGGAACGGGCCACCTGCACAGCCTAATGACCTGCTCGCGGCGCTTCGGACGGCACCGGGTCGCATCCGCGCACGCACGCCGACGCGCCCGCGGAAACTCTGCGCTGCCAACTGATCTCGCAGAGCTCGGTGCGTTCGTGTTCCTGAACACATGTCCGCTGCGAGTCCACAGAGCAGTGGACCCGCAGCCTGTGGGAATCCCGCCTTTTTGCCCGGTTCTCCGGAGCGCGAGCCCGTGCTGAGCGGTGCTCAACGCCGGAGCAGGTGTCCGTACTGCCGCTCCCCGGCGGCCTCGGAACTCGATGACCATGGGATCGGACATGGGCTCGGGTGCTCGGGATCCGGGCAGATGACGCGGGTGAGCGCGTCGCGGATCGGGGCGCTCTCCGGGTGGCCGGTCGCCAGGCCGATGCGGATCTCGTGGATGCGCCGGGAACCGGGATCGGTGGCCGAGTGCTGGAGTCGCCACTGCTCGGGCAGCTCGTCGTAGACCTCGGTGAGCGGCATGTCCTCCGCTGACGCAGTCCGCTCCGGTCCGGTGAGCGAAAGTTCGTGCGCCACACCGCTCTCGCGCAGCACCGCGCCGCATCCCTCGGTGATCCTGGCGGCATCGTCCGGGGTCGCGTAGATGCCGAATCGGATCTCGGTGAGGTGTTCGTCGGGCATGGTGTGCTCCGCGGTGGCTGGGTGATCGGCGGTGTGCAGACCGTAGCGCGATGCCGATGCCCGGCGCACGTCATTTTCCGCCCCGCTCCACCCGGATCCGGGCGAGCGGTGCCGAATCCGGGGGAGGCGGTTCAGCGGTCCACTGTCGACGGCAGGCCGTCCCGGTAGGTCGGGTATTCCGGGGCCCAGCCCAGCTCTCGCTTGGCCTTGCTGTTGTCGAGCCCGATGCGGGTGCCGACCAGCAGGGAGTGCATGTAGGGCACGGCCCGGAACAGCCAGCCGGGGACCCGGCGCGGCGGCGGTGCTCCTGCGGTCTCGGCCAGCGCGGCCAGGTAGTCGCCCATGTCGACGGGCTGGTCGTCGACGATGTTGTACGCCTGGCCCGCTCGGCCGCGCTCGAGCGCGGCGACCGTGGCGGAGGCGGCATCGGCGATGTGGATCGGGTGCAGGGTCGCGGCCGGGCGGGGGATGGGGAGCTGCCGCTTCCTGGTCAGCTCCAGCATCTTCCGGGTGGCCGGCTCGGGTCCGTAGAACAGGCCGTAGCGCAGGGCGATTCCTTCGAGGTCCGGCGACCGGAGCACCTGGTCCTCATTGGACCGCAGTGACCGCATGTGGTGCCCGAAGGGGCCGCGTTCCGGCTCGGCGTACGGGTGGTCTTCGGTGAGCAGCCCCGGACCGTGGTCGCGCCAGCCGTAGCCGAGGAAGAACGACTGGGTGACGAACCTGCGCGCGCCGAGCCGTTTCGCGGCGCGCAGCAGGTTCCGGGTGCCGACGTCGCGCAAGGCATCGGTGGGGTGCAGGTCGCGGTGGAAGGCAGGTGTCCGGGTGATGGCGGTGGCCTGGTGGATCACTGCGTCCGCGGTGCGTCCGTCGAGCGCGGTGAGGAGGGCGTCGGCGGCCATCACGTCGGTCACCACGGGGGTGACCCCGGCGGTGCGGAGCCGCTGCGCTCCGGATGCCGTCCGGGTGAGTCCGACGACCTCGTGGCCCGCGGCGAGCAGCCGCGGCACCAGTTCGGAGCTGAGCGTCCCTGTCGCTCCGGCGAGCACGATCCTCATCGCCGCACCTCCCGCTGGAAGCCGGTCGCTGACGGGGTCGGGGCGTTCCGCGGGAGTCGAGCACGCGTTGTCATCAGGTCGTTCCCTTCGGTCTCGGTCGCTGGGAGGACGAGCGGGGGCTCCGGGATGTGACAGGCGGGGTATTGGACAGCTCATTTCATAACCTGTTACGGTCGTCGCATGGCGCGACCGAGGCTGTTCGACGAGGACCGTGCGCTGGAAGCCGCGATGCGGACTTTCTGGGCGAACGGTTATGAGGCGACGTCGACCCAGGATCTGTGCGAGGCGACCGGCCTCGGTCGCAGCAGCATCTACAACACCTTCAGCAGCAAGCACGACCTGTTCATCCGAGCGCTCGTCCGCTACGTCGAAACCACGACGGCGAACCAGCTGGAGATCCTGGACGACGCTGGGCATTCCGAGCTGGAGCGGATTCGCGCGCTGTTCGGAGTGGTCGTCGACTCGGAGCTGGAGAACCAGCGGGACGGGCGCAGCGTCGGCTGCCTGACGGTGAACACGGTCGTGGAGCTCGCTGGACGGGACGCAGAAGCGGCTCAGGTCCTCGATCGCGACGCAGAGCGTCGCCTGAACTCGCTGCGGATGGTGATCGAGGCCGGGCAGCGCAGCGGGAGCATCACGTCCACGCGTGATGCGGCTGCGCTCGCCGCGTACGTCAACGCGGTGATCGGCGGGATGCGGATCGCCAGCCAGGCGGGTGCCGGTCAGGCCGTCCTGTCCTCCATCGCGGAAGCGGCAATGGACGCCCTGACCTGCTGAGTCGGTGCGGGTGGGCGGCTGGCTGAACTTTGCGCCAATTTTGTACTGATCTATCTAAAACAAGGGAGAACAATGCCTCGCGCGGTCTACATTCTCGCCCTGGGCATCTTCGCCATGGTGACCAGCGAGTTCGTGGTGGCCGGGCTGATGCCGCAGATGGCCACCGGGCTCGGTGCCACCATTCCGCAGATCGGATACCTGATCACCGCCTTCGCCGCGGCGATGGCCTTCGGCGGGCCGCTGCTCAACATCGTCCTGCTGAAGATCCGGCCGAGAAGGGCGCTGCTGTCCCTTTTCGCGATCTTCCTCCTCGGCAACCTGCTGGCGGCCACCGCGGTGGGCTACGGCGTGATGGTGGTGGCCCGCGTCACCACCGGTGTGGCGTCGCAGGCGTTCTTCGGGGTCGCGCTGTCGCTGGCCGCGCAGCTGACCCGTCCGGAGATCCGCGGCCGGGCTTTCGCGGTGGTGATGAACGGGCTGATGCTGGGCACCCTGCTCGGCATGCCGCTGTCCACACTGGTCGGTGAGGAGTTCGGCTGGCGCGCGGCCTTCTGGACGATCTCGGGGCTGGCCGTCGTCGCCGCGCTGTGCACCCTCGCCGGCGTGCCCGACCTCGACAGCGCGAAGGAGGAGGGCGACTTCCGGCAGGAGCTGGGCGTCTTCCGCAAGCCGAAGCTGTGGCTGGTCCTGCTCACCAGCATGTTCATCATCGGCGGCACGTTCACGGCGTTCAGCTACTTCAACCCGATCCTCACCCAGGTGAGCGGCTTCCAGACCGGGACCGTCCCGCTGCTGCTCGTCGCCTACGGCGCCGCGACGGTCGTCGGGAACACCATCGTCGGCCGGTTCGCCGACCGCTACCCGGTCAGGGTCCTGCTCATCGGACTGGTGCTCAACGTGGGCTTCCTGACCGGATTCGCGCTGCTGGCGCACCTCAGCGTCGCCGCGGTGCTGTTCATGCTGGGCATCGGCCTGGTCGGGGTGACGATGAACCCGGCGATGATCACCCGCGTGCACCGAACCGCCAATGCGCGTCCGCTGGTGAACACGGTGCACTCCTCGTTCATCACCATCGGCGTGATGATCGGTTCCTGGGGCGGGGGAGTGGCCATCGGCCACTTCGGCTTGCGCGCCCCGCTGTGGCTGGGGGCGGCGCTCGCGGTGGTCGGAGTCCTGACGCTGGTTCCCGACCTGGTGAGCCGCCGCGCGGCCGACAGTCCCGCCCAACCGGTCGACAGCGCACAGCCTGCGACCACGGTGTAGCGGCGCGGAGTCCTGCGGTGTGCCGGGTTCCTGTTCCCGGCACACCGCAGGTGCACTAGCCTTCACGACGTGACGGCACCTGTTCATGCTGCTGTGGTCGGTTAGTTCCGGACCTCTCCCGACCTGTCGACGGGTCGGTACCTGATCGTCCACCTTCCTCTTCATGCGGCTCGAAGCGCGATTCGCGCCGAGCCGCATCTACCGCATCAGCAGGAGCGGTTCGTGCACCTCCCTGAAATCGATGCTGCCCGCGCGCAGCAGATCATGCCCGGAACCGGCCGCTGGCTGTCGGCGAACGGCGCGGAACCACCGGCCCGGTTCGTCGACGCCGACGACCGGATGTCGGCGAAGCGGGCGTGCGAGTTGGTATGCCGGGGAACCGGTTTGCTGTGGCGAGGCGATTTCCACCAGGCCCGCCAACTGCTCGCCGCGCTCTCCCGCAGGCTGCGGCGGTCGCCGCAACGCCCCTCGTCAGTAGCCGAAGCGTTCGTCCACCACCGGCGGGAGCAATCGCGCCGGGCACGAGCGTTGTCGCTCGTTCTGGTGAGAATTGAGCCCGGCCACGTGTTGGCGCTGCGCCGTGCGCCGGACATCGGCGCTGCTTGCCAGGACGTCTACGGGGCGGTTGACGAACCGTACGTCGTTCCGCTGCGAGAGCTGCTCGGCGTGATCAGCGCGCGGGAATGGCGGCAGAAGGGCGTCTCGGTGCCCGCGCTCGGCGCGCGAATCCACCCGCACTACGGAGTGTTCGCCCCGACCCGGAACGAGTACGTCGACTTGGTCGCCGATGCCCCGCTGCCGCCGGTCGGGACCGCGTTCGACATCGGTACCGGAACCGGCGTGCTGGCAGCGGTTCTCGCCCGCCGCGGCGTGCCCCGGGTGGTGGGCACGGACAGCTCTGCCCGGGCGATCCGCTGTGCGGAGGACAACGCACGACGACTTGGACTCACCGGGCAATTCGAAGCCGTCCGGACCGATCTCTTCCCGCCGGGACGCGCGCAGCTGGTCGTGTGCAACCCGCCGTGGATCCCCGCCGAGCCGCATTCGGCGCTCGACCACGCGGTCTACGACCCGGGCAGCCGGATGCTGCTGGGCTTCCTCGACGGACTGGCCGATCATCTGCAACCGGGCGGTGAAGGGTGGCTGATCCTCTCCGATCTGGCTGAACGCCTCGGCCTGCGCACCCGATCCGACCTGCTGAACGCGGTTCGCGGAGCAGGACTCCGCGTCCTCGCCAGATCGGACACCGGGGCCCGGCATCCGAAGGCGGCGGCTTCCGGCGATCCGTTCCACGCCGCGCGCGCAAGCGAGATCATCTCTCTGTGGCGGCTCGCACGGCCGGAGAACTGACCGGGCATCCGCGGGTGTCGTCCAGCACGGCACCCGCGGATGTCACGTTCCACGCCCCCGACCCGTCTCATCCGAACCGACGGGAAGGAAAGGGCGAGTGCGGAAACCGATCTTGGTGACGGGTGGGACGGGCACGCTCGGCAGCGTCGTCGTGCAGCGACTGCTCGATACCGGGCAGGACGTGCGGGTGCTCAGCCGTCGTCCCGGCTCGACCGGCACTGCGCGCGAATGGGCGACCGGAGATCTGCGGACCGGTGCAGGCATCGACGCGGCGACCTCGGGCGTCGACGTGATCGTGCACTGCGCGACGACGCTGAGCAGCAAGGACGTAGCCGCGACGGAACGATTGATCGGTGCGGCTCGGCGCAACGGCGAACCGCACCTGGTCTACATCTCGATCGTCGGCGTCGACCGGGTGCCGCTCTTCTACTACCGGGCGAAGCTCGAAGCCGAAGAACGCGTGAGGAACTCGGGGCTGCCCTGGACGATCCTGCGGCCACGCAGTTCCACGACCTGGTGGCCCGCACGATCTCGCTGCAGCGCCGGTCACCTGTGATCGTGACCCTCGCGGGGGTGAACTTCCAGCCGATCGACGTCCGGGACGTCGCAGCCCGCCTGACCGAAATCGCGACCGGCGCTCCGGCGGGTCGTGTCCCGGACATGGGTGGCCCGGAGATCCGCGGCCACAGCGACCTCGCGCGCACCTACCTGGCCGCGACCGGCCGCCGCCGACTGGTCCTGCCGATCCGACTGCCGGGAGCCGTCGTGGCCGGCTACCGACGCGGCGGTCATCTCGCTCCGGACTAGGCCGTCGGAGGCGTCACCTTCGCCGAGTTCCTCGCCGAGCGGAGCCGGTGAACGTGCGCGCCGGGCTTCGCGTGCCTGTGCTCAGCCGCGGCGCTTCGACAACAGGTGCGCGGCGGCCGCGGTCGCGCCGGTGACGGTGAAAACCGCAGGCCACGCGCCGATTCCCTTGGCCAGCGGATGTGATCCGGCCAGCGCTGCCGCGTAGGTGGTGCCCAGCGCGAGGGCCGGTCCGATCCCGGTCCGGCGGCGGCAGGTCTCCATCGCGGCGAGGCCTGCGCATGCTGCCACCGCCCCGCCCCAATGCCGGTGCTTGGACGCGCGGGCGACCGCGAAGCCGCCGATCAATCCGGCCGAGGTCAGCAGGCTGGACGGGATGGCCATGCGCACTCCTTGCAGCTGGCTGCGGGCTTGCTCCCGCGACTCTACCGGGCCGGGATCGGGAGGTTCTGGCGCAAACCCGCCCGGAAGGTGCCCTGCCGGGCATTTCGCGCTAAGAAATGTGCTGGTGTCTTGTCCCTTCGGAGTTCCGGGAGCCTGCATGCGGCGCGTTCGGATGGGTCTGCTGGCTGCGTTGTGCGTCCTACCGCTGAGCGGGTTGCCCGCGGCGGCGCAACCACCGCAAGGCCCGGTCTTCGAGGACGGCGAGGCGCAGCCGGTGTTCGACCCGGCGCAAGCGGTGCGCGAGGACCTGTTCGTGACCGCGCCGGTGGACAGCGACCACGACGGGCAGGACGACCGGGTGCACGTCCAGGTGGTGCGGCCGAAGGAGACCGACCGGGGCCTGCGCGTACCGGTCGTCTACCAGGCCAGTCCCTACTTCTCCGGTGGCAACGACGTGCCCAACCACAACGTCGACACCGAGCTGCACGTACCCGAGCAGCCGGGCCACCGGTCGTTGCGCACCGCCGCCGGTGACCAGCGGATGTCAGCGGCCGCCGACATCCGCTGGGGTTACGAGGAATACCTGCTGTCCAGGGGATATGCCGTGGTCTACGGGGAATCCCTGGGCACCGGGGAGTCGACCGGGTGCCCCACCACGGGGGCCGAGAACGAGACGATCGGCGCGAAGTCGGTCGTCGACTGGCTGAACTCGCGGGCCCCCGGCCACGACGCAGGCGGTGCGCCCGCGAAGGCCGACTGGGCGACCGGCAAGGTCGGGATGATGGGCGTTTCCTACAACGGCACGCTGCCCAACGCGGTGGCCAGCACCGGAGTCGACGGGCTGGAGGCGATCGTGCCGATCGGCGCGATCTCCAACTGGTACGACTACTACCGCGGCGCCGGAGCCGTCGTCGCGCCGGGCGGCTACCAGGGCGAGGACGCCGACGTGCTCGCGAAGTTCGTGCACACCCGCGCCGACCGCGAGCCGTGCCGGGAGGTCATCGACCAGATCACCGCTGATCAGGACCGGATCACCGGCGACTACAGCCCGTTCTGGGACGAGCGCAACTACCTCAACGACGTCGACGACGTCCGCGCTGCCGTGCTCGCGGTGCACGGTCTCAACGACTGGAACGTGAAGACCGGGCAGGCCGCCCAGTGGTACGAGGCGCTGCGGGAGCGCGACGTGCCGCACAAGATCTGGTGGCACCAGTCCGGGCACACCGACCCGCTCGGGCTCCGCAAGGAGGAATGGCTGCGGGAGCTGAACCGCTGGTTCACGCGTTACCTGTACCAGGTTCCCAACGGGGTCGAGGGCGAACCGCGGGCCACCGTGCAGCGCGAGGACGGCAGCTGGGTCGAGGAAGCCGAGTGGCCGGCGCCGCAGGCGGCGGAAGCGACCCTGCGCCCCACTCCCGGCGGCTCCGACCGAGGCGGGCTGACGACGGCGAGCAGCCCCCACCGGGCCGTCGAATCGCTGCGCGACGACGCCACCCGGACGGCCGAGGACCTCGCGGCGGCACCGAGCTCGCCGAACCGGCTGGCCTACTTCGGCGAACCGCTGGCGGAGCGGGCCCGGGTCAGCGGAACGGTGCGCGCGTCGCTCGCCCTGGCCTTCGACCGCCCGGCGGCGAACGTGACCGCGCTGCTGGTGGACCAGGCGCCGGACGGCTCGGTGTCGGTGGTGACCCGGGGCTGGGCCGACCCGCAGAACCGGGACGCGATCGACCGGACCTCGCCGATCGAGCCGGGGCAGACCTACCAGATCGAGGTTGCGATGCAGCCCGACGACTACGTGTTCGCCCCGGGGCACCGCCTCGGCATCGTCGTGCTGTCCAGCGACCACGACTTCACCTTGCGCCCGAAGCCGGGAACCGGGCTGTCGCTGGAGCTGTCCCGGACCGCGATCACGCTGCCGCTGGTCGGGTCCATCGGGTAGCGGCCCCGGTCGTTCGACGGGCAGTCGGAGTGCTGGCTCCGGCTGCCCGTTTTGATGCTTGCTCGCGTTGCTGGCCAGTCGCGGAGCGCATTCACCGGTCGGACGATCGCCGTCACCCTTGCAGTCGTCACACCACAGTGGACTTTTTGACGTTCTTCGACCGAGTTGTCCACAGCGGACCACTTAGTCAACAGATTCCGAAAAATGCCTTTCCGCAACGGGTTTCGGCGTCCATCGTGGTGGCATGACAACGCGACTCAACACCACCGTTTCGCTGACCGAACCCGCCGACGTGCTGGCCGCCGTGCCGCACATGCTCGGATTCCACCCGACGGACTCGCTCGTGGTGCTGACGCTGCACGACCTCGCGTTCACCCCGAGATTCGGCGTCACGCTGCGCACGGACCTGCCCTGCTCGATGCAGATCTGCGGGTTCGGCGAGCACCTGCTGTCCGGGCCGCTCGGGAGCCAGCGGGCAGAAGCCGTCATGCTCGTCGTCGTCGGTGCCGAGCCGAACGTGGCCGCCTGCGACGACAACTGCGCCGGCGCCTGCCGCAGGCCACTGCTCAACGGGCCCGAGGTGGACGAGAACGACACCGGTCCGCCGCACGCCGACCTGATCGACATGCTGCGCGATTCGTTCCACCGGGCCGGAATCGTGACCGTCCACGCCATGTGGGCACCGGAGATCCAGGCCGGTGCACGATGGCACTGCTACTCCGATCCGAAGTGCTCCGGCGAGATTCCCGACCCGAAGTCCTCGCCCGTCGCGGCGGCGATGGCCGCTGCGGGGGCGGTGACATTCGGCAGCCGGGACGAACTCCGCGCGCTGGTCGAGCCCGAATCGCCCCAAGCCGTCGCGCGCTGGTCGGCCAAGCTCGACGTGCTGGCCGAGGAACGCATCGAAGACGACGCCCAGAACCGGGTGGCGCGGGACGTGCAGCTCGTGCTCGCGGCAGTCCAGCGCGCGGCCAGCGGTTCAGCGCTGACCGAGGACGACCGCCTGCGGGTGCTGCTGGCGGTGTCGGACACCAGGGTGCGCGACATCGCCCTGGGCACCGCGCTGGGCGAAACGGCCAGGGCGGCCGAGGAGCTCTGGCTCGCCCTGGTCCGCAACGCCCCGGCTCCGGAACTGCCCGAGGTCGCCGCGCTGCTGGCCTTCTCCGCCTACCTGCGAGGTGAGGGAGCGCTCGCCGGTGTCGCACTCGAGCGGATCGAGCGGACCCGGCCGGACCACCAGCTGGGCATCCTGCTGCGGCAGGCCATGGAAGCCGGCCTGCCGCCCGCTGAACTGGCCATCATCGCCCGGGACGCCGCCGAGGACGCCCGGATCGTGCTCGAAGAGGAGGGAACCTGGTGATGCACGACAACGCGAAGACCCGACTGCTGTGGAAGACCGGCTCAGGCGCCCTGGCGCTGCTGGGTGAAGTTCCAGGCGTCCCGCACGATGACATCGAGATCGGCTCGCTGCGGCTGCCATCCCAGCTCGTCCCGCGCGCGCTGGCTCGAGGCCACCAGCGTCGCCGGGTCACCGGCGCGGCGCGGGGCGACCTCGGCGGGGATCGGGTGACCGGTGACCTGACGGCAGGTGTCGATCACCTGCTTGACCGAGAACCCGGTGCCGTTGCCGAGGTTGTAGATCCGGTGCTCACCGGCGACGGCGTTCTCCAGGGCCAGCAGGTGGGCGTCGGCCAGGTCCGTGACGTGGATGTAGTCGCGGATGCAGGTGCCGTCGGCGGTGGGCCAGTCCTCGCCGAAGATCTGCACCTGCTCCCGCTGGCCGAGGGCGACCTGCAGCACGATCGGGATGAGGTGCGTCTCGACGGTGTGCCGCTCGCCGAAGGCGCCGTGCGCGCCGGCCACGTTGAAGTACCGCAGGCTCACCGCGCCGATGCCGTGGGCGTTCGCGTAGGAGGTGATCGCGTGGTCGATGGCCAGCTTCGTCGCGCCGTAGGTGTTCGTCGGCCGCGTCGCGGTGTCCTCGGTGATCGGCGTGTCCTCGGGCTCGCCGTAGGTCGCCGCGGTGGAGGAGAACACCAGGCGGGGCGTGCCGTGCTCGCGCATCGCGTCCAGCAGGCTCAGCGAGGTGACGACGTTGCCCTGCCAGTACTTCTGCGGGTCCTGCATGGATTCGCCGACCAGCGACTTGGCCGCGAAGTGCAGCACACCGTCGTACGGCTCCGCGAGCAGCTCGCTCGCCGCCGCGGCGATGTCGGCCTCGACGAACTTGCAGCCGGCCGGGACCGCGTCGGCGTGCCCGGTGGACAGGTCATCGACCACGACGACCTCGTGACCGGCCTCCACCAAGCGTGCGGCGCACACGCTTCCGACGTAACCGGCGCCGCCTGTGACGAGGAGCTTCAAGTGGGTACTGCCTTCCGTGCGAGTTCTAGTTCGGCCGCCGTCGACCGGCGAGCGGCAGCGGTCGCCCGGTGGTCACCGGTCCCGCCCCGCCCCGGCGGAGGGTACCGCTGTGAACAACCGGGGCGCGGCCAGGTGCGCCCGGGCGAAGGCGTCCAGGACGGCCTGCTCGATCTTCGACCGGTCGGAGACGGGCACCAGCGCGATCGCGGAACCGCCGAAACCACCGCCGATCATCCGGGAACCCAGCGCGCCGGACGCCAGGGCGGAATCGACCGAGAGGTCCAGTTCCGGGCTGGAGATCCGGTAGTCGTCGCGCAGGCTGGCGTGCGAGGAGTTCAGCAGCGGGCCGATCTCGGCGTACCGGCCGGCGCGGAGCTCGTCCACTGTGGCCAGCACCCGGTCGTTCTCGGTGACGACGTGCCGCACCAGCGGGCGGAGTTCTTCCGGAAGCTGCGGCAGCACCGCCGGCAGTTCGGCCGCGGTCACGTCGCGGAGCGCCTTGCGCTCGAGCAGTTCCGCTGCCCGCTCGCAGCCCCGGCGGCGTTCTCCGTAACCGGATTCGCTGTGCGAATGCTTCACGCGAGTATCGATCACGAGCACTTCCAGCCCGGCGCTGACCGGGTCGAACGGAATCTGCTCGCCGACACCGGTGCGCACGTCGAAGAACAGCGCGTGCGCCTCGGTGCACGACAGCGAGGCGGTCTGGTCGAGCAGGCCCGTCGGCGCCCCGGCGAAGTCGTTCTCCGCCCGTTGCACCAGGCGCGCGATCTCACCGAGGGTCGGCGCGCCCGGTTGCCCTGGCGCGGCGTTCGCGGTGTCGAGCAGGGCCAGCGCCGTCGCGCACTCCAGCGCGTGGGACGAGGACAGGCCCGCACCGGTCGGCACCTCGCCGACGATCATCAAGTCCGCTCCGCGGAGCGGGAAACCGGCCTCGCGCAGTGCCCAGGCGACGCCGGCCGGATAGGCGGCCCAGCCGCCGGGGGAGCCGGGGCGCAGCTCGTCGATGCCGATCTCGGGGCTGCGGTGCAGCCGCCCGTCGCTGCCGAAGGTCGCCGTGGACAACCGGCCGTCGGTGCGCGACCGGACCGCGACCGCGGTCCGGTGCGGCAGGGCGAAGGGGAGCACGAACCCGTCGTTGTAGTCGGTGTGCTCCCCGATGAGGTTCACCCGTCCAGGTGCGGACCAGACCGCGTCGGCGGCATTGCCGTGCTCCTCGGCGAACAATGCCGCCGCGCGCTCGGCCGAGGTCACTTGGCGTGCACCATGACCGCGTGCGCGATGCCGGAGGTCAGTTCGGTGCTGCCGTTCTCGCCCCGGACCTCGATCGGCTTGTTCGGCCCCACGACCGACATGATCTCCACCTCTTTGCCCGGCACGACACCGACTTCCTTCAGCTCGGTCATCAGGTCCGGGTCGAGCTGGACGTGCTCGGCGATGCGGCGGATGATCGCGCGGCCTCCGCCGTTGCGGGCGATCTCGTCGACCCGCTGCAGGTCGCCGTCGACCGAGCCCTCGGCGTGGTCCACGCCGAGCTCGTCCAGGCCGGGGATCGGGTTGCCGTAGGGGGACGTGGTGGGGCTGCCGAGCAGTTTGACGAGCTTGCGCTCCACGGCTTCGCTCATCACGTGCTCCCAGCGGCACGCTTCGTTGTGCACGTGCTCCCACTCGAGGCCGATCACGTCGACGAGGAGCCGCTCGGCGAGGCGATGCTTGCGCATCACGCTGATGGCGCGTGCGCGGCCGGTCTTGGTGAGTTCGAGGTGCCGGTCCTCGGCGACGGTCAGCAGCCCGTCGCGTTCCATTCGGGCGACCGTCTGGCTCACCGTGGGGCCGCTCTGCTCCAATCGTTCGGCAATTCGGGCACGGAGTGGAACAACGCCCTCTTCTTCGAGGTCGTAGATGGTGCGGAGGTACATCTCAGTGGTATCGATGAGATCGTTCACGTCGGCTCCCCATTCAGTCCCAACCACGATGCTAGTCGCCCCGGGCGACAGCGGTCAGCGGTCGGGGAGTTGACTGCCAGGATTTTCGACCGACCTCGTCGCCGGGCTACGAAAGGCCGTCCTGTGGATCCTTTGATCAGTACCGATGATCTCATGACCGCGTTGCGGGGGCAGGCACCCCCGACCCTGCTCGACGTCCGCTGGTCCTTGCTCGGGCCGCCCGGGCGCGAGGCTTATGAGGAGGGCCACCTGCCGGGTGCGGTGTTCGTCGATCTGGATGCCGAACTGGCCGCCGCACCGGGCACGGCCGGCCGCCACCCGCTGCCGGAGCCGGAGGACCTCGAAGCGGTCCTGCGGCGTGCCGGAGTGGACTCGGACCGGCCGGTGGTCGTCTACGACGCGGACAACGGTTCGGCGGCCTCTCGTGCCTGGTGGCTGCTGCGCTGGGCCGGGCACCGTGAGGTGGCCGTGCTCGATGGCGGCTACGCGGTGTGGGTCGCGGAGCAACTGCCGACCACGACGGAGCAGCCGCAGCCGAGCGAGGGTGATTTCCGGGTCCGCCCGGGATCGATGCCGGTCCTGGACGCCGACGGCGCAGCCGGGCTGGCTCGCGAGGGCACCCTGCTGGACGCTCGCGCGCCCGAGCGCTACCGGGGCGACGTCGAGCCGATGGACCCGCGGGCCGGGCACATCCCCGGTGCGCGGAACGCGCCGTTCTCCGCGCACGTGACCGACTCCGGGCGGTGGCGGTCGGCTGAAGACCTGGCCGAGCACTTCGCCGCTCTCGGCGTCGATGCCGGCGGACCGATCGGGGCCTACTGCGGCTCGGGTGTGACGGCGTGCTCGGTGCTGCTCGCCTTGGAACACGCAGGCGTGACCGATCCGCAGCGCCCGGCCGCGCTCTACGCGGGCTCGTGGTCGAACTGGTCGGCGGACCCGGACCGTCCGGCCGCAACTGGAGAGGAGGTGGGCTGAACGATCGACGCGGAACAGCGCAGTGGCTTGGAACACAGTGTCGGCGGACACAGGCGAGGTAGCGTCCGGGGCATGGGTTCTCAGTGCGCGGTGGTGTGGGACGAGTCGGTGCTCGACTACGACCTCGGTGGTCATCACCCGTTGCATCCGATCCGGCTGGACCTGACCATGCGGCTGGCCCGCTCGCTCGGCGTCCTCGACGGGGTCGAGGTGCTCGCCCCGCAGCCGGCGGCCGAGGAGGACCTCCTGCGGGTGCACACCCCGGAGTTCCTCGAAGCCGTCCGCGCCGCGCCGCTGGCCGGGGCCGAGGTGGGGCACGGGCTCGGCACCGAGGACAACCCGATCTTCGACCGGATGCACGAAGCCGCGGCGCTGATCTCGGGCGCGTCGATCCGGGCTGCCGAGCAGATCGTGTCCGGCAAGGCGGACCGGGCGGTCAACATCGCGGGCGGACTGCACCACGCGATGGCCGACCGGGCGGCGGGCTTCTGCATCTACAACGATTGCTCGGTGGCCATCGCGTGGATGCTGGAGCAAGGGGTGGAGCGGATCGCCTACCTCGACGTCGACGTGCACCACGGCGATGGCGTCCAGGCCGCGTTCTACGACGACCCTCGGGTGATGACCATCTCCCTGCACCAGCACCCGCTCACGCTGTGGCCGGGCACCGGGTTCAGCACCGAGATCGGCAGCGGGGCGGCGGACGGCACCGCGGTCAACATCCCGCTGCCGCCGGGGACCGGTGACGCCGACTGGCGTCGCGCGTTCCACGCGGTGGTGCCCTCGGTGCTGGCGGCGTTCCGGCCGCAGGTGCTGGTGACGCAGTGCGGGGCCGACGCGCACCGGGAGGACCCGCTGGCCGACCTGTCGAAGAGCGTGGACGGGCAGCGTGCCACCTACCAGGACCTGCGGGAGCTGGCCGACAGCTGCGCCGGCGGCAAGTGGCTGGCCCTCGGCGGCGGGGGCTACTCCCTGTTCCGCGTGGTGCCGCGCGCCTGGACCCACCTGCTGGCGACCCTGCTGGACCGGGACATCGCTCCGGAGACGACCATTCCGGAGGACTGGATGGCGCACGCGGTGCGGGTCGCCGAGAACGTGCCGCTGCCGACGTCGATGACCGACGGGGCCGACCCGTCGTTCGAGCGCTGGACGGGGGTGACCGCGTCCTCGGTGGACACCTCGATTCGCGATACCCGGCACGCGGTGTTTCCGTTGCATGGTCTCGACCCGGTCGACAGCCGCGACTGAGGAGTCCGAAGTGGACGGAACGGTTCAGGAGCAGACCCCGGGCTACCCGCGGCAGTGGGAGGCCGACGTCGTGCTCTCCGACGGCGGCACGGTGCACATCCGGCCGATCACGGCTGCGGACGCCGAAAAGTTGATCGCCTTCCACGGGCGGCTCAGCGACCGGACCCGCTACTACCGCTACTTCGGCCCGTACCCGCGCATGCCCCAGCGCGACGTGGAGCGCTTCACGCACGTCGACTACGTCAACCGGGTCGCGCTGGTCGCGCTGCTCGGTGACGACATCGTCGCGGTGGGTCGCTACGACCGGCTGGGCGAGCAGAAGTCGGCCGAGGTGGCGTTCGTGGTGGAGGACCCGCACCAGGGCCGCGGTCTGGGGTCGATCCTGCTGGAGCACCTGGCGGCGGCCGCGCGGGAGCGCGGGCTGCAGCGCTTCGTGGCCGAGGTGCTGGCGGAGAACTCGACGATGGTGCGGGTGTTCCGGGACGCCGGCTACCAGGTGAGCCGCGCGATGGAGGAAGGCGTCGTCCACCTGGAGTTCGACATCGACCTCACCGAGGAGTCGGTGGCGGTGGCCCGCGCCCGCGAGCAGGCCGCCGAGGCGCGCAGCGTGCACAACCTGCTGCGACCGCGCTCGGTGGCGGTGATCGGTGCCTCCACCGACCACCGCAAGATCGGCCACGCGGTGCTGGCGAACCTGCTGACCGCTGACTTCACCGGCCCGGTCTACCCGGTGAACCCGGAGCACCGCTCGGTGCGCGGAGTGCGGGCCTACGCATCGGTGCTCGCCATCCCGGACGAGGTGGACCTGGCCGTGGTGGCGATCCCGGCCGCCAGCGTGACCGAAGTGCTCGACGACTGCCTGGCCAAGGGCGTCAAGACGCTGGTCATCGTCAGCTCCGGGTTCAGCGAGAGCGGACCTGCGGGGCGGGAGGTCGAGCGCGAGATGGTGCGCGAGGCCCGCGTGCACGGCATGCGGGTGGTCGGCCCGAACGCGCTGGGCGTGGTCAACACCGACCCGGACTTCCGGCTGAACGCGAGCCTCGCGCCGCAGCTGCCGGGACGCGGGCGCACCGGGTTCTTCTGCCAGTCCGGTGCGCTGGGCGTGGCGATCCTGGCCACCGCCACCGAGCGCGGGCTGGGGCTGTCGACGTTCGTCTCGGCGGGCAACCGGGCCGACGTGTCCGGCAACGACCTGCTGCAGTACTGGCAGACCGATCCGGCCACCGATGTCGTCCTGCTGTACCTGGAGTCGTTCGGCAACCCGCGCAAGTTCGGGCGGCTGGCGCGGCGGCTGGCCCGCAGCAAGCCGGTCGTGGTGGTGAAGTCCGGGCGCAACGCGGTGCGTCCGGGCCTGGCGGCGACCTCGGTGCAGATCGACGAGACCAGCGTGCAGGCGCTGTTCGAGCAGTCCGGCGTCATCCGGGTGGAGTCGGTGGCGCAGATGTTCGACACAGCGCTGCTGCTGGCGCACCAGCCGTTGCCGCAGGGCGACCGCGTTGCCATCGTGGGCAACTCCTCGGCGCTGGGGATGCTCGCGGCGGACGTGGCGCAGGCCCAGGGGCTGGCGCTGGCCGGTGAACCGGTCGACGTGGGTGCCTCGGCGGAGCCGGAGGTGTTCGCCGCCGCGGTTCGCGACGCCGCCCTGCGCCCGGACGTCGACGCGCTGGTGACGGTGTTCGCACCGCCGGTGGCGGTGCCCGGGACCGCGTACGCCAGGGCCATGCGGGAGGCGCTGCAAGAGGCCGATGTCGCGCGCTCCAAACCGGTGGTGACCACGTTCCTGGCCGCCGAGGGCGTGCCGGACGAGCTGGTGGTGCCGGGACCGGACGGGCTCGCGGGCAAGGGTTCCGTGCCGTCGTACCCGAGCCCGGAGCGTTCGGTGCTGGCGCTGGCCAGGGTGACCCGCTACGCCCAGTGGCGGGCGGCTCCGCAAGGTCACTTCGTGCGGCCGCCGGGCGTCGATGCGGACGGGGCGCGGGCGCTGGTCGAGGACTGGCTCGCGGAAGGCATTACCAAGCTCGACGACGAGCGCGCGTTGCGACTGCTCGCCTGCTACGGCATCGACGTGGTGCCCTTCCGGCGGGTGGACGGTGTGACCGCGGCCGTGGCCGCTGCCGAGGAGCTGGGCTTCCCGGTCGCGCTGAAGTCCGTCAGCGACCAGCTCCGGCACCGCAACGATCTGGTCGGCGTCCGGCTCGACCTGGGCAGCGCGGAGGCGGTGCGGGCGGCGTACGCCGACATCCGCCGGGTGTCCGGGCTGGACGAGGTCTACGTGCAGCGGATGGCGGTGCGCGGAACGTCGTGCGTCATCGATCTGATGGACGACCCGTCGTTCGGCACGTTGGTGTCCTTCGGGCTTTCCGGGGTGGCCAGCGAACTGCTCGGCGACAAGGCCTACCGCGCCCTGCCGTTGTCCGATGTGGATGTTTCGGCGCTGGTCAGGGCGCCGCGGGCGGCGCCGCTGCTGGCGGGCTACCGGGGCAGCGAACCGGCCGACCTCGCGGCCCTGGAGGACCTGGTGCTGCGGGTGGCGACGTTGGCCGAGGACCTGCCGGAAGTGCGCGATCTGGCGCTGCGCCCGGTGCTGGCCTCGCCGGTGGGCGCCATGGTCACCGGTGCCAAGGTGGTGCTCGGTGCGTCCCCGGTGGTGCTGGACACCGGGCCGCGACGGCTGCGCTGAGATCCTGTCCGAGACGGAGCCGTTCCGTTAATCTGTGCGACGTGGACACCGATACCGCCGCCCGCAGTCCTGAGCCCGACGCGCCTGCTTCGGTCGTGCTCGGACTGGTGTCGGCCGGGCAGCACCGGATCAAGGTCCGCGCGGCGCAGCAGGACGACCCGAGCAGTCCGGTCGTCGTGCTGGTCCCCGCCATGGGAGTGCCCGCGCGGTACTACCGGCCCTTCGTGGCCGATCTGCACCGCCAGGGCCTGACCGTGGTGACGTTCGACCTGCGCGGCCAGGGGGAGAGCAAACCGCTCGCGGCCCGCGGCGTGCGCTTCGGATACGAGAGCCTGATCGACGACCTGAACGGTGTCCTCGACCTGATCGAGGACGTCTTCCCGCGGGCGCCGCGCTTCCTGCTGGGGCACAGCCTCGGCGGCCAGATCGCCTTGCTGCACACGGCGCGCCACCGGGGCAGGGTGCGGGGTGTCGCGCTGGTGGCCTCCGGATCGGTGTGGTTCCGGAGCTTCCCCGGGGTCTACAAGCTGCGCACGCTGGTCGGAACTCAGGCCGTGGCGAGCGCGTCGACGCTGCTCGGCTACTGGCCCGGGCACAGGTTCGGCTTCGGTGGTCGGCAGGCGACCGGCCTGATGCGGGACTGGGCGCGTCAAGCCCGCACCAGCAAGTACCGGCTCCACGGCTCGGCGACCGATTACGAAGCGGCGCTGCGCGAGGTGCAGGTGCCGCTGCTGACGGTCAGCGTTGCGGGCGACCGTCTGGCTCCGCAGTCCTCAGTGGACCACCTGGCGGCGAAGGCGCGTCACGCGCTGCGCACGTCCAAGCACTACACGAGGGCGGAGTCCGGGGCGGAGAACCTCGGGCACTTCAGCTGGGTGCGCAACGGAGCTGCGCTGTCGCAGTGGGTTCGGGACTGGATCACGTCCGCGCACGAGCCGTCCGTCCACTCCTGAGCGGACAGGGCCGCATCGGCAGAAAGGCCGGCGCCCGGACCGTCGCGAACGCGACAGCCCGGGCGCCGTTCGCATCAGGCCTGGACACCGCATCGCCTGTGCCGGGCGAAGTTCAGCGTCGCGGACCTGTAATGGGTCAGCAGACCGAATCGCTCGGCTTGGGAACTCCGAGCCCGAACAGCGGGCGCAGCTTCAGGCCGACCCAGGTGCCGACCAGGGCCAGCAGGCCCCAGATCCAGCCGTGCAGGGAGAACGAGGCGATTCCCGAGAAGTAGGCGCCGATGTTGCAGCCGTAGGCGAGACGAGCGCCGTAGCCCATCAGCAGACCGCCGATCACCGCGGCCAGCACCACCTTCGCGGGCATGCGCTTGGCCAGCACGAACGCGCCCGAGGCGGCCGAGGCGACCAGCGCCCCGACGATGATCCCGAAGTCGAGCACCGAGGTGGAGTCGGCCAGCACCGGGCCCGCCAGCGAGGCGGCCCGCTCGCCCTGCCAGTAGGGCCAGCTCGCCACGTCGACGCCGATCGCCTGCAGCGCCTTCGATCCCCACAGGACGAACGCCGAGGTGATGCCCCACGGCGTGCCGCGGGTCAGCAGGACGACGGCGTTGAGCCCGGCCAGCAGGAGAGCGCCGACCCACAGCGGCCACGCGCCGCGCAGCACCCGCCACAGCCCGCGCGAGGTCGGCGGTCGACCGGCCGGAGGAGCGTCGTGCCTGCGAGCCCACCGGATCGCGATGAAACCGATCGCACCGAGCACGGCCAGCTGGACGACCAGCGCGCCGAAGTAGCCCAGGCCGGTGTCCTCGGCCAGCGAGAAGGAGCCGAGGGTGATCGCCTCGGAGGTCCACAGTGGAAAGTGCAGGGCACCCAGCACGGAACCGCAGATGAAGAAGAACAGCGTGATGACCATCAGGGTGTTGCCGCCGCCGACGGCGAACAGCGTGCCCGAGGCGCACGCACCGCCCAGCTGCATGCCGATCCCGAACAGCACCGCGCCGACGACCAGGCCGAGGCCGACGGGGGAGACGTTGCCCTCCGCCTCACCGCCGAAGAAGGTCACGCCCCCGGCCAGGATCGGGGCGAACAGGATCGAGGCCACGCCGAGCATCAGCAGGTGCGCCCGGATGCCCTCGGTCTGCCCGACGGAGACGAGCTGCCGCCAGGCCGAGGTGAACCCGAAGCGGGAGTGGAACAAGGTCAGCCCGAGGGCGAGTCCGAGTGCGGCGAGCACTGCTGACTTCACCCCGACCACGACGGCCGCGGCAGCCACCAGGGCCACGGCTGCGAGCACACCGACGGTCAGCGGAACCCACTGCGGTTTGCCCTGCGCTTCTTGCGGGGGTGCAGTTCTCTGCGGGGCGGATGTGGCTGTGGTCGACATTCTCGTCACTCCAAGGCTGGAAGTGGATCGCACCGACGAAACCACGTCCAGGTGACCGATATCCACCAGTTCCGGACTGTGGGAAAGCTGTGGATCGATCCCAGTGATCCTCTTCATCGGCTGTGGCCGCAGCTGCGATGCGCAACGTGACCAGACCACCTGAGCGGCCGCATGCGCCGCCAGGCGCATAACCCACCCACGGCACCTGCACCGCCGCGGGTTCTCAGGCGTCGTCTGGCGAGGACAGTCCGTTCGCCGTGCATTGGTCATACATAAGAACGGGCTCCCGCAGTCCAGGCGGCGTCTGAGGTTCCGCACCCGCACCGCTACGCAAAACGAGCGTGGAAAACCCGATGTGAATTCCGCGCAACCCGGTGCGGCACCGGCTCCGTCTGTAGGGCATGAGACGCCTACACACCGCAATGGGTGCGGGGGCTCTGCTCCTTGCGCTGGCAGCCTGCGCCCAACAGCCGACAGATGACGTGGGTTTCGGCGGCCAGCCGCCGGCACCGCCCGGACCGGTGCAGCCGAAGCCGGAGAACGAGCGGACCCCCGTCGCGGAGAGCTCCCTCGACGCCACGGCGTTGCCGGAGGGCTACCCGGCGAAGGTCTGGACCCAGGAGAACGGCACCGCCCTGGTGGCCACCGGTCAGGAAGGCGGCTGCAGCAAGGTGCACGCCGAACTGGCCGAGCAGACCGCCGAGCAGGTCAAGCTCGTCCTGGTCGAGGAAACCCCGGAGCCACCGGGGATCTGCACCATGGACCTGCGCTACCCGCCGGTGGCGGTCCGCCTGGACGCACCGCTGGACGCCAGGAAGGTCGTGCTGGAGCAGCGCGACGTCAAGGTCCCGCGCTGACCACCGGTAGCAGAAGGGATTTCCAGGCTCGCTCCGCGTGGCGGTGCGGGTAGCGGAACCTCAGCGCGGCCACGATGAAGTGCACAGAAGGAAAACCTGCCCGTGAGCACGAGCTGAACGGATGACCGGAACACCGCGTTTCCCGCAGGAGGTGGGGCTCCTGCGGGAAACGCGGTGTTTCAGCGTCTGCGCGGGCTCAGCGTCCGAAGGAGATCTGGAGCGTCGGCTTCGTGGCCTCGGCGAAGAAGTCCTCGCCCTTGTCGTCGACCACGATGAACGCCGGGAAGTCCTCGACCTCGATCCGCCAGACCGCTTCCATGCCGAGCTCGGGGTACTCCAGCACCTCGACCTTGCGGATGCAGTCCTGCGCCAGCCGGGCCGCGGGGCCGCCGATGGAACCGAGGTAGAAGCCGCCGTGGGTGCGGCACGACTCGGTCACCTTTGTCGACCGGTTGCCCTTGGCCAGCATGACCAGCGAGCCGCCCGCGGCCTGGAACTGCTCCACGTAGGCGTCCATGCGCCCGGCCGTGGTGGGGCCGAAGGAACCGGAGGCGTAGCCCTCCGGCGTCTTGGCCGGTCCCGCGTAGTACACCGGGTGGTCGCGCAGGTAGTCGGGCATCGGTTCGCCGGCGTCGAGCCGCTCGGCGATCTTGGCGTGCGCGATGTCGCGCGCCACCACCAGCGGCCCGGTCAGCGACACCCGGGTCTTGACCGGCAGCTTGGACAGCTCGGCGCGGATCTCGCTCATCGGGCGGTTCAGGTCGATCTTGACGACCTCGTCGGAGAGCTGCTCGTCGACCACGTCCGGCAGGTAGCGGGCCGGGTCGCGCTCCAGCTGCTCCAGGAACACGCCCTCCGGGGTGATCTTGGCCTTGGCCTGGCGGTCCGCGGAGCAGGACACCGCCACGCCCACCGGCAGCGAGGCGCCGTGCCGCGGCAGCCGGATCACCCGGACGTCGTGGCAGAAGTACTTGCCGCCGAACTGCGCGCCGATGCCGAACTGCCGGGTCATCTCCAGCACCTGCTGCTCCATCTCGACGTCGCGCAGCGCGTGCCCGGAAGCCGAGCCCTCGCGCGGCAGTTCGTCGAGGTAGCGGGCGGAGGCCAGCTTGGCGACCTTGAGGTTGAACTCGGCGGACATGCCGCCGACCACGATCGCCAGGTGGTAGGGCGGGCAGGCCGCGGTGCCCAGCGAGCGCAGCTTCTCCTCCAGGAACCGACCGAGCCGCGTCGGGTTCAGCAGCGCCTTGGTCTCCTGGTACAGGAACGTCTTGTTCGCGCTGCCGCCGCCCTTGGCCATGAACAGGAAGTCGTAGTGCGGATCGGTGCCGCCCTTGGAGTAGAGCTCGATCTGCGCGGGCAGGTTGCTGCCCGTGTTGCGCTCGTCCCAGAAGTTCAGCGGAGCCATCTGCGAGTAGCGCAGGTTCAGGTCCTGGTAGGCGTCGAAGATGCCGCGGGCGAGCGCCTGCTCGTCCTGGCCGCCGGTGAGCACGGACTCGGTGCGCTTGCCGATCACGATCGCGGTGCCGGTGTCCTGGCACATGGGCAGCACGCCGCCCGCCGAGACGCACGCGTTGCGCAGCAGGTCAGTCGCCACGAACCGGTCGTTCGGGCTGGCCTCCGGGTCGTCGATGATCGCACGCAGCTGGGCCAGGTGCGACGGGCGCAACAGGTGCTGGATGTCCTTGATCGCCTCGGTGGCCAGGGCGGTGAGCGTGCTCGGCTCGACTTCGAGGAAGCGCCGGCCCGCCGCCTCGACCACGCGAACGCCTTCGGTGGTGACCAGGCGGTACTCGGTGTCGTCGGGACCGAGCGGCAGTACCTCGGTGAAATCGAACTTCGTGGTGGTCACGTCGCGGCTCCTTTGCGCGCGTTCGGGTTACGCGATGCCCATGTAACCGCGTGGTGGATCAGCGCGTCCACGGGGGTGGCCCAGGTGTGACGGAACGCCAATCCGGCCGGTGGCGGCGTGCGGCGGGGCACCTGCGACGCTTGCCACCGGACTTGTCGCCGCACTTCGGGGAGCGGTGCCGCCAGTAGCTACGGAGGTCACTTTGTCGACGACAGATCCGCTGGACGGGCTGGTCAACCTTCGCGACCTGGGCGGGCAGCCCCTCGGGGGCGGCGCGCTGACACGATCGGGGGTGGTCTACCGCAGTGACGCTCCGCACACCGGCGACCGGAACCCGGAGAGCATGCCGAGCTGGCCGCCGAGCGTGGTGGTGGACCTGCGGGGCTCCTGGGAGACGAAGGACGAGGAGCACCCGCTGGCCGGTGTCGCCGAGGTGCACCACGTCTCGCTGCTGGAGGACCTCCAGGACGTCGAGATCGAGGTCGACGATGCCGCGCACGACCTGACCAAGCTCTACCAGACGATCCTCCAGGGAGCCCCGAAGAAGCTGGTCGAGGTCTTCCGCATCGTGCTGGAGGCCGACGGCCCGGCCCTGATCCACTGCTCGGCGGGCAAGGACCGAACGGGAGTGTCGGCGGCGTTGCTGCTGAGCGCGGCGGGAGTGCGCGACGACGCGATCGTGGCCGACTACTCCCGCACCGACCAGAACATGCTCCGGGTCCTGCAGCGGCTCGACAGTGCCCCGGTCTTCCCGCCTGGCGTGGACGAGGAGATGGTCCGCGAACTGATGTCGACGCCGACGGAAGCGATCGAGAGCGTCCTGGAGACCTTCGCCGGCTACGAGGACCGGGCGGCGGGCTGGCTCCGGACCCACGGAGCGACGGAGGAGGAGCTGACCCGCTGGCGCCAGAAGTTCAACGCCCAACCCGCCTGACCGGACCAGCGGCAAGAACGACGAACGGCCTGCTCACCTCGCAGAACGAGGTGGGCAGGCAGTTCGTCACGAACCGGCGCCTGCGAAGAGCGCCGAGTAAGGGTCGGGAGGTCGGACCCGTCCAACGACGACCCCGGCCTCCCGGAGGAAGCGGCAGGAGAACCCACCGCGAAGCCGAATCACCCGGAAACCAAAACCTTGACCCCCAAACCAAGAAAATCAAAGAGCCAACCGGGTAAAACCCAACAACAATCACCACAACCCGACCACAGGCCCCAGCCCCCCCCCGGAGCTCAACCAGCGCTTCCGCGGACATGGAGGGCTGGTCCGTGAGCAGGTTAGGGGGACGCTCAGGAAAGCGAGGAGCTCTCCCGGGCGTCACCACCGCTCCGTGGGGGTCTGCGGGGGCTCGGCCCCCGCAAAATCATCTTGACCGCGCCGCGGTCCGCGCTCTTCGCGGACACACGTCACCCCCAATTCGCGCGGTCAGCTCGCGTAAGCCCGCAGCCGGTCGGCGCGGTCGCCCTGCCGGAGCTTGGACATGACCTCGCGCTCGATCTGCCGGACCCGCTCGCGGGACAGGCCGAACGACTTGCCGATCTGGTCCAGGGTGCGCGGCTGGCCGTCGTCGAGGCCGTAGCGCATCCGGATCACCGACTGCTCCCGCTCCTCCAGGGTGGCCAGCACGCGGCGCAGGTCGTCCTGCAGGAAGCCGGAGATCACCGCGTTCTCCGCGTCCGCGGATTCGGCGTCCTCGATGAAGTCACCGAGCGGCGCGTCCTCCTCGGCACCGACCGGCATGTCCAGGCTCACCGGATCGCGGGAGTGGTCCATCAGGTCGAGGATCTTCTCCACCGGGATGCCGGCCTCTTCGGACAGCTCCTCGTCGGTGGCCTCCCGGCCGAGCTTCTGGTGCAGGTCGCGCTTGATGCGGGCCAGCTTGTTCACCTGCTCGACCAGGTGGACGGGCAGCCGGATGGTGCGGCTCTGGTCGGCCATGCCGCGGGTGATGGCCTGCCGGATCCACCAAGTCGCGTACGTGGAGAACTTGAAGCCCTTGGTGTAGTCGAACTTCTCCACCGCGCGGATCAGACCCAGGTTGCCCTCCTGGATCAGGTCCAGCAGCGGCATGCCGCGGCCGGTGTAGCGCTTGGCCAGGCTGACCACCAGGCGGAGGTTGGCCTCCATCAGGTGGTTCTTGGCTCGGCGGCCGTCGCGGACCACGGCGTTCAGGTCGGAGCGCCGCTCGGGGGAGAGGTTGTTGCTGGTCTCCAGCAGGTGCTTGGCGAACACCCCGGCCTCGATGCGCTTGGCGAGGTCGACCTCTTCCTGTGCGGTGAGCAGCGCGGTGCGCCCGATGCCGTTGAGGTAGACGCGCACCAGGTCTGCCGATGGGCCCTGGGTGTCCAGGTCTTCGGTGACTGCGACGTCTGGCTTGGTGGTCTGCGGGACGGTCATGAGCTCCCTCCCTGACGGGCTGGCTTGGCGGGCGCAATTCACACCTGCGCGCCGTTGCGCGGTGCGTTGGACGCGTACGCTCGTTGGTACGGGCTTGCGCGTCGACGTCTCCTCCGGGTGTTGTCGATCGGTGCCCCCGGCACCTCTCGGCATGGCCGTCGAAGCTTCGTTACCTGGAAAACGACCGGCGTGCCGAATTCGTTCCCGAAGTTCTCGATTGGGAGACGTCATGGCGGTCACATCGGTTGCGCCACCAAGTCTGAGGATTTCCTGAGAGCCCCCGTTACATTTACACCTCAACCAAAAGGGTGAATGGCCCGTCGTTGACGCTCTCCACCGACATCATCGCCCCGAACACCCCGGTGGAGACCCGCGCGCCCCGCTCGCGCAGCTCCGCCACGACCGCCTCGACCAGCGGTTCGGCGTGCTCCGGGCGGGCTGCCTCGGTCCACGACGGGCGTCGCCCCTTGCGGGTCGAGCCGTAGAGCGTGAACTGGCTGACGACGAGCAGCGGCGCCCCGGTCGTGGCGCAGGACTCCTCGTCGCGCAGCGCGCGAATCTCGTGCAGTTTGCGGGCCATTTTGACGACTTCTTCACGCCCGTCGGAATGGGTCACACCCAATAGCACTAACAGCCCGGGCTCTTCGATCTTGCCCGCGACGACACCGTCGACCGTTACCGAGGCGCGAGTGACCCGAGTGGCGATTGCTCTCATTGCGCACCATCCACCCATTCCGCCGGAACGACCATTCCGTGCCGGACGAGCTCCCGGACCACGGGAACGGCCGCACGCGTCAGCTCCTCGGCGTCCTCGCCGAATCCCATCGCGAGCAGCTCGAGGAGCTCGCCGAGCGGCAGCGCACCCCGGCACCCGGCGAGCAACCGGACGCCGAGTTCGTCGACCTCGTGCTGCCAGCCCGGGCCGTTCGTGCGGTGCAGCCGGTGCACCAGCGGGCTCCATCCCTCGTCACCGGGCTCGGACACCTGTTCCAGCACCGTGCTGTCCGCGGTGACCAGCCGGGTCGCCAGCAGCGCCTCGGCCGATCCGTTGGCGCGCAGCCAGTCGACGCGGCGCAGCCACTGGTCGGACTCCGGGCCGAGCGGGTCGCTGAATGCGTGCCGCAGGTCCTCGCACACGACCTCACCGCGCGCGGCGTCGGTGCGGCGCAGGGTGACGAACCCGAAGCCGATGCCGAGCACGTCGTTGGCCTCGAACCAGTCCAGCCACTCGCCGGCCTTCTGCAGGCCCTGCGGGGAGCGCAGGTCGTAGCCCGCGTCGCGCAGCCAGGTCCCGACGTACAGCGCCGGGTCGGCTACGTCGCGCTGGACGAACCACGCGTCGACACCGGCGCCCGGGGGCAGCCACCGGGAGACCCGGTCCTCCCAGTCCTCGCCGTCGCGGTGCACCCAGGAGGCCAGCAGCTGCCCGGTGCCGCCCTCGTTGAGGAAGGAGGGCAGCTGGCGTACCACCAGCGCGCTCGCGTCGTCGCCGGCCAGGCCGGAGTCGCGGTAGGTGAAGTCGGTGCGCGGCGGCCCGACGACGAACGGCGGGTTGCACACCACCATGTCGAACCGGCGGCCGCGCACCGGGTCGAACCACTCGCCCTCGCCCAGCTCCACGTCGATCTCGTTGAGCCGGAACGTCGCGTCGGCCAGCGCCAGCGCCCGCTTGGAGACATCGGTGGCGGTGACGCGCTGGGCGTGCGTGCTCGCGTGCAGCGCCTGCACGCCGCAGCCGGTGCCCAGGTCCAGCACGGAGCCGACCGGTCGGCGGGAGGTGGCCTGCACCAGGCTCAGCGATGCGTGCCCGACGCCGAGCACGTGGTCGGGCTCGACCGGTCGGCCGCCGCGCAGGTCGGAGTCGAGGTCGGACACGACCCACCACGAGTCGTCGCCGACGCCGTGCGGACGGACATCGAGCCCGGCGCGCAGCCGGTCGCCGTCGGCGACGACGAGCCCGGCGGCCTGCGCATCGGACAGCGGCAGCGGGGCGAGCGCGGCCTCGACGGCGGCCTGCGGCTCGGCCAGCCCGAGCAGGAACAGCCGGATGAGCGTGCCGAGCGGCCCGGCGTCGGTCGTGGCGCGCAGCGCGGGGACGGGTTCGCCGCGGCCCAGCGCGATGTGCGCTTCCGGGCCGAGCAGTTCGACGACGCCATCGGCGTCGTACCCGGCGGCGCGGAAGGCGTCGCGAAGGCGGTCGATGCGGTCGTGGGACAGGTCTGGAATCACGCCCCCGATCCTCCCGCATCCGCTCGCAGCCGTGGTCAGAGGTGGTTCGCGGGCCTTTCGTAGACGATCTCCAGGCCGTCCTCGTCGTCCCACTGCTCGCCGACCTCGGCGAAGCCGTACTGCGAGGCCAACCGGTAGGACGCTGTGTTGTCCGGGCCGATGGTGACCCGGACCGTGCGCACCCGCGGTTCCCGGGCCGCGCGCTGGAGCAGCGCCTCCAGAGCTGCGCGCGCGTACCCGCGCCGACGGTGCGCAGGATCGACCGCGTAGCCGATCTCCACCATCCCGGATTCATCGGGCGGCCCGTGGTACCCGGCCCGTCCGACGGCCAGCTCGCGCTGCACGTCCCAGATGACGCCGGTGACCCAGGCCGCGCTGCCGGGATCTTCCGCGACCTGCCTGCTGCGCCGGAGCCACACCCCGCGCCAGTCCTCACCGGCGAAGTAGGGCGGGAGGGGCACCGGGCTCGCGGCGTTCGCCACGGCCAGGTCACCAGCGGCGAGCGCCTGGAACGCGGGCCCGTTCAGGTGCACGATGCGCACCTCGGGAAGTGGGGTTCGGTCCATCAGTTCTCTCCGTCAGTGGGCAGGGCAACGTCGAAAACCGCTTTACTCCGCCGTCGCCGTGCGCAATTCTTCGCACGGTCTGCTCGATCGGGTTGCGGAAGGTTGCGAATGTTCTCGATTTCCCTGGGGGATGACAACGCGGTGCTCCGCCCGCTGGAGCCGTGGCGCGCAGCGGAGTTCCTGGCCCACATGGACCGGGGGAGGGAGCTCGTCGGGCAGCACATCGGGCTGGCCGACGCGGTCACCGACCTGGCCTCGAGCCGCGCCTTCCTCCAGCAGTACGCGGAGAAGGCGGCGACCGACACCGGGCGGATCTTCGGGATCTGGGTCGCCGACGAGCTGGTCGGCGGTGTTCTCTTCCGGACCATGGACGTCCCGCGCGGCACCGCGGAGGCGGGCTGCTGGCTGGAACCGTCGGCGGTGGGCAAGGGCCTGGTCACGAGGGCGGCGCGGGTGATCATCGACTGGGCCGTCGAGGAACGCGGCATTCACCGGGTGGAGTGGCTCGTCTCGGCGGCGAACCACGCCAGCATCGCGGTCGCCAAGCGGCTGGGGATGGTCAAGGACGGCGTGCTGCGCGGAAGCGGTGTTCACCGGGGCGAACGACAGGACCTGGAGGTCTGGTCGGTGCTGGCCCCGGAGTGGCGGAGCCGGAAGGCCGGCTGAGCGAGGGCTCACGCATCCGCCAGGATGCGGTCCAGGGTGCGCCTTCCCAGCGAGCTCATGCTCGGGTTGCTCTCGACGTAGTACCAGACCAGCCCCATCGCCTGCTGGAAGGCCCACGCCCTGCCGCGCTCCCATTCGAGGGAGCTGCACCCGAGTTCGGCGCGGAACACCTGCCGCGGTTCCGCGCCGAACAGGTGCCAGGCGGCGACCAGGTCCAGCGCCGGATCGGCCGGGCCCAGACCGCCGATGTCGATGACCCCGGACAGCCGCCCGCCGGACACCAGCAGGTTGCCGGGGATCAGATCGCCGTGCGCCATCACATCACCGGTCGAGCCGCGCGGGAGCTCGCGCATGGCCTGCCACGTCCGGCGGAGCAGCGCGACGTCCAGGAGCTGCTCGCTGCGCTCGAAGCAGGTCTCCATCCAGGCGTCGTGGGATCGCAGAACACCACCGCGCCCCGTTCCGGAGAACGTCCGGCCGCGGGTGTCGATGGTGCGAACACCGCGGATGAACTCGGCGAGGTCGCTCGCGAACGCAGCGGACTCGCCCAGGCCGTCGACCGCCACCCCGGGCACCCAGGTCTGCACCGACCACGGCAGCGGATATCCGGCCCCGGGCTCGCCCAGCGCGATCGGTTCGGGCGTGCGAAACCGCGTGCGCCCCAGCAGCTCCCGAGCCGCTGCCGCCTCGGCTTCGAGTTCTTCCCGCTTCGCCCCGACTTCTCCCGGCTCCAGCGGGAACCGGGCCGCGAACCGCTCACCGATGCGGAAGATGGCGTGCACCGTTCCCCGCGAATCGACGCTGCTGACGGGCAGCTCCCGCCATTCGGGGAACTGCGCGTCCACCAAAGCGCGCACCATCTCCGGTGACACGGTCAACTGCCCGGCGTGCATGTCCACACCGGTCACCCTCACACGCCCCGATCACCGCCCGCAAAGCATTTTCAGCCGCGCTCACGCCGGGGAGAGCTTGTAGTGCAGGCGCACGACTCGGGCGGACCACAGGCGGAGGGCGTGGTCGGTTCGGAGGGTGCCTTCGTCGTCGACGTAGACGCGGAACGTCTCGTGGATCGGGATGCGGGCGGCGAAGGTGCGCCCCTTGTCCTCGACGACGGCGTAGGCGCCGTTCCGGCCGAAGGCTCCGGCCGGGGATCGCAGCTCCAGCGCGCCGTCCGGCAGTGCGACCGGTTCGAGGAAGACCTGGATGTTGCCCGATTCCAGCGGGAACGCCACGTGCACACTCGGGTTCCGCGTGCCGGGCAGCAGTTTCGTCGAGTAGCAACCGCTGTAGACGTACTCGCCGGTCGATCGCAGCGTCCGGATCCACGCCGCGGCTCGCTGGTCCCCATCGGACCCGAGGATGGGCACCACCCTGCTGTCCATGCCGCGGGCCACGTCGAGCGGGCGGGTGGGCAGCGCGAGCTGCTGCACGCGGCGGCCGAACAACCGGGAGACGAGCTCACCGCCGGGCTGGAACACCGCGTTCCACTGCGTCCACACCTCCATGCGCCACCGGGAGGTGCACTCGTAGAAGTCCCGGATCTCCGGCCGCAGGTCGGCCGCCCGGAAGGTCGGGCCGTCCAGCTGGGCCATGTCCGCGAGCAGCCCGACGCCGTCGACGGAGTCACTGCCCGTGGGCAGCCATCCCTCACCGACCTGCGAGCTGTCGTGCATGGGCGCATCCAGCCACTGCTCCGAGCCGGCGAGGTCGACGGACCGGCCGCGGAACCGCCAGTAGACCCGAGTGCCCCGATCCAGCCACGACATCAACGAACTCACCCGCCCAGCGTGCCAAAGCCGCTCGCGTCGTGAGCGCCGATGCTGGGGAAAGGCTCCCAGGTGCCCCGTCCGGGCGGCGGGGCACCTGGTCAGGGTCCTACTGGCGCTTCAGGAGCTCGAAGAGGCTCGAGAAGCCCTGGTCGCCGTGGCCGTCGGCGATCCGGCGGTCCATCAGCTCCTTCACCTCCCGCATCCGCACGGCTTCCACGCCGAGGGAGTCCCGGTGGCTGATCATGTCGTCCATCAGCGCGGCCTGGACGTTGAGCGGACCGAGGTCCGGCGCGTACTCGCCGCTCTTGATCGCCTTGCTCATCGAGGTCAGCAACGCCGGGAAGGCGGCCAGCGAACCGGCGAAGCGGTCGGCGAACTCCACGACGTCGACCCCTTCGGCCTGGACCAGCCGGAGCGTGTGGAGGAACCCGATGAGCAGCTCGTAGGACGCCGCCACCTGGGCCATGAACTCCACGGCGGCCGAACCGGCATCGTCGCCGTGGTAGGCGATGGCGCCCAGCTCCCGCAGCGTGGACTCGTGGGTGCCGAAGGCCTGCCGGGAACCGCTGAACGGGAACATGATGTTCGGCGTTCCGACGTACGGCGGGTCGCCCATGATCTTGCCGTCGATGTACTCGGCGCCGCGCTCGCTCGCCCACCGCTCGTTCGCCCGGGCCTGCGCGGGCGAACCGCTGGTGACGTTGACCAGCACCTTGCCCGCGACCGCGTTCTCGACGGCGCTCAACACCTCGTCGACGGCAGTGCTGTCGAGCAGGCAGATCACCACGAGCGGACTCGCCGCGACCGCCTCCGCCGCAGTCGCGGCCGCGGTGGCACCGGCATCGACCAGCGGCGCGCTCTTGCTCGCGGTCCGGTTCCAGACCGTCGTGCGGTACCCGCGGTCGACGAAGACCCTGGCGATCGCCGAACCCATATCACCGAGTCCGAGCACGGTGACCTGGCCCGCGGCACCTTCGGTAGTCGTTGTCATGTCGTTCCTTCCGAACCACGATCGAGCTTCTCGCCGATCCGATTGCAGGTAGCCTCCAACTTCCAGCAATGTCGAAGTCAAGAAGAAAGTCGATCGAGATTCCGGCGATGCCGGGCGATCGGGAGGAACGTGCACCCGCGATGCCGCGTGCCAGGATGGGGCCATGCTGGACGAGCTCGACCGCACCGACCGGCAAGCTGCTCAGCGAAGACGCGCTCCGTCCCGTGTCGGCTCGCCCGCCCCGAAGCAGCCGAGTGCCCGGCCACCGCGGGGCGTTCGACGGGCTCGCTACGAGGTGACGACGGCTCCGCCGACGCCGGTGCGCTCGGCCGGGGTGCCCACGAGTTCGACCGTCACTCCGGCGCGGACTCGTTCACCGAAGACGTCGACGATGGCGTCGGTGACTCCGGCGATGAGGCGGGCGACGATCTCGTCGGCGTCGGGTCGGCTGAAGGCCGCTTCCCTGATGCCGAACGTGACGCTCGGCGCGGGTGCTTGTGCGGGCTTGCCGCCGATGCCCCACCGGTTGGGCGGCACGCCGATCAGCCGCACGACCGCGATGCTCCGGGCCCACTCGCCGTAGACGGCGACGATCGCATCGGTCAGCTTCTCGATCAGCTCGGTCTCGCGGCCGGTCAGGTCGCTTTCCAGCACGTGGACGTCGAGGTGGGGCACAGCACCCTCCGAAAAATGTTTGGAAGCAAATTGAATTTGGAAGCAAAGCTATTGGGGGGCTGTGCGGATGTCAACGCCTGACACCACGGAAGACGCGGTCAGGGAGTTGCTCCTGGTGATGCCGAGGCTGGTCGGCAGGATCAAGCGCCTGCCGCTGCCGGAGCAGCTGCGGTCGCTCGATCTGGCGCCGAGGCATCTGTCGATGCTGTCCCTGCTGTTGCTCGACGGGCCGTTGACCGTCTCGCAGCTCGCCGGAGCGCTGGGGGTGGCGCCGACCACGGTGAGCCTGATCGTCAGCGAACTGAGCCGCAAAGGGGTCTTGGTGCGGCGCGAGGACGACGCCGACCGCCGTCGGCGCATCATCGACATCAGCCAGGAGAGCCGCCCCGCCATCGCCGAATGGTTGTCGCCGGGTGCCCACGCGTGGCGGCATGCGCTCGAACCGCTGAGCCCAGCGCAGCAGCGGACGTTCGTCGACACCCTGCTCAGGTACGAGGAGGCCTTCGCCGCGACGAAGACGGCACCGGAGGGCGATTAGAGGAGCGGCGGACCCGGGTGCGGCCGAAGCGCTGCGTGCGACGATGGGCCCATGCCGAAGAACCTCAACCTGACCGGTGACGCCGAGGCCGACAAGTTGCTCAGCGACGACCCGTTCGCGCTGCTCACCGGGATGTTGCTCGATCAGCAGGTGGCGATGGAGGTCGCTTTCGCCGGGCCGAGGAAGATCGCCGAGCGGATGGGCGGGTTCAGCGTCACCCGGATCGCCGAGTCCGATCTGGACGAGTTCGTCGAGCTGTGCGTGCAGAAGCCCGCCATCCACCGGTACGGCGGGTCGATGGGACGCCGGGTGCACGCGCTGGCGCAGTACGTCGTCGAGCACTACGACGGCCGGACCGAGGCGATCTGGACCGAGGGCGACCCGGACGGCAAGGAAGTCCTCAAGCGGCTCAAGGCGCTGCCCGGCTACGGCGACCAGAAGGCGCGGATCTTCCTCGCGCTGCTGGGCAAGCAGCGCGGCGTCGAGCCCGCCGGGTGGCGGGAAGCCGCCGGGGCCTACGGCGAGGACGGCTCGCGCCGGTCGATCGCCGACGTCGTCGACGAGCAGACCCTCAACGAGGTCCGGGCCTGGAAGAAGGAGCAGAAGGCCGCCGCCAAGGGCTGATCGAAAACCCGTCGACGTCGTTTCGCACGGGCGGCTAGCGTTGGTCCGTGATGGACGAGCAGCGGTTGGTGCGTATTTCGAAGTACCTGGCCAAGCACCTGAGGCACCAGCCGGAGCGGATCGGCGTCGAGCTCGACGCGAACGGCTGGGTGGACGTCGAGGTGCTGCTGGCCGCCGCTGCCGCGCACCGGTTCCCGATCTCGCGGGCGGAGCTGGCCGAGGTCGTCGCGAGCAACGACAAGCAGCGCTACGTCATCGACGGCGACCGGATCCGGGCCAGCCAGGGCCACTCGGTCCCGGTCGACCTCGACCTGCCGGTCAGCGAGCCGCCCGCGTTCCTGTTCCACGGCACCGTCGGCCGCAACCTCGCCGCCATCCGGCAGGAGGGGTTGCGGCCGATGGGGCGCCAGCACGTCCACCTCTCCACCGACCGCGAGACCGCGCAGCGGGTGGGGGCGCGGCGCGGCAGACCCGTGGTCCTGGCGATCCGGGCCGGCGCGATGCACGAGGCCGGGCACGAGTTCCGGGTCAGCGCGAACGGGGTCTGGCTGACGGCGCACGTCGCGCCGTCGTTCATCGACTTCCAGGGCCCGTGAGCGCACCACCGGGCGCTCACGGGCGCGGGATCAGGCCGCTGCCGCGCCGGGGCGCTGGTAGCGGTCGACGTACTCCTGGTCGGAGAGCTCGGCGATGGCGTACATGATCTCGTCGGTGATCGAGCGCAGCACCGGCAGCGAGCTGTCCAGCCCCGAGTAGCGCTTGAAGTCCAGCGGGTCGCCGAAGCGCACCGAGACCGGGTGCAGGCGCGGGATCTTCTTGCCGCGCGGCTGGAGCTTGTCGGTGCCGGTCAGCGCCACCGGCACGACCGGTGCGCCGGTGCTCAGCGCGAGCCGCGCGACGCCGGTGCGGCCCCGGTACAGGCGGCCGTCGGGGGAGCGGGTGCCCTCCGGGTGGATGCCGAACGCGCCGCCGGCGCGCAGCACCTTCTCCGCGGCTTCCAGCGACTCCTTCGCGGCGCGCCCCTTGCCCCGGTCCACCGGGATGGCGCCCCAGGTGCTGAACAACCACTTCATCAGCGCGCCCTTGGTGCCGGTGCCCGTGAAGTACTCGGCCTTGGCCAGGAACGCGACCGGGCGGGGCAGCACCAGCGGGACGATGAAGCTGTCGAGCACGGCGAGGTGGTTCGGCGCCAGGATCACCGGACCGGTGGTCGGCACCTTGTCCGCGTCGATCACAGTCGGCCGGTAGATCGTCCGCGCCACCGCGCCGACGACCCGCTTGCTCACCGCGTACAGCATTCGACCTCCACGTATTGATCCCGTCCGAATCTAACCCGTCGAGGTTTCGCGCGTGCGTCGTGCCGGTCAACCTCGGGGCCGGAGCTCCGACTCCGCGCGGCCCCAGGGTGTTGGCGGCGGCGATCGAGTGGGAGCATGGAAGTGGAGGTGGCGTCGTGAACAGCTCACATCGTGACGACTCCCCGGTGCTGATCACCGAGGCCCAGCCGTCCTTGGACGATCAGCAGGCGCTGCGTCGCCGCAAGTACGCGATCATGATGGCCAGCCGGGTCCCGTGCCTGGTGCTGGCCGCGGTGGTGTTCCAGGTGTGGCAGCTGTGGTGGTTGTCACTGATCATCCTGGCCATCTCGATTCCGCTGCCGTGGATGGCGGTGCTCATCGCCAACGACCGGCCGGCGCGCAAGAGCGAGAAGGTGAACCGCTTCCGGCACTCGCGCCACGCACTGGAATCGCGGGAGCACCAGGTCATCGAGAGCTGACCGGCGCGGGGCGGAACCGCCCGAGCCGGTCGTGCGGCATCATTGGGACATGAGCACGATGACGCTGCCGGAGACCGATACCCGGACCGAGACCACTGATCAGACCAGTGACGACCGTCCGGAGATGTTCCACTACGTGCAGAAGGACAAGATCGCCGAGAGCGCGGTCATGGGCACGCACGTGGTGGCGCTGTGCGGTGAGGTGTTCCCGGTCACCAAGTCGCCGAAGCCGGGCTCGCCGGTCTGCCCGGACTGCAAGGAGATCTTCAACTCGCTGCCGCCCGGCGGCAAGGACTGACTCCGCACCGCTGCCGCGCGGTGGACCCGGAGCCTGTTCGAGCGGCGGAATCCGCAGGCAGGCTCTCAGCCACCGCGCGGTTCGGTCTGCTTGTGCGGCGGTTCCGGCAGCGGCACGCCGTTGCGCGGTAGCTCCGCCGCGTCGTCGTCCGGCTCCTCGCGCGGGGCCGGTGCTTGTGCTTCGGGCGCGACCGGCTCTTCCGGCGCGATGTCCTCGGCTTGGCCGTTGCGCCACGCCCGGTAGCCCTCTTCGGTGTGCATGCGCTGTTCGAGGCGCCGCATCTCCAGACGCCGCCACCGGCGTCGCTCCCGGCGGGTCATCTTCGCCGGGTACATCTCCTGGATCGCGTTGTTGAACTGCGCGCCCATGATGATCGCCAGGCCGATGAAGAACGCGAACAGCAGGAACGCGATCGGGGTGGCCAGCGCTCCGTAGGTGTAGCCGGTGCCAGTCACCCACGTGATGTAGAGGCGCAGGCCGATGCTCGAGCACAGGAACAGCAGCATCGCCAGCAGCGCACCGGGCAGCCCGCGGTGCCAGGGCAGCTTGCGCGGCACCGCCACCTTGTACAGCGTGGCCAGCGCCACGACCAGCCCGAGCGCGGTCGCCGGGTAGTAGAAGATCTGGATCAGCCAGGCGATGTCGTCCTGGTAGTCCCGCGGGAAGACCGTCGGCAGCCAGTCCGGGCCGAGCGCGATGACCGGCAGTCCGAACACCGCCAGCACCAGGCACACCAGGTAGAGCAGCAGCGCGAAGATCCGCTGCCACACGCTGTTGCGCACCAGGTACTGGTTGTAGGCCATGGTGATCGAGTCGACCAGCGAGGCCAGCGCCGACGACCCGGCCCACAGCGACAGCAGGAAGCCCACCGAGACGATCTCGCCCTTGCCCTTGGTCAGGATGTCGGCGACCGTCGGGCCGATGATCTGGTCCACCACGTTCTGCGTGAACACGGTGCGGGAGAAGGCCAGGATCTTGTCGTGCACCGCGTCGACGACCGACGGGCCGAACCAGTCGCCGAGGAAGCCCAGGCTGCCCAGCAGACCGAGCAGCAGCGGCGGCATGGACAGCGTCTGCCAGAAGGCGGCGGCCGCCGACTCGGAGAAGATGTTGTCCCACCACGCCTTGTCCAGGGTGCGCGCGATCAGGCGCAGTGGCCCTCGTCGCACCGGGGCGTCCCGTGGTGCGGCGGCTGCACTGCGCCCCCGGCTTTCTGGCGAACTCGGCGAACCCATGGCACCCATAAGGATGCTGCATCGGTCCCGGCGATGAGCGTCGACCCGGAAAAACGGTGTGTCGCATTCGTCTCCACGGCCTTGCCGGTGGAGATCGAAGCGCGGAGGTAAGCTGCACGGCGGCCCGCAGCGAGTTGACCGATGTCGGAGTGGGCGTTCGCGGGGCGGTGCAACGACTCGCCCTCGCCATTCAGGTAGGGGAGACCCAGGAAGGAGCGGCGAGCCGGCGTGTCCGAAGCGCAACTCGACAATCCCGTCCGATCAGTGCTCAGCGAAGCCCCGCAGACTGCTTCCCGACCGCTCCGCGCGTGGCAGCGCAGAGCGCTCACCAAGTACCTGTCGACCAAGCCGCAGGACTTCCTGGCCGTCGCGACGCCGGGCGCGGGCAAGACCACCTTCGGACTCCGGATCGCCGCGGAGCTGCTGGCCGACCGCACGGTCGAGGCGGTGACCGTCGTCGCGCCGACCGAGCACCTCAAGCACCAGTGGGCGTTGGCCGCCGCCGGTGCGGGCATCGCGCTGGACCCCAACTTCCGCAACGCCGACGGCATCACCTCCAGCGACTACCAGGGCGTCGTCGTCACCTACGCGCAGGTCGCGGCGCACGAGGCCCTGCACCGGGTGCGCACCGAGCGCCGCAAGACGCTGGTGATCCTCGACGAGGTGCACCACGCCGGTGACGCGAAGTCCTGGGGCGACGCGATCCGGGAGGCCTTCACCCCGGCCGTGCGGCGCCTGTCGCTGACCGGTACGCCGTTCCGCAGCGACGACTCGCCGATCCCGTTCATCAGCTACGAACCCGACGCCGACGGCTCGCTGCGCAGCCGCCCCGACCACGCCTACGGCTACTCGGACGCGCTCAACGACGGCGTGGTCCGGCCGGTGGTCTTCCTGGCCTACTCCGGCGAGGCGCGGTGGCGCACCAGCGCCGGCGACGAGTTCAGCGCCCGCCTCGGCGAGCCGCTGACGGCCGAGCAGACCGCCCGCGCCTGGCGCACCGCCCTGGACCCGTCGGGCGACTGGATCCCGGCCGTGCTGCGGGCCGCGGACACGCGGTTGGCGCAGCTGCGCAAGGGCGGCATGCCCGACGCCGGTGGGCTGGTGATCGCCACCGACCACGTCACCGCCAAGGCCTACGCCAAGGCGCTGCTGCAGATCACCGGCACCGAACCGGTCGTGGTGCTCTCCGACGACCCGCAGGCCTCCGGGCGGATCGCCGAGTTCTCCGAGTCCGACGACCGCTGGATGGTCGCGGTCCGGATGGTCAGCGAAGGCGTCGACGTGCCGCGGCTGGCCGTCGGCGTGTACGCCACCAGCGCCTCGACGCCGCTGTTCTTCGCGCAGGCCATCGGCCGCTTCGTGCGATCCCGCAGGCCGGGGGAGACGGCCAGCGTCTTCCTGCCGAGCGTGCCGGTGCTGCTGGAGCTGGCCAGCCAGCTGGAGACCCAGCGCGACCACGTGCTGGGCAAGCCGCACCGGGAGAAGGACGGCTGGGACGACGAGCTGCTCGCCCAGGCCAACCGCAAGGAGGACGAGCCCGGCGAGGAGGAGAAGGCGTTCACCTCGCTGGGCGCCGAGGCCGAGCTGGACCAGGTGATCTACGACGGATCGTCGTTCGGCACCGCGGCCTTCAGCACCTCCGAGGAAGAGCAGGACTACCTCGGTCTGCCGGGTCTGCTGGAGCCCGACCAGGTGCGGGCGCTGCTGCGGCAGCGCCAGTCCCAGCAGCTCGACGACGTCGCCAAGCGGGAGGCCGAAGCCAAGGCGGTCAAGGCCGCCGAGCAGGCCGAGCAGCGCGCGAACGCGAAGCCGCAGAGCGTGCAGGAGCGGCTGCAGAAGCTCCGCAAGGAGCTGAACACCCTGGTGTCGCTGCACCACCACCGGACCCGCAAGCCGCACGGCAAGATCTACAACGAGCTGCAGAAGTCCTGCGGCGGCCCGCCGACGGCGATGGCCACGATCGAGCAGCTCGAAGAGCGCATCGCCACTCTCCGCTCCTGGTGACCGCCGCGTCGGACGACAGCCGTTCACCTTGGCTGTCGGCCGTAGCCGCGGCACCCGGCTGCAGCTCGGAAAGGTGTCGCATGCGCCGCAGGCGCATAGCCCACCCTCGCAGCTGGCACCGCCGCGGGTTCTCAGCGTTCGCCTGGCGAGGACAGCCTGTTCGCCGTGTATTGGTCATACACAAGAACGGGATCCCGCAACCAGGCGGGCGCTGAGGTTCCGCTACCCGCACCGCCACGCAAGGTGAGCCTGGAATCCATCCAAGGCACGATCGGCGCAGTGTCGATCTGTCCCGGGTCTCTTAGGGTCGAGGCCATGGCTTTCGACGTGGAGAAGGTCCGGGCGCAGTACCCGGCGCTGGCCGACGGCAGGGCGTGGCTGGACGGAGCGGCGGGCACCCAGGTGCCGCAGCCGGTGATCGATGCCGTCACCGACGCCTACCGGGTCGGGATGTCGAACGTGGGCGGTCCGTACGCGTCCAGCCGCCGGACCGGCGGGATCGTCGCCGAGGCACGAGCGGCGGTGGCCGACCTGGTCGGGGCGCGCGATCCGGCCTGCGTGGTGTTCGGCCCGAGCATGACCGCGCTGACCTACCGGTTCGCCGCGGTGCTGGCCGACGGCTGGCGGCCCGGCGACGAGGTCGTGGTGACCCAGCTGGACCACGACGCCAACGTCCGACCGTGGATCCAGCACGCGCAGCGCGCGGGCGCGTCGGTGCGGGTGGCGGAGCTGGACCCGGCGACCGGTGAGCTGCCCGCGCAGCGCGTCACCGATCTCATCGGCGAGCGCACCAAGCTGGTCGCGGTCACCGCGGCGTCGAACGTGCTGGGCACCATGCCCGACCTGCGCACGATCACCGACCGGGCCCGCCAAGTGGGCGCGCTCTCCTACGTCGACGGCGTGCAGCACTGCCCGCACGCGCACGTGCAGCTCGCGGAGCTCGGCGCGGACTTCTACGCGACCAGCGCCTACAAGTGGGCGGGACCTCACCTGGCCGCGGTGGTCGCGGGGGATCCGTGGTCGCTGGAGAACCTGCACCCGGACAAGCTCAAGCCGTCGCCGGAGACCTCACCGGACCGCTTCGAGCTCGGCACCAACCCGTTCGCCGCCATGGCCGGCGTCGTGGCCGCGGTGGAGCACCTGGCCGGGCTGGATTCCGACGCCGACGGCAGCCGCGCCGACCGCCTGGCGGTCTCCCGGCGCGCTGTGCTCGCCCACGAGGACGCGCTCGCCCGGATGCTGTTCGACGGCATCGGTGCGCTGGACGGCGTGGTGCGTTACGGCGCTCCGCAAGGCCCGTGCACGCCTACGGCGTTCTTCGGCCTTCCCGGCGTGGAACCCCGGCAGGTGGCCGAGCGGCTGGCAGAGCGGGGTCTCAACGTCTCGCACGGCCATTCCTACGCGTGGGAGGCCGTGCACGCCCTGGGCATCGGCCCGAAGGGCGGGGTGCGCGCGAGCCTGTCGCACTACACCGACGAATCCGACGTCCGCCGCCTCCTCGAAGCCCTCGCCGACCTCACCTGACACCTGGACCTGGAAAGGGCCGTGCCCCCGCAGGAAGCCTGCGGGGGCACGGCCATCTCGTCTGACGGGTTTTACTGCTCGTCCTGCTGCAGGTCGGCCTGCACGTCGCGCAGCCCGGCCTCGTACGCGCGGGCGTGGTGCCCGCAGAACAGAAGCTCCCCACCGGATGGCAATACGGCGCGAAGCTTGGCAGCGGCCCCGCAGCGGTCGCAGCGGTCGGCGGCGGTCAGCTCGGGGCGGGTGAGCGTTCCCGGCATAGTGATCTCCCTCCGTCCCGGCGTCGGAAACATCCGACGCCCTCGATCCTGCTACGACCACCGGTGGCCCACTGGCTGCGGGGTCGGTGCTCGTGGCTCCACTCTTCCAGACGCTTGGGTCGTAGTCAGTGTTCCCGCGCCGACCAGCGACGGTCGTCACCATGAAGCACCCGGTTGCAGCAGCGTCGTGCGCGGAACGTGATCGAATCCGCGAAAACCCTTGTGACTAGGGAAAATGTCGGCGCCGCCGCGATCAGCGCGAAGTCGCGTGTTGATCTGATTCCGGACATTCGGTGTTTCAGATCACAGAACGGGCGCTGTCCGGTCCGCGCCGTTTCCGCTGGAAGCGAACAGCGAATCCCATCAGTCGGACCGATCGAGCCGCCGAATGGACGCCCCGGTCCGACGTCGAACAGCAGCGAGGGCCGTCGACCGGGTGGTCGACGGCCCTCGCCGGGTCCTGCTGCTCAGTCCAGGTAGTCGCGGAGCACCTGGGAGCGCGACGGGTGGCGCAGCTTCGACATCGTCTTCGACTCGATCTGCCGGATCCGCTCGCGGGTCACGCCGTAGACCTGGCCGATCTCGTCCAGCGTCCGCGGCTGACCGTCGGTCAGGCCGAAGCGCAGCCGGACCACGCCGGCCTCGCGCTCGGACAGCGTCGCCAGCACCGACTGCAGCTGGTCCTGCAGCAGCGTGAACGACACCGCGTCGACCGCCACCACGGCCTCGGAGTCCTCGATGAAGTCGCCGAGCTGGCTGTCGCCCTCGTCGCCGATCGTCTGGTCCAGGGAAATGGGCTCCCGGGCGTACTGCTGGATCTCCAGCACCTTCTCCGGGGTGATGTCCATTTCCTTGGCGAGCTCCTCGGGCGTGGGCTCGCGGCCCAGGTCCTGGAGCAGCTCGCGCTGGATGCGGCCGAGCTTGTTGATGACCTCGACCATGTGCACCGGGATGCGGATGGTGCGGGCCTGGTCGGCCATGGCGCGGGTGATGGCCTGCCGGATCCACCAGGTGGCGTACGTGGAGAACTTGTAGCCCTTGGTGTAGTCGAACTTCTCGACCGCGCGGATCAGGCCCAGGTTGCCCTCCTGGATCAGGTCCAGGAACGCCATGCCGCGGCCGGTGTAGCGCTTGGCCAGGCTGACCACGAGCCGGAGGTTGGCCTCCAGCAGGTGGTTCTTGGCGCGCTCGCCGTCCCGCACGATCCAGCGCAGGTCGCGCCGCATCTGGGTGGTCAGCTGCTCGCCGGTCTCCTCGATCTGGCGGATGCGCTCGGCGCCGTAGAGGCCGGCCTCGATGCGCTTGGCCAGCTCGACCTCTTCCTCGGCGTTGAGCAGCGCGACCTTGCCGATCTGCTTCAGGTACGCGCGCACCGAGTCGGCGGAGGCGGTCAGCTCGGCGTCCTTGCGCGCCTGGCGCAGCGCCTCGGACTCCTCCTCGTCCCAGACGAAGTCACCGGACTCCTTGGAGTCCTCGTCCGGGACCGGCTCCTCCGGGATCTCCACCTCGACCTCGGCCAGGTCGCCGACGTCCGGGGAGGTCAGGTCGGTCTCGATCGGTTCGTCGATCTCCATGCCCTCGCCGCTGCCCTTGGCCGAAGCCGACTTGGTCGTCTTCTTGGCCGGGGCCTTGGCGCCCTTCTTGGCCGCCGCGGGCTTCGTGGCGGTCTTGCGGGTCGTCGACTTCGCACCCGTCGAGCTCTTGGTGCTCTTGCGCGCGGCGGTGGTCTTCGGCTGCTCAGACGAAGCAGCCGCCTCCGAAGCTGGGGTGGCCTGGGACTGGCCCGACTCGGACTGGGCACCGCCGGCTGCGGCGGAGCTGGAGCGTCGGGTTGCGGTTTCTGCGGCTGCCACGTACGCCCTTTCGCGACGGTCGATCAGGGCTGGCCGGAGGGCGCGAAACCTCGGCCGCCAAAGGTCGGGGAACAACCCACCGGATTCCAGTCCCTCCGGAAAGGGGATAACACCAGGTGATATCGGTGTTTTCGCCTTGTCGAAGGGCCTCGATCCGAGCGGGCCGTGTTCCATTGTAACTGCGATGCGGGGGTGCGGTTCCGCTGCAAGGCGGAGTCCGCGTGCCCCATCGTGTGCTAGGCGACCGTCAGGTCAGGCGTTGCCGCTGGTCGCGGCGGTGGCTGCGCCGACGATTCCCGCGTCGTTGCGCAGCGCGGCGGCGACGACCGGAGTTCGCGTCTCCAGCAGCGGAATCCACTTGTGACCCTTCTTGCTGACACCGCCGCCGGCGATGATCAGGTCCGGCCACAGGAACTGCTCCAGCGCCTGGACGTACCGGGTGACCCGCGGGGCCCACTCCGGGTAGGACAGGTCCAGCTCGTCCTTGACCGACGCAGCGGCCTGCGTCTCCGCGTCGTGGCCGTCGACCTCGATGTGGCCGAACTCGGTGTTGGGCACCAGCCGGCCGTCGATGAACATCGCGCTGCCGATGCCGGTGCCGAAGGTCAGCACCACGACCAGGCCGCGGTGCCCGGCGCCCGCTCCGGCGCGCATCTCGGCGATCCCGGCGGCATCGGCGTCGTTGAGCACCACGACGTCCTCGCGGGCGCGGCCGAGCCGCTCGGCGAACAGCGCCTGCGCATCGGTGCCGATCCAGCCCTTGTCGATGTTCGCCGCGGTCAGCGCGGTGCCGTCCTTGACAACGCAGGGCAGCGTGATGCCGACGGGGCCGGTCCAGGAGAACTTGTCGACGATCTCGGCCACCGCATCGGCGACCGCGGACGGCGTCGATGGCTGCGGGGTGGGAATCCGCATGCGCTCCTCGGCCAGCACGCCGCCTTCGATGTCGACCGGACATCCCTTGATGCCGGACCCGCCGATATCCACGCCGAAACCGCGGGCAGTCCCCATGGCCGATCCTTCCTATTCGATTCAGATCGAGGTGTGCAGACCTTAACCGGGTTGTGTTGCGATGTGGGCGTGGGATTGGCAACTGAAGTAGACGCAATGGCGTTGCGCGAGGTCGCGGTGCAGATCGCCCGCGAAGCCGCACAACTGGCCCGCACCGTGCGTGATGATGCTGTCACGGATGGTGTTGACACGAAGAGTACCGAAACCGATGTCGTGACAGCCGGTGATCGCGCGGTGGAGCGCTTGGTCCGCGGGCGGCTCGCCGAGTTGCGGCCCGGCGAGTCGGTGCTGGGGGAGGAGGAAGGCGGCGAGCGGGCGCTCGAAGGGCTGCGCTGGGTCGTCGACCCGATCGACGGCACGGTCAACTACCTGTACGGGTTCCCCTGGTACTCGGTGTCGCTGGCCGCGCAGCTCGACGGGCGTTCGGTGGCCGGTGCGGTCGTCGAGCCGGCCTCCGGGCGGGTCTGGAGCGCGGCCACCGGGCACGGCGCGTTCCTGGACGGCCGGCGCCTGCGCGTCTCGGCCGCCGACCGGCTGGACCTGTCGCTGATCGGCACCGGCTTCGCCTACGACGTCGACCGCCGCAAGGCGCAGGCGGCGGTGGTGGGCCGGCTGATGGGGCAGGTGCGCGACATCCGCCGCGCCGGTGTGGCGTCGCTGGACCTGTGCGCGGTCGCCGCCGGTTGGCTGGACGGCATGTACGAGGTCGGCCTGAAGCGGTGGGACTGGGCGGCAGGCGTCCTGATCGCCGAGGAGGCCGGTGCCCGGCTGCGCCTGCCGGAGCGCGGCAGCGCGGACGGTCTGGGCGACGAGATGCTGATCTGCGCCACGCCGGGCATCGCCGAGGCGCTCACCGGCGCGTTGCGCGAGGCCGACGCGGGCCGGGTCTGACCGGCGGGTCGGGCGCGCGGGCCGGTGGACGCCGGGCCGCGCGCCCGGCGCTCAGCAGTGCACGTCGCGGGCCTTGGTGAGCAGTTCCTCGTCGATCTTCGGCGGCGTGACCTCCTGGTTCGCGCCGCCCTGCTGATCGCGCTGCGGCACCCAGTTCTCCAGCTCCTGGAGCACCTGCTTGGCCGCCGAGGTGGTCTTGATGTCGTCGAACTTCGAACCCAGCGCGAAGTCGACGGTGGCGTCCGACCGTTCGTCGCGGACCAGCTGCGCGCAGGGCGCGATCAGGCTCAGCGTGCGTGCCGCGCTCACCCCGGCCCCGCCGAAGCGGATCTGGCCGTGGCACTTCAGGTCGTAGTTGACGTAGACCGGGTCGTTGTCGGCGCCGCCCTCGGCGAAGCCGAGGCTGCTCAGCTCGTCGCTGACCAGCGTGGCCTGCCGGCTCTCCCCGTTGCCGTTGAGCACCCGGACCTGCACGTCCTGCGGCGGGATGGGGCCGGTGGAGTCCAGCGCGTCGCGCGCGAGCATCTCGCCCAGCGGCACCTGCTCGGTCAGTTCCGCACCGGCGGCCGGTGCGGCGGTCGGCGGGGCCGGCGGGTTGCAGGTGGTGGCGGCTTCGATGTCCTGCACGGAATCGAAGACGCGGGTCCACAGGAAGCCGGCCGCCACCACGAGGCAGGCCAGCACCAGCAGAGCGGGCAGTGGCCGACGGCGCCGGTACCCGGCCCGTCGTCCCCCCCTTGCACCAACGGCTGCCACGTCCCGCCCCTCCCTGGAAGCTCCTCATCCGTGCACTGGATCAAGCCTATGCGCAGAAGTCCCGTCGTGCGGTGCCGGACGGCCTTGCTGTGTCGCGACCGACGTCGCACCGGTGCTGAATCGATGTGGTCCGGGCGAACGGCCAGCGCACGGCATCGCGGGACCGGTGAACGGGCAACCGGTGGCATCGGCGAGGGGCCGCACCGGTTTGATCTTCGGGAAGTCGCGGATGCAGTGAACACCACACCTATGGGTGACCTGATGCATGTGCGGATTCGCCATGAGCTACCCTCTCGGCGCCTCACGGAGTGCCGGATGAGGCAAGTCGCTCATAACGGGGGAACTGAACACGTTGCAGGGCGAGACCACGATCACTGCGCCGCCGGGCACAAATCCTGGTCCTGGAACGTTTACCAGCGGCACACCATTGCAGTCTCCACAAACGCAGGGGTGAATCAGGATGGCGACCGACTACGACGCTCCGCGCCGGGAGTCCGAGGACTTGGCAGAGGACTCGCTGGAGGAGCTGAAGGCGCGACGCAACGATGCGCAATCGGGCGTCGTCGACGAGGACGAAGGGGCGATCGCGGAGAACTTCGAGCTCCCGGGCGCTGACCTGTCCGGCGAGGAGATGACCGTCAAGGTCCTCCCGAAGCAGGCGGACGAGTTCACGTGCGCGAGCTGCTTCCTCGTCCACCACCGCAGCCGACTGGCCGAGACGAAGAACGGCCAGCTGATCTGCCGCGACTGCGCGGCCTGAGCTTCGGGCGGACGTCGACGAAACCGGGGAGTGGCTGGGCACACGCAGGGCGTGTGCCCAGTTGTCTTTCCACCGCCCGACCCCGCTCAGCCCTTGCCCAGCGCCTTGACGAGCTCCGCGGGCCGCCGGGTGCTGACCACCCAGTACGGCGTCGGGTCGTCCGGATCGTCCAGCCAGATCCGCACCGAGGTGCGGATGGAGGAGCGGTGCACCATGAACGCGGCCGGATCCAGGTCCGGTCCCAGCGCCCGGCGCTGCTCCTGCGGGGTGATGATCTCGACCTCGTCGACGAACCGCAGCGGCAGGTGCGCATCGCCCACCCACAGCTCACCGCCGCTGACCTCGACCTTGGTCCGGCCCAGCCACAGCGGGATGGCGATCGCCAGCGGCACCAGCACCGCGTACGGCAGCCACGCCCGGAGGCCCGGGTAGCCCATGTGCACCTGCGCGGCCATCAGCACGGCGCCGATCAACGGCAGCGGCCAGGACCACCAGGCCGCGTACAGCCGCTCCCGGAACACCGGGCGCTCCGTCGAGTTCGCCTGACCGGGCAAGTCACCGGTCGTGCTGGCCGCTTCTACGCTTTCCGACACCTCTTCAGGGTAGTCTCGCCGCCCGTGTCGAACGTGAAGGTCCTGCTTACCCGACTTGACCCCGATGTGCCGCTGCCGTCCTACGCCAAACCCGGCGACGCCGGCGCGGACCTGGTGACGACCACCGACCTGGTGCTGGAACCCGGCGAACGCGCGGTGGTGGGCACCGGCATCGCGCTGGCGCTGCCCGAGGGCTACGCCGGTTTCGTGCACCCGCGTTCCGGGCTGGCCGCCAAGGCCGGGTTGAGCGTGGTCAACGCACCCGGCACGGTCGATTCCGGGTACCGCGGTGAGATCAAGGTCTGCCTGATCAACCATGATCGGGAAGACTCGCTGTCGTTGCGGCGCGGCGACCGCATCGCGCAGCTCGTCGTGCAGCGGGTGGAGCACGCTGTGTTCCAGGAGGTCGACGAGCTGCCCGCGTCGCAGCGGGGCGCCGGGGGCTACGGGTCCACCGGCGGGCACGAGGTGCTGGCGGTCTCGGGAACCGAGGCCGGTCACAGGACGGAGGGCTGAGGGGATGTTCGGATTTGGCCGCGGTCGGGGCAAGCGCGCCGACGACGTGGTTGAGGAATCGGCGGAAGACGAGGCCGTCCCGGAGCGCGGGCCGTTCGACGAGAGCGAGGCGCCGCAGGACGAGGTCGAGCGCCTCGACCTGGGTTCGGTGCGGTTGCCGGTGCCCGAAGGCGGCCAGCTCCAGGTCGAGGTGGACCCGGCAGGCCCGGTGCGGGCGGTGCACGTGGTCACCCCGGTCGGCCGGCTGACCGTGAGCGCCTTCGCCGCGCCGCGCAGCGACGGCCTGTGGCGCGAGGTCAGCGGTGAGCTCGCCGAGCAGCTGCGCAAGGACGGTGCCCGGGTGCACACCGAGGACGGTGAGTGGGGCACGGAGCTGGTGGCCGACTCGCCGAAGGCCGCGCTGCGGTTCATCGGCGTGGACGGCCCGCGCTGGCTGCTGCGCGGGGTCGCGGCCGGTCCGGCGGAGACCGCCGAGGAGTGCGCGAAGCTGCTGTACGCGGTGCTCGACGAGACCATCGTGGTGCGCGGCACCGACCCGATGCCGGTGCGCACGCCGCTGCCCATCCAGCTGCCGGAGGCGATCCTGCGGCACATCCAGCAGGCGCAGCAGGCCCAGGGCAACGGCCAGGCAGCGCAGTGACCGGGCTCGGACGCCGTCCCGCCACCGGGACGACGTCCGAGCCTCCGTCAGCCGCAGGTGACCGGCGGTTGACCCGGTCGAGTTGATCCGATCGAGCGATCATGTTCTCAATCGCGCCGGGGGCGCGACCCTGCGCCGATCGGCCGCTACGCTGGTGGTGCACGGGCTGCGAGTCGAGCCCCGAGGGCGCACAGGAGCGCTAATGAGCAAGAGCGATGGCGGCTACTGGCGTCGCCTCGTACGGCGCTTGACCAGTGACGTCGCCGAGCTGGACGCCGACGACCTCTCGGAGCGGTCGCAGGCGGGCGGGGCGCAGCGGGCCAGCGACTGCAAGTGCGGCCAGGAAGCGGTGGTGCTCGGCCGGGTTCGCAGCGTCGGGCTGTGCCCCAAGGCGTCGGCACCGACGCTGGAGGCCGAGCTCTTCGACGGCACCGAGGACGTCACGCTGGTGTGGCTGGGCCGCCGCCGGATCGCAGGCATCGAACCGGGCCGCACCATCAAGGCCCGTGGCCGGATCGCGGATCGCGACGGTCGCAAGGTGCTTTACAACCCCTACTACGAGTTGCAGAACACCGCATGAGCGAACGCGACGCAGCGGCTGCCGGGCTGTCCGCCCAGGACGCGGCCGAGAAGCAGACGGACAACGACGAGCAGCGCGCCGCCGGTGCCGAGAACACCCTGCTGGAGCAGATGGGCGGGGTCAGCGGACTGGCCTACTCCGCGGTGCCCATCGTGGTCTTCGTGCTGGTCAGCTCCTTCACCAGCCTGATGCCGGCGATCTGGTCGGCGGTCGGCGTGGCGGTCGGCATCGCGATCTTCCGGCTGGTGCGCAAGGAGCCGCTGCAGCCGGCCATCTCGGGCGTGATCGGGGTGGCGGTGTGCTCGTTCATCGCCTACCGCTCCGGGGATGCCAAGGGCTTCTTCCTGCTGGGCATCTGGACGAGCCTGATCTACGGCGGGCTGTTCCTGGTCTCCGTGCTGGCCCGCTGGCCGCTGGTGGGCGTCGCCTGGTCGGCGCTGAACGGGCTGGGCTTCTCCTGGCGCAAGCAGCGGCGCGCGCTGCGCGGGTACGACCTGGCCACGCTGGCGTGGGTCGCGGTGTTCGGCGCGAAGTACGTGGTGCAGCAGTGGCTCTACGACGCCGACCAGACCGGCTGGCTGGCGTTCGCGCGGATCGCGATGGGCTACCCGCTGACCGGCCTGGCGCTGATCGTCACGGTGTGGGCGATCCGGCGCGCGGCGAAGGTCGCGGAGCAGGAGAAGGCCGCTGCGGAATCGTCCGCGGTGAGCCCCAACCCGTCGGTCGGCTGAATCGACTTCTTCCGGAACCTCCCGACGCGCCGATGCCGTGTCGGGAGGTTCTGCGATTTCAATGGAACTTGCGCGGGTCGTCGGCGTGTCGGGTGCCCGACACGCCGACGGTGCGTCGGGATCCATGCGATTTCAATGGAAATCGGACGTCTGATTTCCATTGAAATCGCGGGATGTCCCCCGGACCGGTCAGGTGGCCTGGTCGTGGATGACGGCCCGGATCTGCTGCTCGACGTCCGCGGTGGCCACGAAGAGCAGCTCGTCGCCCGCCTCCAGCGGGTCGTCGGCCTGCGGCACGATGACCCGTCCGCCGCGCAGGATGGTCACCAGCGCCGCGTCCGGGGGCAGCTTCAGCTCGCGGACCCGCCGCCCGGCCAGCGGCGTGTCCTCCGGCAGCGTCACCTCGACCAGGTTCGCCTGGCCCTGGCGCAGCGTCATCAGCCGCACAAGGTCGCCGACGTTGACCGCTTCCTCGACCATCGCGGCCAGCATCCGCGGCGTGGACACCGCGACGTCGACGCCCCAGGCCTCGGTGAACAGCCACTCGTTGAGCGGGTCGTTGACGCGGGCGACGACCCGGCGCGCGGCGAACTCGGTCTTCGACAGCAGTGAGACCACCAGGTTCACCTTGTCGTCGCCGGTGGCCGCGATGACCACGTCGCACGACTCCAGCCCGGCCTCCTCCAGCGACGCCAGCTCGCAGGCGTCGGCCAGCATCCACTCGGCGCCGGGGATGTTGCGCGGGTGGTAGTTCTGCACGCTGCGCTCGATCAGCAGGACCTCGTGGTCGCCTTCGAGCAGCTCCCGGGCGATGGACTGGCCGACCGCGCCGGCGCCCGCGATCGCGATGCGCATCACTCGCTCTCCTCGGGTGTGCGGCGGGCAGCCGCCGTGACGTCGGTGACGGTGCCCGACAGCGCGGCCACGTAGACCGCGTCGTCGGCCTGGACGACGGTCCTGGCATCCGGCAGCACACCGTTGCCGAACCGCATGATGAACGCGACCCGCGCGCCGACGGCGTCCTCCACCTCGGACACCCGGTGCCCCACCCACGCCTCGTGCAGCGGCAGCTGCAGGACCGCGACGGTGCCGGACGGCTCCCGCCACGCGGTGGCCACGCCCTCGGGCAGCAGCATCCGCAGGAACCGGTCGGTGGTCCACGGGACGGTGGCCACCGTGGGGATGCCCAGCCGCTGGTAGACCTCGGCGCGCTTGGGGTCGTAGATCCGGGCGACCACGTGCTCCACGCCGAAGGTCTCGCGGGCGACCCGCGCCGAGACGATGTTGGAGTTGTCCCCGTTGGACACCGCCGCGAACGCTGCGGCCCGCTCGATGCCCGCTTCGACCAGGATGTCCTGGTCGAACCCGTTCCCGGTGATCTGCGTGCCGCGGAAGTCCTTGCCGAGGCGGTGGAACGACTGCGGGTCCTTGTCGATCACCGCCACCGTGTGGTCGAGCCGCTGCAGGGCGGCGGCCAGGGACGACCCGACCCGGCCGCAGCCCATGATCACCACGTGCACGAGCTTCGTCTCCTCGTTGCGGGATGTGCGCGACGATCTCCCGATCGTCTGCCGACGGTACCCGGACGGCGGCGGATCCGGGGTGCGACCGCCGGTTCCGGGCTGCTGCACGGTACCGGGTGGGACGCCGATCCGGGCAGGGGTGGCCCCGGGATGTGACCTGCCAGCAAAACGGACGACCGAACCACCCGGTCGGCCGGTGTTTGCGCTTACGCTCTGTGCCGTGTCCAAGCTCGCAACCGCGGCGAAACGGTTGATCGTCGGTCGCCCGTTCCGCAGCGACCGCCTCGCGCACACGCTGCTGCCCAAGCGCATCGCGCTGCCGGTGTTCTCCTCCGACGCCATGTCCAGCGTCGCCTACGCCCCCGAAGAGATCCTCCTGGTGCTCTCGGTGGCGGGCCTGTCCGCGTACGCGGTGAGCCCGTGGATCGGGCTGCTGGTCGCCGTGGTGATGATCGCGGTGGTCGCGTCGTACCGGCAGAACGTGCGCGCCTACACCTCCGGAGGTGGCGACTACGAGGTCGCCACCGTCAACCACGGCCCGCGGTGGGGCCTCGTGGTGGCCAGCGCGCTGCTGGTCGACTACATCCTCACCGTCGCGGTGTCGATCTCCTCGGCGGCGGCCAACATCGGCTCGGTGATCCCGTTCGTGGCCGAGCACAAGGTGCTGTTCTCGGTCGGCGCGATCGCGCTGCTGACCGCGATGAACCTGCGCGGTGTCCGGGAGGCGGGCTCGCTGTTCGCGATCCCGACCTACGCGTTCCTCATCGGCGTGCTCGGCATGATCGCCTGGGGCCTGTTCCAGACCTACGCGCTCGGTGCGGACCTGCGGGCCGAGAGCGCGGACTTCGGGCTGGTGGCCGAGGAGAGCCAGATGGCCGGGGTCGCGTTCGCGTTCCTGGTGCTGCGCGCGTTCTCCTCCGGCAGCGCGGCGCTGACCGGTGTCGAGGCGATCAGCAACGGCGTGCCCGCGTTCCGCAAGCCCAAATCGCGCAACGCGGCGACCACGCTGGCGCTGATGGGCTCCTTCGCCGTGATCATGTTCCTGGGGCTGCTGTGGCTGGCCCGCATCACCGGTGCCGTGATCGCCGAGGACCCGGCCCACCAGCTGATCGGCGCCCCGGAGGGGTACCACCAGAAGACGCTGGTCGCGCAGCTGGCCGAGGCCGTCTTCGCGGGCTTCCCGCCGGGCGTGTGGTACCTGGTGTTCTTCACCGGCCTGATCCTGGTGCTGGCGGCCAACACCGCGTTCAACGGCTTCCCGGTGCTCGGCTCGATCCTGGCGCAGGACCGGTTCCTGCCGCGGCAGCTGCACACCCGCGGCGACCGGCTGGCGTTCTCCAACGGCATCGTGTTCCTGGCCGTCGGCGCGGTCGTCCTGGTGGCCGCGTTCGACGCCGAGGTCACCCGGCTGATCCAGCTCTACATCGTCGGCGTGTTCGTGTCGTTCGTGCTCAGCCAGAGCGGCATGATCCGGCACTGGAACCGGAAGCTGCGCACCGAGACCGACCCGCAGGCCCGGTCGCGGATGCGGCGGGCGCAGGCGATCAACGGCTTCGGGCTGGTGATGACGGCCAGCGTGCTGGTGATCGTGCTGATCACCAAGTTCACCCACGGCGCCTGGATCGCCATCGCCGCGATGGCGGCCATCTACGTGCTGATGACCGGCATCCGCAGGCACTACGACCGGGTGGCCGAGGAACTCAAGCGGCAGGAGACCGACGCCGTGCTGCCCTCGCGCAACCACGCGCTGGTGCTGGTCTCCAAGCTGCACCTGCCGACGATGCGCGCCATCGCCTACGCCCGCGCCACCCGCCCCGACGTGCTGGAGGGCGTCACGGTCAACGTCGACGACGGCGACACCCGGGCGCTGACGGCGCAGTGGGAGGCGGAGAACCTGCCGGTGCCGCTGAAGGTGCTGGAGTCGCCGTACCGGGAGATCACCCGGCCGCTGCTGGAGTACGTCAAGCGGATCCGCCGGGACAGCCCCCGCGACGTGGTGACCGTGTTCATCCCGGAGTATGTGGTTGGGCACTGGTGGGAGCAGCTCCTGCACAACCAGAGCGCGCTGCGACTCAAGAGCCGGCTGCTGTTCCAGCCGGGTGTGATGGTCACCAGCGTGCCGTGGCAGTTGGAGTCCTCCGACCGGATCCGCCAGAAGAAGAAGCAGCAGCTGGCCTCGATGCCCGGCGCCACGCGGCGCGGGCTGGGGGTCAACGGGAAGGGAAATGGTGACCGGAAAACCGGACTGGACCGGTAGACGGCTCGAGGTCGAGGTGGGTGCCGTCGCGCACGGCGGCCACTGCGTGGCGCGGCACGAAGGCCGGGTGGTGTTCGTCCGGCACGCGCTGCCCGGCGAGGTCGTGGTCGCGGAGGTCACCGAGGACGCCGGGGGAGGGTTCTGCCGCGCGGACGCGGTCGAGGTGCTGACCCCGGCCGCCGGGCGGGTGGACCCGCCGTGCGAGCTGGCCGAGATGGCGCGCGGCCGCGACCGCTGCGGTGGTTGCGACTGGCAGCACGCCTCGGGGGAGACCCAGCGCGAGCTGAAGGCGGCCGTGGTGGCCGAGCAGCTGCAGCGGATCGCCGGGATCGACTGGCCGGTGCAGGTGCGCGAGCTGCCCGGCGGCCTGCTGCGCTGGCGCACCCGCGCGCGGCTGGCGGTGGACCGCCGCGGCAACGCCGGGTTCCGGGCGCACCGCAGCCACCGGGTGATCCCGGTGGCGGACTGCCCGATCACCGCGGCGGGCGCGATGGACGAGGTCACCGAGCGCCGCTGGCGCCCGGGCGCGGAGCTGACCGTGGTCGAGGACTCGCTCGGCGAGGTGCACGTGACCGCGGTGGACCACAAGCCGCAGCGGCGGCACGCGCGCCCGGTGGCCCGGCACGTCCGCGGCGGGGCGGTGGCGCACGAGTCCGCCGCGGGCCGCGCCTTCGACGTGTCGGTGCAGGGCTTCTGGCAGGTGCACCAGGCCGCGCCGGACGTGTTCAGCGAGACCGTCGCCCGGCTGGCCGAGGTGCCCTCCGGCGGCGTGGCCTGGGACCTCTACGGCGGGGTCGGGTTGTTCGCCGCGGTGCTCGCCGAGCAGGCCGGGCCGACCGGCTCGGTGCTGCTGGTGGAGTCGTCCAAGCACGCCGTGGAGGAGGCGGTGGCGAACCTGCGGGAGTTCCCGCAGGTGTCGTTCCGCGCGGGCACGGTGGAGCGGGTGACCGAGGACGAGGACCTGCCTGTGCCGGACGTCGTGGTGCTGGATCCGCCCCGCAAGGGCGCCGGGCGCGCCGTGGTGGACGCCATCGCCGATCGCCGTCCGTCGCGGATCGTGCACATCGCCTGCGATCCGGCGGCCCTGGCCCGCGACGTGGGCCTCTACGCGGAGCGCGGCTACCGCCTGCGGGAGCTGGAGGCCTTCGACGCCTTCCCGATGACCCACCACATCGAGTGCATCGCGCTGCTGGAGGCGGCCGAGGAGTGACCGGTCGTGGGCGTGGCCGTCCGACGGGCGCGAGGCGTCGGTGCCGCCCGGTGATGCCGTGGTGGTCCGGACTCGGCACTGCGAGCAGCTGCTGCCGGCCGATCCGGTGTTCGCCGACGTCCTGAGCTCCTGCGTCGCCGGTGGGTGCTGACCGTTCGAGGATGGGAAACGGCGAGATGACACAACGCGAACACCTGCCGGAGGTGCTGCCCGCCCCGCCCGACTCGGGGACCGAGGTGCGCGCTGTGCCGGGCAACCCCAGCACTGCGGCGGAATCCGTGCCCGGGCGACGTCCGGTGGCGATGGTCTCGGGCGGGCTGGCCGTCGTGCTGCTGCCCGTGCTGGCGCTGCTGCTCGCCGCGCCCGCCGCGCCCGGGTTCATGCTGATCTGGGCCGCGGTGTGGATCGCGATCGCCGCGGTGTGCTGGCTGCTGGACCAGCGGACACCGCGCCGCTGGCCGGGCTGGGCGCTGCTGGCCGTCGCGCCGCCGGTGATCGCCGACCTGGTCTTCGCGGCGCCGCTCGGCCTGCTCGGACTGGTCGCGCTGGTCAGCGCCCCGCTGGTGGCGCGGGCGGCGTCCCGCCGGTGCACCGCGCTCGCGGCCGACCTCGCCGAGCTCGACGTGGAGACCGTCCTGCCGGCGGGCACCTCGCGGCTGCGGATCGGCCGGGACCGGGTGGTGCTGGTGCGCGGCGCCGTCGTCGGCGGCGGGCACGTCGACCACGCGCTGCCGCTGGCGGAGCTCTCGCTGGCCCAGCCCGGCGAGATCACCGCCGAGGAGGCCCGGTGGCCGCTGCCCGGCGGTGTCGACGTCCGGCTGCGGCGCGGCCCGGCGGTGCGGTTGGTCGCCGGGAACCAGCAGTGGGTGCTGCCGGTCGAGGACCCGCGGTTGGTGGCCGACATCGTTCGTCGTCGCGGCACCGCGGCGTGGTCGCAGCGCACCGGCCCGCAGGACCTCGGTTCCTGGCGCGCACTGCGCGAGTGGGCCGTCGCGCGCACCACGACCTACCGCCACGGCGGGAAGAAGCAGGCGCATCCCGCGTTCCGGGCGCCGGTGGGATTCCTGGCCGCGATGCTCGGCACCGGGCTGCTCGCCACCGCCGCCGGCCGGGCGCTCACCGATCCCGGGGTGTGGACCGTCGGTGCCGTCGCGGCGGCGCTCGGTGGCTACTTCGTCGTCGCGTGGCTGCGCGTGCGGAAGCGGCTGGAGTTCGCCGAGCTCCAGCAGCTGCCGCCGCACAGCCCGCCGTGGGGCGACCGGCGCCCGGATTTCGCCCCGATCCCGGATTGGCGGCCCTGGCGGTGAATCAGTTCGGCCCCTCCGGAAGGTCCAGCTGAACGCCGACGGGGAGGTCTGTACGTCGGTGAGGACGCCCACAGCGTCGACGGCCACTCGTCTCGTCCTCCGCGACTGCTTGCCGAACGCAGGCAGCAGCGGCCTTCCGGAGGCACCGGAACGGGTCCGTTCTGGTGAGAGCACAGGTGCGCACCGCGGCCGGGCGTCCGGGAGCCCGCTCCGTAGACTGGGCGGACCATGCATCGCGGCGGAGCCGGGCAGCCAGTCCGGTCCCAGCATGCGAATGAACCCGACCAGCACGATGAGTGAGGTGGAGTGGTGACGCTGCTGGGGTCCGTGAGCAGTCCTGCCGACATCCGGCGCCTTAAACACGCTGAGCTGGCGCAACTGGCCGACGAGATCAGGAAGTTCCTGATCGAGAAGGTCTCCCGCACCGGTGGCCACCTGGGTCCGAACCTGGGCGCGGTGGAGCTGACCCTGGCCGTGCACCGGGTGTTCGACTCGCCGCGCGACGCGGTCGTGTTCGACACCGGGCACCAGGCCTACGTGCACAAGATCATCACCGGCAGGCAGGGCGGCTTCGACCAGCTGCGCAAGCGGGACGGCCTGTCCGGCTACCCGTCGCGCGCCGAGAGCGACCACGACCACGTGGAGAACAGCCACGCCTCGACCGCGCTGTCCTACGCCGACGGCATGGCCCGCGCCTACCAGCTGCGCGGTGAGCAGCGGCACGCCGTGGCGATCGTCGGCGACGGTGCGCTGACCGGCGGGATGTGCTGGGAGGCGCTGAACAACATCGCCGCCGACCAGGAGCGCCCGGTGGTGATCGTGGTCAACGACAACGGCCGCTCCTACGCGCCGACCATCGGCGGCCTGGCCGAGCACCTCGCCGCGCTGCGGCTGAACCCGAGCTACGAGAAGGCGCTGGAGAGCGGTCGCCGCACGCTGCGCAACCTGCCCGTGGTGGGCCGCTCGCTCTACACCGGCCTGCACGCGGCCAAGAGCGGCATCAAGGACGCCTTCGCCCCGCAGGTGATGTTCTCCGACCTCGGCATCAAGTACCTGGGCCCGGTGGACGGCCACGACATCCGCGCGATGGAGCACGCGCTGCAGATGGCCAAGTCCTTCGGCGGGCCGGTGATCGTGCACGCGGTGACCCGCAAGGGCAACGGCTTCGCCCCGGCCGAGAACGACCAGGCCGAGCAGATGCACCAGGTCAAGGTCATCGACCCGGAGACCGGCCTGCCGAAGAAGCCGGCCCCGAAGAGCTGGACCGACGTCTACGCCGAAGAGCTGGTGAAGATCGGTGCGGAGCGGCCCGACGTGGTGGCCATCACCGCGGCGATGCTCGGCCCGACCGGGCTGCGCAAGTTCGGCGAGGCCTACCCGGACCGCTGCTTCGACGTCGGCATCGCCGAGCAGCACGGGATGACCGCGGCGGCCGGGCTGGCGATGGGCGGGCTGCACCCGGTGTTCGCGGTGTACTCGACGTTCCTCAACCGGGCCTTCGACCAGCTGCTGATGGACGTCGCGCTGCACAAGCAGGCGGTGACGGTCACCCTGGACCGCTCCGGCATCACCGGCGACGACGGCGCCAGCCACAACGGCATGTGGGACCTGTCGATCCTGGGCCTGATCCCGGGCATCAAGGTCGCCGCGCCGCGCGACGCGGTGACGTTGCGCGAGGAGCTGCGCGAAGCGGTGGCCGTGGACGACGGGCCGACCGTGGTGCGCTTCTCCAAGGGATCCGTGATCGAGGAGGTCCCAGCGGTCGAGCGCGTCGGCGGCGTCGACGTGCTGCGGCGCGGCCAGGGCGACGTGCTGCTGGTCGCGGTCGGCGCCTTCGGTCAGCTGGCGGTGGCGGCGGCCGAGCGGCTGGCCGCGCAGGGCATCGACGTCACGGTGGTCGACCCGCGCTGGGTGGTGCCGGTCCCGGACCAGGTCGTCGAGCTGGCGGCCCGGCACCGGCTGGTGGTCACCCTGGAGGACTGCGGCAGGCACGGCGGCTTCGGCTGGGCTCTGGCGGCCGCGCTGCGCGACGCGGAGCTGGACGTCCCGCTGCGCGACCTGGGGGTGCCGAACCGGTTCCTGGACCACTCCTCGCGCGAGGAGGTGCTGGCCGAGCTCGGCCTCACCGAGCAGGACATCGCCGCCCGCATCACCGGCTGGCTGGCGAAGTTCGGCGGCCCGCGGGTCCCGCTGCGCGTCGCCGACCGCCCGGCCGCCAACGGCTGACCGGCGGCCGCGGATCACCTGTGCAACTTCCATTGAAGTTGGATGTCCGATTTCAATGGAAGTTGCGCGCCGTCGGTGTGTCGGTGTCCGACACACCGACGGGTGCGTGATTTCAATGGAAATCGGGTCTCGATTTCCATTGAAATCTCATGCCCCCGGACTGGTTGATCGCGTCGGGAGTTCCCGGGCTGCGCGTTGTGGCAGGGTTGAGGCGTGCGAATCCTGGTCGTCGAGGACGAGAAGCCGTTGGCCGACGCGGTCGCCCGGGGGTTGCGGCGGGACGGGATGGCCGTCGACGTCGCCTACGACGGCGAGAGCGGCCAGGAGAAGGCGTCGATCACCCGCTACGACGTCGTGGTGCTCGACCGCGACCTGCCCGGCATGTCCGGCGACGAGCTGTGCCGGCAGCTGATCAACTCCGGCGCGCTCACGCGGGTGCTGATGCTCACCGCGAGCGGCACGGTCGCGGACCGGGTCGCCGGGCTGTCCCTGGGCGCCGACGACTACCTGGCCAAGCCGTTCGCCTTCGCCGAGCTGGTGGCCCGCGTGCGGGCGCTGGGGCGGCGCGCGACGCCGGCCCAGCCGCCGCTGCTCACCGCGCTGGAGCTGGAGCTGGACCCGGCGCGGCGCACGGTCCGCCGCGGCGACGGTGAGATCGAGCTGACCCGCAAGGAGCTCGGCGTCCTGGAGGTCCTGCTGTCGGCAGGCGGCGCGGTGGTGAGCTCCGAGGAGCTGCTGGAGCGGGTCTGGGACGAGAACGCCGACCCGTTCACCACGACGGTGCGGGTCACGATGATGACGTTGCGCAAGAAGCTGGGCGAGCCGGGCATCATCGAGACCGTGGTGGGCTCCGGCTACCGCGTGCCGTCGGCGGGGCGCGCCGAGCACGCGCGGGACTGACCGGATGTGCACCTCCGCCCGGTCGTTCTCCCGCCGCGGCCCCGGCCTCCGGCTCCGCCTTACGCTGCTGTCGACCGGGCTGGTCGCGGTGGTCAGCGGCTTGCTGCTGTGGCTGGGCTGGGTGCTGGTGGGCAACGTGGTGGCCGCGGTGCCGCAGCTGCCGGAGGGCACGGTGGTCCGCGTGCACGGTGTGGACGTGCCCGCGCCGCTGCTGGGCGAGGCACTGCGCGACTCCGCGCGCCAGCAGGTCCTGCTGATCGGCGGCGGGGCCTTCGTGGCCGTGGTGCTGGCCGCCGCGCTGCTGGCGTGGACGGTGACCGGCCGCGTGCTGCGCCCGCTGCACGAGGTGACCGCGACCGCGCGGCGGCTCTCGGCGGAGTCGCTGGACGAGCGGATCGCGCTGAGCGGCCCGCGCGACGAGGTGGCTCGTCTGGCCGACACCTTCGACGAGATGCTCGACCGGCTGCAGGCGGCTTTCGACTCCCAGCGCCGCTTCGTGGCCAACGCGAGCCACGAACTGCGCACGCCGCTGTCGGTGATCCGCACGGAGCTGGAGGTCACGCTGTCGGACCCGGACGCCGACGAAGCGGAGCTGCGCCGGATGGCCGAGGTGGTCCGTGAGGCCACAGCGCGCGCCGAACGACTGGTGGAGGCGCTGCTCCTGCTCGCTCGCACGGAAGGCGTCGAACTGGCGGTGCGCGAACCGGTGGACCTCGCCGAAGTGGTGGGGCGAGCACGGCGCGCGGTGGAACCCGAGGTCCGCCAGCGCGGATTGCAGGTGGAGTGCAGCGGTGAACCGGCTTTCGCGGTGGGCGACCCGGCGCTGCTGGAGCGAGTGGCGGGCAACCTGCTGGAGAACGCGGTGCGGCACAACGCCGACGGCGGCTGGGTGCGGATCTCCATCGGCAGCGATCCGCGGTGGACGACCCTGCGAGTGGCCTCCTCGGGGCCGAGAATCGCGCCGGAGCAGGTGGATTCCCTCTTCGAACCGTTCCGCCGCGCAGGCGTTGAACGAACCGCCCGCAGCGGAGCGGGCCTGGGCCTGTCCATCGTCCAAGCGGCGACGAAGGCCCATCACGGCCGGGTCAGCGCCGAAGCCCTGCCCACCGGAGGCCTGGCGGTCACGATCCAACTCCCCGCCGCGCCCTGATGGATCAGGTCGAGAGGCGCAGGGAGGCCACGTCGACGTCGAGGGGGACCGGGCTCGGGGCGATGCGCACTGGTCCCTGGCCGAGCGCGGCGGTGCCTTCGCACTTGTACCTGCCGTCGACCAGCCGGTACGCGGCCAGCTCGACGGGGCCGCCGTGGTCCTGGGCGACGCTCCAGAAGAAGGGGACACCGGCCCGTTCGCAGGCCTGGAACTTCTCCTGCTGCTCGCTCGAAGTGTTGCCCGGGGACCAGATCTCGCCGATGAGCAGGACGTTTCCCGGTTGGAACGACGTGCCGACGGGCGGGGTGCCGAGCACGAGGAAGTCGGGGATGAGCGCTGAGCGGTTGCTCGTGCTGATCTCGACGCCGATACCGCCGACCGCGTAGAGATCGGCGCGCTCAGCGGCGCTGATCCCATCATGGCAGATGACGGCACCGGACCTCATGCGCGAAGCGGGGCCGGGGCGCTTCTCGCCCCGGCCCCGCGTCAGCTCGCTCCGATCAGGCGGGGACCGATGCCACGCCCGGGTCGAGGAAGCGCTTGCCGTTGATCTTCTCCGAGATGCCCGCCCGGTCCAGGTACGGCGTGATGCCGCCCAGCCAGAACGGCCAGCCCGCACCGAGGAGCATGCACAGGTCGATGTCCTGCGCCTCGGCGACCACGCCCTCGTCGAGCATGATCCGGATCTCCTCGGCCAGCGCGTTCAGCGCGCGGTCGCGGACCTCCTCGGAGGTCGACGGCTTGTCGCCCTGCTCCCACAGCGCCGCGACCTCGGGGTCGACGACCTGCTTGCCCGAGTCGTCGGTGGTCCACACCGCGGTCTTGCGGGCCTCGACGAAGCGCTGCATGTTGGCGCTGATGCCGAAGCGGTCCGGGTAGGCCGCGTGCATCGTCTCGTTGACGTGCTGGGCGACCGCCGGGCCGACCAGCTGCAGCAGCACCATCGGGGTCATCGGCAGGCCCAGCGGCTCCAGGGCGTTGTCGGCGACCTCGAACGGGGTGCCCTCGTCGACGGTCGCGATGACCTCGCCCATGAAGCGGGTCAGCAGCCGGTTGACCACGAACGCCGGGGCGTCCTTGACCAGCACGCTGGACTTCTTCAGCTGCTTGCCGACCTTGAACGCGGTGGCCAGCGCCGCGTCGTCGGTCCGCTCGCCGCGCACGACCTCCAGCAGCGGCAGGACCGCGACCGGGTTGAAGAAGTGGAAGCCGACGACCCGCTCCGGGTGCTGCAGCTTCGAGGCCATCTCGGTGATCGACAGCGACGAGGTGTTGGTCGCCAGGATCGCCTCGGCGGAGACGTGCTGCTCCAGCTCGGCGAACACCTGCTGCTTGACCGACATCTCCTCGAACACGGCCTCGATGACGAAGTCGGCGTCGGCGAACGCCGCCTTGTCCAGCGAGCCGGTGACCAGTGCCTTGAGCTTGTTCACCGCGTCCGGCGACAGCCGGCCCTTGGCGGCCAGCTTGTCGATCTCGCCGTGGATGTAGGCCACGCCGCGGTCGATGCGCTCCTGGTCGATGTCGGTGATGACCACCGGCACCTCCAGGCGGCGCACGAACAGCAGCGCCAGCTGCCCGGCCATCAGCCCGGCGCCGACCACGCCGACCTTCTTGACCTCGCGGGCCAGCGACTTGTCCGGCGCACCGGCCGGCCGCTTGGCGCGCTTCTGGGTCAGGTCGAACGAGTACAGCCCGGAGCGCAGCTCGTCGGACATCAGCGCGTCGGCCAGCGCCTCGGTCTCGGCCGCGTAGCCGGCGTCGAGGTCGTTGCCGCGGGCCAGCTCGATCAGCTCCACGGCCTTGGTCACGGCCGGGGAGGCGCCGTGCGTGCGGGCCTCGACGATGCCCTTGGCGCGGGCCACCGCGTCGTCCCAGCCCTTGCCGCGGTCGATCTCCGGGCGCGTCACGGCCTGCTCGCCGTTGATCACGCGGACCGCCCAGCGGATCGACTCCTCGATGAAGTCGGGGCTGTCCAGCAGCTCGTCGAAGATGCCCAGGCCCTTGGCCTTCTTCGGGCTGAGCATCCGGTTCTGGTTGAGCGCGTTCTCGATGATCACCGTGACCGCGGCGTCCGGACCGATCAGGTTCGGCAGCAGCTGGGTGCCGCCCCAGCCCGGGAACAGGCCGAGGAAGCACTCCGGGAACGCGACCATGCCCGCGGACTTCGACACCGTCCGGTAGTGGCAGGACAGCGCCAGCTCCAGGCCGCCGCCCAGGGTCGCGCCGTTGACGAACGCGAAGGTCGGGATCTTCGACTCGGTCAGCCTGCGGAACACGTCGTGACCGGTCTTGGCGATCAGGTGCGCGTGCTCGCGCTCGGTGATCCGGCCGATACCCGACAGGTCGGCGCCGACGGCGAAGATGAACGGCTTGCCGGTGACCGCGATGGCCGCGGGCTCGGCCGCGAACGCCTCGTCCAGCGCGGCGTTCAGGCTCTCCAGCCCGCCCGGGCCGAAGGTGGACGGCCGGGTGTGGTCGTGGCCGTTGTCGATGGTGATCAGCGCGAGCTTGCCGGACAGGCCGGGGACGTCCACGAGGCGGGTGTGCGCCTTGGTGACCACCTCGTCCGGGAACAGCGCGGCGAATTCGGTCACTGCTCGCCTCCTGCGTTGTAGTTCGGGTTCTCCCAGATGACCGTTCCGCCCATGCCGAAGCCGATGCACATGGTGGTGATGCCGTAGCGGACCTCGGGGTGCTCGGCGAAGTGCCGGGACAGCTGCGTCATCAGCCGCACGCCGGAGGAGGCCAGCGGGTGACCGCAGGCGATCGCGCCGCCCCACGGGTTGACCCGCGGGTCGTCGTCGGCGATGCCGAAGTGCTCCAGGAAGGCCAGCACCTGGACGGCGAACGCCTCGTTGATCTCGAACAGGCCGATGTCGTCGATGCTCAGCCCGGCGCGCTCCAGCGCCTTCTCCGTGGCGGGCACCGGACCGACGCCCATGACCTCCGGCTCGACACCGGCGAAGGCGTAGCCGACCAGCCGCATGCCGACCGGCAGGCCCAGCTCGGCGGCGGTGTCGGCGTCGGCCAGCAGGCAGCCGGTGGCGCCGTCGTTGAGGCCGGCCGCGTTGCCCGGCGTGACCCGGCCGTGCGGGCGGAACGGCGTCTTGAGCCCGGCCAGCGCCTCGGTGGTGGTGCCCGGGCGCGGCGGCTCGTCGGTGGTGGCCAGGCCCCAGCCCTGCTCGGCGGAGCGGGTGGACACCGGTACCAGGTCCGGGGTGATCTTGCCGGCCCGCAGCGCATCGTCGTAGCGCTGCTGGCTCAGGGCCGCGTAAGCGTCGGTGCGCTCCTTGGTCAGCGTCGGGAACCGGTCGTGCAGGTTCTCCGCGGTGGAGCCCATGATCAGCGCGGTCGGGTCGACGATCTTGTCGGACACGTACCGCGGGTTCGGGTCGACGCCCTCGCCCATCGGGTGGTTGCCCATGTGCTCGACGCCGCCCGCGATCGCCACGTCGTAGGCGCCGAAGGCGATGCCGCTGGAGATCGTGGTCACCGCGGTCATGGCGCCCGCGCACATCCGGTCGATGGCGAAGCCCGGGACCGACTTGGGCAGGCCGGCCAGCAGCGCGGCGCTGCGGCCGATGGTCAGGCCCTGGTCGCCGATCTGGGTGGTGGCGGCGATGCCGACCTCGTCGATGCGCTCCGGCGGCAGCTCCGGGTGCCGCCGCAGCAGCTCCCGGATGACCTTGACGACGAGGTCGTCGGCGCGGGTCTCGGCGTAGATGCCCTTGGAACCGGCCTTGCCGAACGGCGTGCGTACGCCGTCGACGAAGACCACGTCCCGAACCGCTGGGCGGCTGCGGCTGTCGGCGGGTGCCGACGCAGGTGCGGCCACGGCGTGCTCCTCACTGGCTTGGTGGATGGTGCTCGGCCGGGTCCGCGCGGAGACTACCGGCCGGTAACCGCACTCTAGCGCTTATTACCCGCCGGTAACCACACGCCCACCCCTGTCGGGTGTCTCACATGCTGATCGCGCGGCCGCCGACGGTGTCGATCATCGTCGACGGCGGCCCGTTCCGCTGTGGCGGCTCACTCCGCGGCAGGCGCCGTGGCCCGGAGAGCTTCGGTGATGGCAGCCGCGGTCAGCTCCAGCTGCCACTCGCGGGCGCCCTTCTCGCGCAGCAGCGCGGTCACCGAGGCGAGGCTGCGGTCATCGGGCGGGCTCCAGCAGGTGCGTCGCACCAGGTCCGGGAGCAGCAGGTTCTCCACCGGCAGCTGGTTGGCCTCGGCGATCTCCGACAGCGCCGCGCGCGCCGCGGTCAACCGCGCGGCCGCGTCCGGATCGCGGTCGGCCCACCGGTTGGTCGGGGGCGGACCGTCGCTGGCGGAGGCCGGAGCGGGCAGCTCGTCGTTCTCCAGGCGGCGCGCCGAGCGCAGCGCCTGCAACCACATCGAAGCCCGGCGCCGCTGCTGCCTGCCGCCGAACACCGGCAGCGCGACCAGATCGGCCTCGGTCTTCGGCCCGGCCTGCGCGGCCTGGACGATCGAGGAATCGGGCAGCACCCGGCCCGGAGCGAGATCGCGCTCGCGGGCGAACTTGTCGCGGGTCTGCCAGAGCGCGCGGACCGCGGCCAGCTGGCGCGGGTTGCGCACCCGGTGGATGCCCGACGTGCGGCGCCACGGTTCGGCGCGCGGGGGTGCGGGTTCGGCGGTGCGGACCGCCTCGAACTCCTCCAGCGCCCAGTCGAGCTTGCCCTGCTTCACCAGCTCGTCGTGCATCGCCTCGCGCAGCGCGGTCAGCAGTTCGACGTCGAGCGCGGCGTAGACGAGCCAGTCCTGGGGGAGCGGGCGCCGCGACCAGTCGGCCGCGCTGTGGCCCTTCTCCAGCCGGTACCCGAGCATGCGCTCCACGAGGGCGCCGAGCGAGACGCGCTCGAACCCGGCCAGCCGACCGGCCAGCTCGGTGTCGAACAGCTTCGCCGGGCGCAGGTCCAGCTCGGCCAGGCAGGGCAGGTCCTGCGAGGCGGCGTGCAGGACCCACTCGGTGCCGGCCAGCGCCGGCACCAGCGGATCGAGCTCACCGCCCAGTGCGATCGGGTCCACCAGCACGGTCCCAGCGCCTTCGCGGCGCAGTTGCACCAGGTAGGCGCGTTGGGAGTAGCGGTATCCCGAAGCTCGCTCGGTGTCCACGGCCACCGGTCCGGTGCCCGCGGCGAGCGCGGTCGCGGCGGCGTTCAGCGCCGCCGGCGTGTCCACCACCGGCGGCACGCCGTCGGCGGGTTCGGTCAACAACACCGGTTCCGGGCGGTCGGACCCGACGGTCTCGGGGCTTGCAGCTTCCACGGCTATCAGACCTTACGTGCTTTGGTCCGCTCCGTGGGGCCACTCCGACCGAGCTCGTCGGGCCGACCGCTCCGGTACAGGTGCTTCGGCGTCCGGATCAGCGGATCACGCCGGCCCGCATGGCCAGCGCGACCATCTGCGCCCGGTCGCCGGTGCCCAGCTTGCGCCCTATCCGCGACAGGTGGCTCTTCACCGTGAGCGCGGAGAGGTTGAGGGCCTCACCGATCTCCTTGTTGGAACGGCCGTCGGCCACCAACTGGAGAACTTCGACCTCTCGCCCGGACAGCTCGCGAGGGGTGTTGTCCGTCCCCGGCACGCGGGTACCGGCGGCAAGCACCGGAGCCACGCTGGGGTCGGCGTACACCCCGCCGTCGAGCACGCGGCGCACGCCGTCGGTGACCACCATCGGCGAGGCCGACTTCAGCAGGTACGCCTGCGCACCTGCTTGGAAGGCGGCCCGTACCGCGTACGGGTCATCGGACGATGCGAGCACCACGATCCGCGGCCATCCCTGGCTCCGGAGTTCGGTGACCAGTTCGATACCGGTCCCGTCCGGAAGCCCGAGATCGAGGATCGCGAGGTCGCACGGACCGGTGGCCAGAGCGCGAGCCCTGGCCTCGGCCATCGATGCGGCCTCGTGCACCGTGCCGGCGCCCATCTGCAGCAGCCGGGCGGCGATTGCCTCCCGGAGCAGCGGATGGTCGTCCACCACGAGCACCGTGAACAGCTCTTCCCGCGGGTGCGGGACCATGTTGGCCGGCAAGGTGCCGGCGGGCGTGGTTCGAGCGGCCTGACCTAAGCCGACGGCAGCCACGTCACTACCTCCGTGGAGTCGGTCGTGCCCCCCGACCGGCACCGGGACTCTCGACCAATCAGCCGCGCCACTGATCGACCGAAAGTGGTGTCGTCGGGTGGCAGCGTAACCGCCCAAGCGGGTCAGCGGGACGATCAATCGGGTATCTATCCCGATCGAGTTGTGACCCGACCATGATCACATCGCACTTTCGGGTGACTATCCGCAATCGCCGTAACGTCGGAGCGTGGCCAATCGACGTAACATGAATGCGTATCGTGAAAAACTTGCACAATCAACGTTTCGCGGCCTCTGACGGAACTTCGCGAATGAAAACGCGGCTTCGGCGTGTCGCGGAGTGGGCTTGTCGCTGCACCTTACGCGCCGCAATCGGCGGATACAGCCGGTGATCGGACCAAACCGGATCAGTCGCGCGGCGCAATGCCGTTCGACGGACGGCCGAGCATCGACACGCCTTCCGGGGGCAGTCCCGACGCGCTCGCCATCAGCTCGTGGAACGCCGCCGCGTGCGGCCCCAGATCGGCGTCGGTGGCCGTCCACGACCCCCGCAGCTCCAGATCGTGACTGCGGGAGGGGCCTGCGATGTCGCCGAAGCGGGCCGAGGACGTCAGGGTCACCGTGCCGCCGAGCGCGGTCCACGCCGCCCCGGAGCCTTCGAGCGCATCGGTGAGCCACGACCAGCCGACCGCGGGCAGCAGCGGGTCGGTGGCCAGCTCCGGGTCCAGCTCGGCCCGCAGGTACACCACGAGCCGCAGCACGCCGTCCCACGCCTCCTGGCCCTCCGGGTCGTGCAGCAGGACCAGCCGAGCGGTGGCCAGCTCGCCTGCCGGGCCGTTGGCCTCCGCCGCCAGCGCGTGCGCCCAGGGCGCGAGCCGCTTGGGCGGGCCGACCTCCGAGAGCTCGATCTCCGCTCGCGGGCGGGCCGACGTCAACGTGGCAACTGCCTGCCGAAAAACCTCGGGCGCCGCCGCCATCTCCGTCACGCCGCCGACTCTAGGCGGCCGGGCGCGAGCGATGGCGGAGGCACGCCGATCAACATCGCGCCGCACCTCGCTCCAGGGGCCCGACCTGCGCCGTCGCGCAATGCCAGTTCGCCGGACCGGGCCTCCGGGCGACATGCGAAGATTGCCGCGCAAGCCCGGTCCGCCGCCGAGGCAGCGCCCGTGCGGTACTCCCGGGATCGATCGACGTACGGACATTGACCCCGATGACGAATCCCGCACCGGTCCCGGCCCGCCGAGACCTCGCCGACGCCCCCTTCCTCGTCGCCGCGCGCGGCGGCACCCCCCGGCACACCCCGGTCTGGTTCATGCGTCAGGCCGGCCGCTCGTTGCCGGAGTACCGCCGGATCCGCGAGGGCGTGCCGATGCTGCAGTCGTGCCTGACCCCGGAGCTGGTCAGCGAGATCACCCTGCAGCCGGTGCGCAGGCACGGCGTGGACGCCGCGATCCTGTTCAGCGACATCGTGCTGCCGCTCTACGCCGCGGGCATCGGGCTGGACATCGTCGCGGGCACCGGGCCGGTGGTGGCCGAGCCGGTCCGCAGCGCCGCCGACGTCACCGCGCTGCCGCAGCTGGAGGCGAGCCAGGTCGAGCCGGTCGCCGAAGCGGTCCGCCTGCTGGTCGGCGAGCTGGGGTCCACGCCGCTGATCGGGTTCGCCGGTGCTCCGTTCACGCTGGCCTCCTACCTCGTCGAGGGCGGCCCGAGCCGCAACCACGAGAAGACCAAGGCGCTGATGCACTCCGACCCGAAGACCTGGCACGCGCTGCTGGAGAAGCTGTCGGAGACCACGCTGCAGTTCCTCCGGGTGCAGCTGGCGGCGGGTGTCGACGCGATCCAGCTGTTCGACTCGTGGGCGGGCGCGCTGTCGCTGCGCGACTACCGCGAGTTCGTGCTGCCGCACAGCGAGCGGATCTTCGCGGGCGTCGCCGAGATCGCGGACGTGCCGAAGATCCACTTCGGGGTGGGCACCGGCGAGCTGCTCGGCGCGATGCGCACCGCCGGGGCCGACGTGGTCGGCGTCGACTGGCGGATCCCGCTGGACGACGCGGCGGCCCGGCTGCGGGCGGCGGCGCCGGACGCGGGCGAGCCGGTGGTGCAGGGCAACCTCGACCCGGCGGTGCTGTTCGCCGGGTGGGACGCGGTGGAGCACGAGGTGCGCCGGATCCTCGCCGAGGGCCAGGCAGCGGGCGGGCACATCTTCAACCTCGGCCACGGGGTGCTGCCGAGCACCGACCCGGAGGTGCTGACCCGGGTCGTCGAACTCGTCCACACCGCGAGCAAGCAGCAGTGATGGCACCGCGGGTCGCAGTCGTCGGCGGCGGCATCGCCGGACTGGCCGCCGCCCACCGGCTGCGCCGGGAGCTCGGGCCGCAGGCCGAGATCGTGCTGGTCGAGCAGGCCTCCCGCGTCGGCGGCAAGCTGCGCACGGTCGAGCTGGCCGGACGGGCCTACGACCTCGGCGCGGAGGCGTTCCTGGCGCGTCGGCCCGAGGTCCTGCGCCTCGCGGACGAACTGGGCGTGGCGGCCGACGTCGTGCACCCGGGCGGTGTGTCGGCGTCGGTGCACGCCGGTGGCCGGACGCGGCGCCTGCCGACCGGCACCGTGATGGGCGTGCCCGCCGGCCCGGAGGCGGTGCGCGACGTGCTGTCGGATTCCGGCCTGGCGGCGGTCCGCGCGGAACCGGAGCTGCCGCCGCTGCGGCTCGACGGAGCCGACATCTCGGTCGGCGAGCTGCTGCGCGGCCGGGTCGGTGACGAGGTCGTGGACCGGTTGGTGGAGCCGCTGCTCGGCGGTGTCTACGCGGGCGACTCGAACCGGCTCGGGCTGCGGGCGACCGTCCCCGCTCTGGCGGCGGCGCTGGACGCGGGCGCGGAGTCGATCACCGAGGCGGCCGCTTCGGCGCTGCCCGCGCCGAAGCCCGACGCGCCGAAGCTGCCGGTGTTCGGCGCGTTCCACAGCGGCTACCGGCGGCTGATCGACCAGCTGCTGATCGCCGCCGACGCGCAGCTCCGGCTCGGGCTGCCGGTGCGGGGCCTGGCCCGGACCGCGACCGGCTGGCGGCTGGAGATCGGCGCGGCGCCGAGCCCGGAGTTCCTCGACGTCGACGGCGTCGTGCTCGCCGTGCCCGCCCCTTCGGCGCGCCGCCTGCTCCAGGACGTCGTGCCCGCCGCAGCGGTCAAGCTCGGCGAGGTGGAGCTGGCATCCATGATCGTCGTCGGCTTCGCGCTGCCCGCGGACGTGGCGCTGCCCAATGCCTCGGGCGTGCTGATCGCGCGCGGCGAGCGGCACGCCGACGGAACCCCGTTCACCGCGAAGGCGTTCACCTTCTCCAGCAACAAGTGGCCGCACCTGCGCGGTGCGGGCGGCGAGCTGCTGGTGCGCGGTTCGGTCGGCCGCTTCGGCGAGACCGCCGACCTGCGGCTGGACGACGCGGAGGTGCAGCGCAGGGTGCGGGCCGATCTCGCCGAGCTGACCGGGATCGCGGCGGAGCCGGTGGACTCGGTCGTGCTGCGCTGGGGCGGCGGGCTGCCCCAGTACGGCGTGGGCCACCTGGACCTGATCGCCGACGTGGAACGAGCGGTGGCGGAGCAGCCGGGACTGGCGCTCGCCGGTGCGGCGCTGCACGGCGTCGGGGTCCCGGCGTGCGTCGCGACGGGGGAGGCCGCAGCGATGGAGATCACGCGGGCCCTGCTGCGGGGGACACGCCGGGAAGTGGGACCATGAAGCCATGGCGCGGCTGAACTACGACGAGCTCAACGACACCATCCGCTACACCATGTGGTCGGTGTTCCGCATCGAGCAGGGCACCCTGCCGGAGGACCGGGCCAAGGCGGCTCAGGCGACCCAGGAGTACCTGGACTCGCTGGCCGACTCCGGCGTCGTGGTCCGCGGCGTCTACGACGTCTCCGGGCTGCGGGCCGACGCGGACTTCATGATCTGGTGGCACTCCGAGCACATCGAGCAGGTGCAGGCGGCCTACACCGGTTTCCGCCGCGAAACCCCGCTCGGCCAGTCCTCCGAGCCGGTGTGGAGCAACGTCGCGCTGCACCGCCCCGCGGAGTTCAACAAGAGCCACATCCCGGCGTTCCTGGCGGGCGAGGAGCCGCGCCGGTTCATCTGCGTGTACCCGTTCGTGCGGTCCTACGAGTGGTACCTGCTGCCCGACGACGAGCGCCGCAAGATGCTGGCCGACCACGGCAAGGAAGCCCGCGACTACCCGGACGTCCGGGCGAACACGGTGGCCTCCTTCGCCCTCGGCGACTACGAGTGGATCCTGGCCTTCGAGGCCGACGAGCTGCACCGCATCGTGGACCTGATGCGGCACCTGCGCGGCACCGAGGCCCGCCTGCACGTCCGCGAGGAGATCCCGTTCTACACGGGAACCCGGGTCGACGTCGCCGACCTGGTCACCCGCCTGCCCTGACGGTTCCCGGGCGGGGCCGCGAGCGATCGCGGCCCCGCCCGGTCATTTCGCCTGCGCGATCTGCTGGGTCGGGGTGTCCGGAGTGGACAGACTCGCGCTGATGGTGCGCTGCAGGTGCCGGTGCACGCTGTTGAGCTCCTGCCGCAGCCCCAGGACCTGCCTGCTCAGCGCGTCGCCCTCGGCCAGCGTGTCGGTCTCGACCGCGCGCAGCAGCACCCCGAGGTGCCCGTGCAGGCGCTGGTGCACGTCGACGAACCGGACGATCTGCTGCTGCGTCTCCAGCGCGGGCGAGGTGCGCGCCACCGCCTTGATCACCGTCTCCTGCCAGCGCTGCGCGGTCTGCCGGTAGTGCCGGTCGGCGGCCACCCGGTAGTGCGGCGCGACCTGGCCGTCCATGGCGGTGCGGATCAGCTCCTGGCTGCTGTCGACGAGCTCGCGGGCGCTGGTGGTCACCGCGTAGGCCCACTCCCACTGCTCGGTCTGCGTGCTGGCCTGGCGCTCCTGCCTGGCCTCCTCCAGCTGGGCCTGCGCGAGCTTGATCTGCTCCCACGCCCGCTCGGCCTGCGCGCGGGCGTTGTGGGCGGCTTTGGTCGACTGCTCCGCATGAGCTTCGGCGGCGGCCACCAGCCGGCGCATCGCTTCGGACCGCTGCACGGCCGCGCGGGCCTCCCGACGAGCCAGCCACAGCTGCCAGCCGGCGATCCCGACGGCCACGACGGCCAGCCCGGCGGCGATCCACGTGACCAGCTGCTCCCAACCCATGCGCCAAACGCTGACACAACACCCCGATCGGCTGTTCCAGGTAGGAACAATCTCACGTTGCGATTCCGCAACTGGAGGTGTTCGCTGAATCGCTACGCGGCTTGGCGTCCGCCGCTCACCAGTTGGTGCGCCCGCTGGTAGGACACCCCGAGCACCTGCCCGATCTCCCGCATGGACAGGCCGATGTCGTGCAACGTCGCGGCAGCACCGCGGAGTTCCTCGGCCGCCTTCCCCTGCGCCTGCGCTGCCTCCGCGCGCAGCGCCTCCGCCCGGTCCAGGCGCTCCTGGACTTCGGCGGGGAGGTCGATGTGGATGTCCAACTCGATCTCGGCGGCAGGCACGTCGAGCATGCACTCGATCAGATCCTGCGCCATTTCCCCGATCTCGCTGACCTTGCGCGCCTGAGTCCAGCGATCCACCGCTGGAACGTAGACCGTCCAGTACTTCTTGCCCCGCTCCACCTCGACGCGGTACGTCGTCACCGTCCCCACCATCTTTCACCCAGCTCCACTGAGGAGCTTGCGTTGCTTCACAACGCTACTTCTATAGCGGGGTAGACGCAGGCGTCAATCGCGCCATAGAAGGTGCACTCGAACTGGTGGGCGTTACTCGCTGGGCACCAGGCGGACGGCGATGGAGTTGATGCAGTAGCGCTGGTCGGTGGGGGTGGCGTAGCCCTCGCCCTCGAAGACGTGTCCCAGGTGGCCGTGGCAGGTCGCGCACAGGACCTCGGTGCGGCGCATGCCGAGGGAGTTGTCCTCGCGGAGGATCACCGCTTCGCTGTCGGCCGGGTCGTAGAAGGACGGCCAGCCGCAGTGCGACTCGAACTTGGTCTGGCTGCGGAACAGCTCCGCCCCGCAACCGCGGCACTCGTAGACCCCGGTGGTCTTGGTGTCGACGTACTCGCCCTGCCAGGCCGGTTCGGTGGCGGCCTGGCGCAGCACCGCGTACTCGTTCGGGCTGAGCTGCTCGCGCCACTCCTGGTCTGTCTTGCTTACCTTCGGGGTACCTGCGACCGGATCCATGCTTCCACGCTAATGCGTGCCGAGATCAACTGCACTGCCGCGTCCGCGCGAGGAGTCGAACACCACGGCGGTTCAGCCGGCGAAGGTGTTGAAGACGAAGACGAGCGCGTTCCAGACCGTGAACAGGACGCCGAGGAGGATCAGCGCCACCACCAGGACGGCCACCAGGCGGCGGTGACCGTTGGCGCGGTTGGCGCTCTGGGCGAAGTCCTCCACTCCGCGCAGCATGCCCTCGACCGTGGCGTCGGAGTTCGGGCGCTGCATCCGGTCGCGGTGCTCCGCGAAGGCCTGGACCTCGGGATCGGCCGGGTCGAGCCCGTCGAGTTCGTCGCCGAGGCGACCGTTCCGGTCCTCGGGTTCACCGCGCTCCACCGCACCACCGTAGCGCCTCCCGGGCGCGCTGCGAACGATCTGCCGGGTCCGTCATCCGTGGGTACGCTGCAGGCCGCTCCACTGAGGACAGGAGGCGCCGATGACCGCGCAGCCAGCGGACCTGTTCCGGCCGGAGCTGGACGTCGCAGCACCCGAGCGGCAGCGGCGCTGGACCGTCCTGCTGCGGTTGCTGTTGCTGGTACCGCACTTCGTCGTGCTGTGGTTCGTGTCGATCGCGGCCGCGGTGGTGCTGATCGTCGGGTGGTTCGCCGCGCTGGTGCTGGGACGTCTGCCGGACTGGCTCTCGGGGTTCCTGGCCCTCTACGTCGGGTACCAGGCGCGGGTGTCGGCCTCCCAGCTGCTGCTCGTCGACCGCTATCCGCCGTTCCTGGTGGACCAGCCGGACTACCCGGTGCGGGTGGAGCTGCGGCCGGGCGAGCTGAACCGGCTGGCGGTGCTCTTCCGGATCGTCCTGGTGATCCCGGCGGCGATCCTCAGCGCGATCGTCGCGCACGGCTGGGCGGTGCTGGCGTTCTTCATCTGGCTGATCGTGCTGGTGCTCGGCCGCACGCCGCGCCCGGTATTCGACGCCACTTCTGCGGTGCTGCGCTTCAGCTTCCGCACCAACGCCTACTTCTACCTGCTCACCGGCGCCTACCCGCGCCACCTGTTCGGCGACGCGCGGGCCGAGGAGAACCCGCCGCGGCAGTCACCCGGCACGCGCCCGCTGGTGATGTCCAAGGGCGGCCGGGTGCTGCTGGTCGTGTTCATCGTGCTGGGCGTGCTCGGCCTGGCGGGCAACGGCGCGGTCCAGACGACCTACCCGCCGTTCGAGCAGGACCCGCACGAATACCAGTACGCGCAGCCGGAGTGAGGTCTCCGGCTCCGGGGTCAGACGACGGCTTCGGGCCAGCGGCGGAGGATCTCCTCGATCGTCTGCTCCGGGGTCTGGCCGGAGGTGTCCAGCCACAGGCCCAGGCGCGGGGTCTGCTCGTGCAGCACCGCGTTCAGCTCGGCGATCGCCCAGGTGTCGTAGGCGGTCTTGCCGCGGCCCGCCTCCCGGTCGGCGATCGCCTCGACGTCCGGGGCGAGCACGACCACCAGCAGCGGGCGGCTGCGGATCTGCTCGACCAGCTCGGGCAGGTGCTCGCCGAGCACGACGTCCTGGGCGACGACCGCGAAGCCCTCGGCGAAGTAGGCGTCGGCGGCCTGCGCGGTCAGCCGGTGCCGCAGGCGGAGCTGGCGCAGCGCCTCCTCTGACGGCGGCGCGGACATCTCCTCGCGGCCGCCGACGACCATGCGGCGGAACGTGTCGCCGCGCAGGTGCACCGAGCGCGGCAGCCGTTCGGCGATGCCTTGCGCGATGGTGGACTTGCCTGCGGCCTGGATGCCGGTGATCAGCAGGATGGCGCGGTCGAGCACGGTGCTCCTTCGGTCGGAGGAGTCGATCATGCCACCGGTCGCCCGATCCGTCGCCTGGATTTCCCGGCGACTACGGATTGCAATGAGTGCATGGGTACTGATCATCTCGTTGGCGGATACCGGTTCGCTCGGCCAGCGGTGTCGGCGTTGCTCCGTTGGCGAGCACCATCGCAACTGCCGGAATCACCCACGAAGCGGGAGGCCATCATGGTCCGCACCGAAGTCGAGCGCGCTCCGCAACCCCAGGGCGGCTGCAGCTGCTGCGGCAGCTGCAGCGGTCCTTCCTGTGGCTGCTGCTCCAGCTGCGGCTGAGCGGCGCGGGTCTGCCCGGGGTGTTTGCGGGATCACTCCGGGCAGGCCATGCCGTCGGTCGGCACGGTGCCCTGCAGCAGGAACCGGGTGACGGCGTCGGTGACGCACCGGGAGCGGGCGACGGCGCCGTGCCCGGAGCCCTGCCAGCGCACCAGCACCCCGGTCGGCAGCTGCTCGGCCATGTGCTCGCTGCCCGCTTCGAGCACCAGCGGATCGTTCGCGGTGCTGATCACCGGGATCGGCGGCAGATCGGGCCGGCGCGGCGCGGGCAGCGGTTGCTGCGGAACCGGCCACGACCCGCACCACACCAGCCGCTGCACGGCGGCCCCGCCGAACAGCGGGAACCTGTTCACCCAGTCCGTCGCGAGATCACCGGCGCGCTGCGGCGGCACCCGGAGCGTGGTGTCGTTGCAGCTGGTGATCAGCTCGCCGTCCAGCCACGGCGGGTTGATGCCCTGCGCGGTGACCAGCGGCGCGCTGAGCGCCGCCAGCCCGGCACCATCGCCGCGGTCGGCCGCCGCCAGCGCATCGGCCAGCGCGGGCCAGCTCTTGCGATCGCTCAGGCCGAGCAGGATCGCCTGCACCACGCGGCCGCTGCCGATGGTGGTGCTCCCGGCCGGTAGCGGCGTCTGGCGCGTGCGCTCGACGAGGCCGTCGACGGTCTTGCGCGGCTCCGGCCCCAGCGGGCAGCCGCGACCGGCGCAGTCGGCGGCGAAGACGTCGAAGACGTGCTCCGCGGCCTGCGCTTCGTGCTCCGCCTGCCCGATGGCGTCGCGGGTCGGATCCGGCGCGCCGTCCAGCACCATCCGGCCCACCGAGGTCGGGAAGCGCTCGGCGTAGGTGGTCAGCAGCCGGGAGGCCTCGCCGCGGCCGATCGCGTGCAGCTTCGGCACGCCCAGGTCCAGGCGCAGCTCTTCGAGGTCGGACGCGGCCCGCCAGGTGTCGTAGGCCTGCAGCCGCTCGTCGAGGTCGAGCAGGCACTCCTGGCTCGCCCGCAGCACCGATTCCAGCAACCGGTCCAGCTGGGCGCGGTCGGTGGCGCGCGCGTCGAAGTCGACGATGGCTTCGCGCTGCGGCTGCGGGACGCAGGCGGCGGGGTCGGACTCGCCGGTGCCGCGCCGGTCCATGCCGATGATGTCGAAGGTGTTCAGCAGCTCGGGCAGCTGCGCGGCCATGCGCGCGGCGAAGGTGGTGCCGGGCTCGCCACCGACGTCGCCGGCCACCACCAGCGGCACGCGCTGGCCGGTGCCGACGCGCAGCAGCGCGTTGCGCGCGGTGCCGCGCTCGGGCGCTTCCGGGGAGTCGAGCGTGCTGAGCAGCTGCGAGCAGCTGACGGTCATCCCCGGTGGCAGCTCGCCGAGTTCCGCGCGGGTCTGGTCGGTGCAGTCCGACCACAGGAGCATGTCGTCGCTGGGCCCGCCGAGCTCCGGGACGGGCGCCGGTTTCGGCGGCTGCGGGGCGGGTGCGACCTGCTGGTCGCCGTCCTGGAAGGCGACCGGCGGGCGGCCCGACGGACCGGCCGAGCACGCCGCGAGAACCACCAGCAGCAACGGCAGCAGCACGGCCCCGGCCCGGTGAGAGGTGCGCGGCACGGGTACTCCTCGTCGGCGACGCGGTGGCGGAACCCGGTCAGCATCGCATGATCCAGGTGAGGCCCCGGTGAGGGCCCTGACATTCCGCTGGGCGTCCCGGCGACGCGGAGTTAACGTGCGGCGGTAGGCGGACTTCGATCGTGAAGGGGCAACGTGCACGTCGCGCAGATCGGCTCGGGCGCATCCTCGGGCAGGCGACCGCTGTTCAGCTGGGGCCAGGCCCCGGCACGAGCGCTCGGGGCGATCCCGCCGCCGATGCTGGTGCTGCTGGGCGTGGTCAGCCTGCAGGTCGGCGCCGCCTTCGCCAAGCAGCTGTTCACCATGGCGGGCGCCTCCGGGGTGGTGGCGCTGCGGTTGACCTTCGCGGCGCTGATCCTGCTGGCGGTCTGGCGCCCGTCGCTGCGGATGGACCGGCGGACGCTGGCGGTGGTGGCCGGTTACGGCGCGGTGCTGGCGGGCATGAACGTCTGCATCTACCAGGCGTTCGAGCGGATCCCGCTGGGCGCGGCGGTGACCATCGAGTTCCTCGGCCCGCTGGTGGTGGCGGTGGTCGGCTCGCGCCGCAAGCTGGACCTGGTGTGGGCGGCGCTGGCCGGGCTCGGGGTGTTCCTGCTGGCGCGCGTCGAGGGCGGTCTGGACCCGGTCGGCGTGGGCTTCGCGCTCGCGGCCGGAGCGATGTGGGCGGGCTACATCCTGGTCGGCGCGAAGCTGGGCAGCCGGACAACCGGTGGCTCCGGCCTCGCCCTGGGCATGGCCTTCGGCGCCCTGGTGGCGGCACCGTTCGGCATCGCCGAGGCGGGCACGGCGCTGCTGCACCCGGCGGTCCTCGTCGCAGGTCTGGTGGTGGCGCTGATGTCCTCGGTGATCCCGTACTCCCTGGAGCTGGAAGCGCTGCGCCGCATGCCGCCGAGGGTCTTCGGCGTCCTGATGAGCCTGGAACCGGCGGTGGCGGCCCTGGCAGGACTCCTGGTCCTGGGCGAACTCCTCGGCACCTGGCAGTGGGTGGCGATCGCCTGCGTGGTCATCGCCTCGGTCGGCGCGGTCGGCATGACCAAGTCCGGGACCAAACCCGAGGACACCGGCGCCAACTAGTTCCGCGCGCTGCGGCCCGGGTGCCGTGAGTGTTTCGGGTTGCTGTGACACCCCAAAACACTCACGGGTTTGACCTGCCGAACTGTCAGACCGGTGGGAGCTTCGCGGGGCGCAGGGCTCGCATCAGGGTCAGGAGCGTCTTGTTGAGGGGCACCGGGATTCCGTGCTTCTCGGCCGCTCGGATCAGAGGGCCGGTGATGTGCTCGTGCTCGGTGGGCAGGCCTGCGAGCCGGTCGTAGAGCATCGACGTGCCGTTGGTGGGCGGGAACTTGTTGATGTAGTCGTCCAGCACCTGCTCGGCGTCGGCGTGCGCGAGGTCGGCGCCTTCGGCGCGGGCCACCTCCACCGCTTCGGCGAGGATGCCCTCGCACAGCTCCCGGACGTCCGGTTCGGCCAGCACGTCGAGGCGGCGCAGGGCGAGCGCGGTGATCGGGTTCGGCGCCAGGTTGGTCAGCATCTTGCGCCACATCGCGGTGTGGAAGTTCTCGGTGGGCCGGACGGTCAGCGGGCCGCCGGAGACCAGCTCGGCGAACCGCTCGCCGACCGCGCCCGCCTCGACCTGCATGGTGGCGGGGGAGCGGCGCACCACGTGCCCGGGGCGCACCCGTTCCGCCGCGACGTAGATCAGCGCGGGCAGCACCGGGCCGCGCAGGCCCATCCCGGCGACCGACTCGCGGTGCTCGACGCCGTTCTGCACCACCACGATCGGCGCGCGGCCGTCGTCCAGCCGCTGCAGCCAGCCCGCCGCGCTCGGCACGTCCTGGACCTTGGTGGTCAGCAGGATCCAGTCGGCTCCGCGCACCGCGCCGGGCTCGGTCGCCACCGTCGCCGGGATCTCCGCGGCGCCGTCCGGCGTTTCCACCGTCAACCGGTCGAACGGGGTGCGCACGCACAACGTCACCTCGTGCCCGGCGGCGTGCGCTGCCGCCGCGAGAACTCCGCCGATACCACCCGAACCGATGATCGCGATGTGCACGGCACGGACATTACCCGCCCGTACGGGCCTCCCGGTCCACCTCGCCGGTCAGCACCGCGTCCAGGGCGTAGCGCGTCGGTTCGTCCAGCTGGTCGTAGCGGCAGGACTCCGGGTCGCGGTCCGGCCGCCACCGCACGAACTGCGTGGTGTGGCGGAACCGCGCGGGGTGCCCGCCCTCGGTGTGGTCGTAGGAGACCTCGACGACCCGTTCCGGCCGCAGCGGCACCCAGGGCTGTTCGCTGCTGTTCCAGCGGTTGACCGAGCCGGGCAGCCGGCGGCCCGTCGCGTTCGGGCCCAACCACGGGTGCTCGCCCTCGGTGATGAGCCCGGCGAGCTCGGTGGCCAGCTCGCGCCGGCGGGCGGCGGAGAACGCGCCGACGACGCCGACGTGGTGCAGCACGCCGCGCTCGTCGTGCAGGCCCAGCTGCAGCGAACCCACCGCGGTGCCGGGCTCGGTCTTGGCGTGCCAGCGCAGCCCGGCCACCACGCAGTCGGCGGTGCGCGAGTGCTTGATCTTGAGCATGGTCCGCTTGCCGGGCAGGTAGGCGCCGCCGGTGGGCTTGGCGATGATGCCGTCCAGCCCGGCGCCCTCGAAGATCCGGAACCACTCCGCCGCGGTGTCCGGGTCGTCGGTGACCGGTGTGGTGCGCAGGCCGGTGCGATCGAGGCCGAGTCCGGCGAGCAGTTCGCGGCGCTCGGTCTGCGGGGCCTCGGTGAGGTCGCGGTCGTCGAGCGCCAGCAGGTCGAAGGCGATGAAGGTGGCCGGGGTCTGCTCGGCGAGCAGGCGGACGCGGCTGGCCGCCGGGTGGATGCGCTCGCTCAGGACGTCCCAGTCCAGCCGGTCGCCCGCGTCGTCGCGCTGGATCACCACCAGCTCGCCGTCGAGCACCGCGGGCCGGTCGAGGTGCTCGGCGACGGCGGCCAGCACCTCCGGGAAGTAGCGGTCGAGGGACCGGCCGGTGCGGGACTGCAGCCGCACCGGCGGATCGGCCCGCGGATCGGCGAACACCAGGCAGCGGAAGCCGTCCCACTTCGGTTCGAAGAGCAGTCCGCCCTGCCTCGGGATGCCGTCGGTCGGGCTGGCCAGCATCGGTTTCACCGGTGGCTGCAGGGGGAGCACAGCGGACCTCCTCGGTCAGCGGACGCGTTGGCGCGGCGCCCGGTCCAGTCGCAGGCGGATCGCTGTGGGCAAGGTATCGGTACCCAGCGCCTCGCGGGCGCGGGAGAGGACTTTCGCGTCGAGGTCCTCCCACACCTGCCGGACGTTGGTGCCCTCCTGCAGGGACAGCGTCAGGCGCAGCGACGGGCGCCGCTCGTCACCGGCCATCCGCACGTGCGCCCGGTTGACGCCGGTGACCTGCTCGGCATCGGCGCGCACCGCTTCGGTCAGCGCCGCGGCGGTCACCGTCAGCTCGGCGCCGCCGCGCTCCAGCCGCAGGTCCGGCCGGGATTCCGGGCGCAGCGCCCGGATCAGCCACCACAGGCCCAGCACGAACAGCAGCACGCCGAGCACGATCGCGATCACGAGGGCGAGCTGCGAGTTGTCGCTCAGCCACTGCACCACGATCGGGTCGGCCAGCGGGCGCTGCGCCCGGAAGAGACCGAGCCAGCCGGTCCCGACCAGCAGCACCGCGGCGCCGAGCAGCACCGCGAGCAGCGCGACCACCGTGACGACGCCGCGTTCGAAGCCCAGAGCGCGGCCGGTGGGCGTCGTGCTCGGCTTGATCTCGGGCCGTCCCGCCTTCCCGCGATTTTCAGCGGTGGTTGCGTTCGGGGTCGATCCCGCGTTTCGCGGATTCTTGTGGCTGGGTTGCATCACGGTCCCCTGAGGTGCGGTTGAGCAGGACTCGACACGAGGGGTGTCATCGCCGCTCCTTGGGCGTGCTCACTGACACCAGCACCTTCGGGGTGCTGCGCAGCGGCAGGTCGTGCACGGCGTGCTCAGCGGTCTCGGTCAACCGGCTCCGCAGGTCGCCCGCATCGCGGAACTGCGAGCTGGCGCGGACCTGGACGCGCTTGGCGCTCGCGGTCACCGAGGCGGTGGCGACCCCGTCCTGGTCGCGCACCTGGTGCCCGACCAGCCGCGCCAGCGAGCGCGGATCGGTGGTCACCGTGACCTCCGGCGCCGGATCGTGCAGCCGGATCTCGCGCCGCCGGGAGGTCGTCGCGATCAGCAGCAGGAGCAGCCCGGCCACCAGCACCGCGGCGGCGATCGCCCGGACCGGGGCGTCGTCCCACGACACCACGCTCAGCGCGGCGTGGACGCGCTGCCAGGGAACGATCAGGTCACCGGTGCCCGGCCGCACCAGCGCGCCCACCGCCTCGACCACCAGCACCACGCCGGCAGCGGCGACGGCCAGGCCCAGCAACGTCGTGATCAGCCGAACGACAAAGCGCATGTGCTCACTCCACCCGGGGCGGTGCGTCCGCGGCGACCAGCGCGGACACGGTGACGTCGACGGTGCGCACCTGGCAGTGGGTCAGGCGCGCCAGCTCCTCGCCGATCCGGGTGCGCAGCGCCGCGACGGCTTCGCGGACCGGCGCCGGGTAGCGCAGCGCCACGTCCAGCCGGACGCGCAGCGCGTCGTCCGGGCCGGAGATCTGGGCGCTGGCCCCGTGCTCGCCGATCCCGAGCCCGCCGATCCGGCGGCGCGTCCGCGCGCTCCCCGGGTCCTGGTCGGCGGTGTGCTCGGCGATCTTGCGCAGGACCGAGCGGCTGATCTGCAACCGGCCCCGGTCGGCGGGATCGGCCCGCTCGGCGGTTCCGGTGCTCATCGGTCACGTCCGCGGCCGAGGATGTCGCCGATCTCCAGCTCGCCGTCCAGCAGCCTGCCGACCACCAGCCCGAGCGCGCCGACCAGCAGCGCGATCAGGAAGCCGGTGAATCCGCCGAGCGCGGCGGCCGCGCCGAGGATGAGCCCGGCGAGCAGCCCGGTCTGTGTCCAATTCATCTGGCAAACCCTCCAAGGGACTGTCTTCGGCTTGTTCTCAGCGGACTCGGGGCGGGCGGTTGCGGCGGGCCCGCCAGTCGCGGAACCGGCGCACCAGGCCGCGGATCCCGCGCGGCCGGTGCACGACCACCACCGGCGCGTCGCAGCGGTCGCGGCCCGCGCGCAGTTCGGCGAGCCCGGCGGCGAACGCCTCCGGGTCGCCCCCGACGTCCGGGTGGTGCGCCCGGACGAACGCCCGGATCGCGCGGCGGGTGTCCGGATCCTGCTGCACAGCGACCATCATGCGCCCTCCGGCGGTTCCTCAGACGTGATCACGTCGGCCACGGTGATGTCCACCGGGACGCCGCCCGCGATCGCGGCCAGCTCGCCGCGCAGCTCGGTCAGCACCTCCGGCAGCGGCCGGTCCAGCCGCAGCACCACCCCGACCTCGACCGCGCGCTCGCCCACCCGGACCCCGGTGACCCGCTGCCCGGGCTGGTAGGTGGCGATCTCGCCGTACTGCCCGCCGTGCAACCGCGCCACCGCGGGGTGGGCGAGCGCCCGGTCGGCGAGCGCGCTGGCGGAAACCTGCTCCGGCATTCGGCGGACGTCCTCCTGGATTGTCAGAGCCTGCTGGTGGCCGGTCCGCGTGCGTGCTCGAAGCGGCTGGCACCGCTTGCACGAGCGCGGACGGCTTCGCCGACAGGCTCTTCCCTAGCGGGCGGTGGTCACTCGACGCGGGAAGCGGCCGGCTGGGCGGGCTCCTCGCCGTCCTCGTTGGGCAGGTGGATGTCGTTGACCGCGATGTTGACCTCGATGACCTCCAGCCCGGTCATCCGCTCGACCGCGGTGATCACGTTGCGCCGCACCGCGCGTGCGAGGTCCACGATGGACGCCCCGTACTCGACCACGATGTCCAGGTCGACCGCGGCCTGCTTCTCGCCGACCTCGACCTGCACGCCGGAGGTGGAGGAAGTGCCGCTGCCGCCCGGGATCCGCTCCCGGATCGCGCCGAACGCCCGGGAGACCCCGCCGCCCATCGCGTACACGCCGGAGATCTCGCGGGCCGCGATGCCGGCGATCTTCTGCACCACCGACGCCGCGATGGTGGTCTTGCCCTGGGAGGTGTCGTCGGCCAGCCGGTTCGGCGCCGTGCTCGTGCGAGTCTCCGGGATCCGCCGGTTCTCCGTGGTGCTGCCGCGCTCCTCGCTCGCGTTCTGCGTGCTCCCGCTGTTCTGAGCCATGGAAATGACGCTCCTTCACGGTTGCGCCGGCGCCGCGTCGGCCCGGCGTGTTCTGGTACGAGTCGGATGCGGGCACCCGACGTGATCTTGCGCGGCTGTGTGCCACGTCACTATTCTCATCCCGGCGGCTCGACGTCGGCGATGCGTACCCACACCGTCGGCGCGCCCGCGCCCAGGACGTCCCGCAGGTCGGCGGCCAGGTCCTGCTGGATCCGCTCGGCGAGGCTCGCCGGGAGCAGATAGCGGACGGCCAGGTCCACCTGCACCTCGTCGGCGTCGCCGACGCAGCCGCGCAGGTGCACGCCCGGGTGGCGGGCGAGGATCTCCGCGCACAGCTGCCGCGTCAGCAGCACCACCGCCTGCGGGTGGATCCGCAGCGCGCCGCCCTCCTGGGCGAGTTCGACCGGCGAGGCGCCGAGGCCGCCGCGCACTCCGCGGACGGTCATCAAGGCGCGCTCCACCAAGCCGTGCGGCGGTTCGACGGGGATCTGCGCGGTGCGCCGCACGGGCGCCCAGACGGCCTTCAGCTCCGCCAGCTCGGCCTGGCAGTGCGGGCAGGTCCGGACGTGCTCGGCGAGTTCGGGCGGGGCGCTGTCGGTGAGGACGTCGAGCAGCTCGGCTTCGGTGCGGCCGCAGGGCAGCGCCCAGTCGGCGGAGTGATCAGCCATCGCGCATCTCCCGCAACCTGGCCAGCAGCGTCGTGCGCGCCCGGTGCAGCCGGGAGCGCAGCGCGGGCACCGGCACTTCGAGCACCTCCGCGATCTCCTCGTAGCTCATGTCCTCCAGCTCGCGCAGCACCAGCGGCACGCGCTGCGAGGGTTCGAGCGTGTTGATGGCCCGGTGCACGAGCGCAGCCTCCTCGCTGCGGACAGCGTGCCCCTCGGGGTCGACCGTGCCGCGGTCGGAGATCAACTCGGCGGTCGGCTCCAGCGGCACCGTCGGCCTGCGGCGGCGGACCTGGGCCAGGGCCGCGTTGGTGACCACCCGGTAGAGCCACGTCGTCGGGGCCGATTCGCCGCGGAACCTCGCCAGGCCCCGCCAGGCCGACACCCACGCCTCCTGCACCGCGTCCTCGGCCTCCGCGGAATCCCCGAGGACGCGGTAGGCGACGCGGTACATGGTGGCACTGTGCCTGCGGACCAGCTGATCGAAGGCGTTCGCGTCGCCGCGTTGCGCGGCGGCCACGAGCGCCTCGTCGGTGCCGGCCCCAACAGTCACCCGCGCATTCTCGCGTAACGGAGCAGGAGCAGCGATTCCGCGTGCAGAACCGAGTCCAACCGCATGCTCCGCGGCGTCTCGACACCGGATCCCACCGCGATCCGGCCGGCATCGCCGCTGGCCAGCACGGGGGAGAGGGTCAGGCACAGCTCGTCGACGAGGTCCTGGTCGATCAGCGAGCCGAACAGCCTCGGCCCGCCTTCGCAGCCGATGCGCCGCAGCCCGCGCTCGGCCAGCGCGTCCAGCGCCACCCGCAGGTCCACTTCGGCATCGCCGGTGACCACGACGTCGGCGCCGGCGTCGGCGAGTTCGGCCCGGCGCTGCGCGGGCGCGGCTTCGGTGGTGAGCACGATGGGCGGCACCGCGGTGTCGGTCAGCAGCGGGGAATCCAGGGGCAGCGAGGCGTGTGCGGTGACCAGCGCGATCGGCGGGATCTCCGACAGCCCGTGCCGCTCGCGCCGCTCCGCGCGGACCTCGGTGCGCTTGATCCCGCGGTAGCCCTCGATCAGCGCGGTGCCCACGCCGACCAGCACCACGTCCGAGAGGTCGCGGATCAGGCCCAGCACGCGCTGGTCCACCGGCGCGGACAAGCCGCGCGAACTGCCCTTCACGGTCACCGCGCCGTCCAGGCTGGAGACGAAGTTGACCCGCACCCACGGGCGTTCCAGCTGCTCGGGGAAGGCGTAGAACCGTTCCAGCTCGTCGTCGACCTGCCGCGCGCCGTCCAGCGGCCAAAGCTCGTCCACCACGTGCCCAATCCCACCACGTCCGGGGCCCCGGCGGGTGAGCAGGAGCACGTGCCCGCACGGCCGGACGGCGAGGTGCCCGGTTATAGAGTCGGCGCATGAGTTTTCCGCGTCTGGCCGACCGCCGTCCTGAGCTCACCCCGGACGAGCTCGTCCAGGCGATGACTCCGCCGCCGATGTTCGACGCGGTCCGCTTCGACACCTACGTCCCCAACCCCGACGAGCCCAGCCAGGCGGCCGCGGTCCGGGAGTGCGCGGCGTTCGCCGAGCGGATCAACGCCGACGGCGGCGGTTCGTGGCTGCGCGGGATGTTCGGCAAGAAGAAGGCCGACGGCGGCAAGCGGGGCCTCTACCTCGACGGCGGCTTCGGCGTCGGCAAGACCCACCTGCTCGCCTCGCTGTGGCACGCCACCGAGGGGCGCAAGGCATTCGGCACGTTCGTCGAGGTCACCGGCCTGGTCGGCGCGCTGGGCTTCGCCGAGACGGTGCGGCGGCTGTCCGGGCACAAGCTGCTGGCCATCGACGAGTTCGAGCTGGACGATCCCGGTGACACCATGCTGGTCACCCAGCTGATCGCCAAGCTCACCGACGCGGGCGTGCACATCGCGGCCACCTCCAACACGCTGCCGGACAAGCTCGGCGAGGGGCGGTTCGCGGCGGCGGACTTCCTCCGCGAGATCCACGCGATGTCGGCCCGCTTCAGCGTGCTGCGCGTCGACGGCCCGGACTACCGGCACCGCGGGCTGCCCGAGGCGCCGCCGCCGATGAGCGACGACGAGCTGGTGCGCCTCGCGGAGGCGACCGACGGTTCGACGCTGGATGACTTCGACGAGCTGTGCGACTTCCTCGCCGGGCTGCACGCCTCGAAGTACGGCCGCCTGCTCGACGGCGTGACCGCGGTGCACCTCAGCGGCGTCCACGCCGCGCCGGACCAGGACGTGGCGCTGCGCCTGGTGGCCCTGGCCGACCGGCTCTACGACCGCTCGATCCCGGTGCGCGTCTCGGGCCAAGCGCTGTCGGCGCTGTTCACCGAGGAGATGCTGCAGGGCGGCTACCGGAAGAAGTACCTCCGCGCGATCAGCCGCCTGACCGCGCTTTCGAGGGACCTCGCCACCTCCTGACCACCCTTCCCGGTGAAGCCCACTTCAACTCGCACGCAGCCAACGCCCAGCGCGAACGCCGTCCGAGCGGTGGGTGCTGCGCCGGTTTCGCACGAAACCGTCACCCGGGTGACAGCGCCCGGATGACGGCCGTGGTTCAGCGGGCCAGGACGTCGGTGATCGCGTCCAGGCCGGTGTCGAGCTCCTCGCGGGTGATCACCAGGGGCGGGGCCAGGCGCAGGGTGGTGTCCTGGGTTTCCTTGCACAGGACGCCGCGCTCGACCAGGGCTTCGCTGACCTCGCGGCCGGTCGGGCCGCCGGGGGCGATCTCCACGCCGGCCCACAGCCCGCGCCCGCGGACCTCCAGCACTCCGCGGCCGACGAGCTCGCCGAGCCGGGCGTGCATGTGGGCGCCGAGCTCGCGCGAGCGCTCCTGGAACTCGCCGGTGCTCAGCAGGCGGATCACGGCGCGCCCGACCGCGCAGGCCAGCGGGTTGCCGCCGAAGGTGGAGCCGTGCTGGCCGGGGCGCAGGACACCGAGGACGTCGTCGCGGCCGACCACCGCGGACACCGGCAGGATGCCGCCGCCGAGCGCCTTGCCGAGGGTGTAGAGGTCGGCGCGGATGCCGTCGTGCTCGCTGGCCAGCAGTTCACCGGTGCGGGCCAGGCCGGACTGGATCTCGTCGGCGATCAGCAGCGCGCCGTGCTCGTCGCAGAGCCGCCGCAGCCGCGGCAGGTAGTCGGCGGGCGGCACGATCACGCCGGCCTCGCCCTGGATCGGCTCGACCAGCACCGCCGCGGTGCGCTCGTTGATGGCCGCTTCCACCGCGGCGGCGTCGCCGTACTCGGTGACGCGGAAACCCGGGGTGTAGGGCCCGAACCCGTCGTGCGCGACCGGGTCGGTGGAGAACGACACGATGGTGGTGGTGCGGCCGTGGAAGTTGGACCCGGCGACGATGATCTCCGCCTGGTTCTCCGGCACGCCCTTGACCTGGTAGGCCCACTTCCGGGCGATCTTGATGGCGGACTCGACCGCCTCCGCGCCGGAGTTCATCGGCAGCACCCGGTCGGTGCCGGTGAGCTCGGCGAGCTCGCGGCAGAACGGGCCGAGCTGGTCGTGGTGGAACGCGCGGCTGGTCAGCGTGACCCGGCCGAGCTGCTCGGTGGCCGCGGCGACCAGCGCGGGGTGCCGGTGGCCGAAGTTCAGCGCCGAGTACCCGGCCAGGAAGTCCAGGTGGCGCCGTCCGTCCACATCGGTCATCCAGGCACCGTCGGCCTCGGCGATCACGACCGGCAGCGGGTGGTAGTTGTGCGCGCTGTACTGGTCGTCGAGGGCGCGGAAACCGGCGGCCTTCGACGAAGCTTCGAGGTGCGACGGAACGGCAGTCATGGACACAAGGCTATGTCGCGGACGGCGAAGATTTCAGCCGCTAGGCGTTGCTTGCGACGGCACTTCGTTGCGTGGTCGACGTCAGTGTCGTCTGATCGTTGTTTCACCCGGGGAACTGGGCGTCGGCTTGACATCATGTGGCCGACGGGCGGTTCGCAGCGGCGGAAGGCGGGACATCGATGCCGGACGAGGGTGAGTACCGGGTGTACCTGGGCGCCTACACGGGCGCGGATTCGGCGGCCGACGGCATCCGGTCGGCCACCGCCGACGGGCGCGGCTCGCTGCGGTGCGGCGAGAGCGTCGCCGAGATCCACGACCCGTCGTTCCTGGCGCTCGCGCCGGACGGTTCGACGCTGTTCGCGGTCAGCGAGCGGCGCGACGGCCGGGTCTTCGCGCTGGAGATCCGCGACGACGGATCCCTCCGCGAGCTGAACTCGCAGCCGACGCTCGGCGCGGCTCCGTGCCACTTGAGCGTGCACCCGTCCGGGAAGCACCTGCTGACCGCGAACTACGAGTCCGGCAACCTGGTGGTGCACCCGATCGACACCGGCGGCGTGCTGCGCGAACCGTGCCACGTGGTGCAGCACAGCGGCAGCGGCCCGAACCCGCAGCGCCAGGAGGGCCCGCACGCGCACCAGGTGCTGCCCGATCCCACCGGCCGGTTCGTGCTGGCGGTGGACCTGGGCACCGATTCGGTCTACAGCTACGACTTCGACGTGGACAGCGGGCACCTGGCCCTCCGGCACGAGCTGTCGCTGCGCGCCGGCACCGGGCCGCGGCACCTGGCGTTCCACCCGGACGGCGAGCGCGCGTACCTGGTCAACGAGCTGGCGTCGTCGGTAACCGAGCTCGGATACGACCCGTCCTCGGGTGCGCTGGAACCGGGGCGGACGCTCAGCGCGCTGCCGCCGGACTACGGGCGGCCGAACCTGGCCGCCGAGGTGGTGGTGACGCCGGACGGCCGGTTCGTGCTCGCCTCCAACCGCGGCCACGACAGCATCGCGGTCTTCCAGGCCGATGCCAGCGACGGCGAGTTCCGGCTGCTCGGCATCCACCCGGCGGGCGTGGCCGAGCCCCGCCACATCGCGCTGTCCCCGGACGGCCGGGTCCTGTTCGCCGCGGGCCAGCGCAGCGACGACGTGCAGGCGTTCGTGATCTCGCCGCACGGCGAGCTGACCCCGCTCGGCGCCCCTGTTGCCACTCCGACGCCAGTCTGCATCCTCCCGGTGCCATGATGGCACCACACGTGGTTGCCGCTTTCGATTCGCCTCATATTCGCAGGTGAAGTCCTGGACCACGCTGTCGTCAGGGGTGGTCGTTCGTTTCGGTGTGCCACCCCGGACTTGCGATGGCATCGTGTTGGTGCCATGATGGTGCCATGGATCTCACGTCGTACGTCGACAACCTGCGCCACCAGCTCGCCGTCGCGGCCGAAGCGAGCGGGGAGGACGCCCGGGTGCTCGCCGAGCGCCTCACCGCGCCGCTCGACTCGGCCATCCGGCTGACCCTGCTGGACGCGCTGTCGGCTGCCGCCGACGAGATCACCCGGGACCTCGCCCCGGGCTCGGTCGACCTGCGGCTGCGCGGCGGGAATCCCGGCTTCGTCGTGACCCCGCCGCCGGCCGAGGAAGACGCCGAAGCCGAGGCGGAACCGGAGCCGCCGGAGCCGCAGGCCCCGCAGGAGGGTGACGACGGGGCCATGACGCGGATCAACCTCCGCCTGCCCGAGCACCTCAAGGCGCAGATCGAGGCGGCCGCCAACCGCGACGGCCTGTCGGCCAACGCCTGGCTCGTGCGCGCCGCGTCCGCCGCGCTGGAACCGGGACGCCGCACCACCCGCCGTGCTGCGCGCGGCGGCCAGCACTACACCGGCTGGGTTCGCTAGCCACCGGAACTCTTCCGCTCACCGCACATCCCCGACCAGCGGGGATGCTCATCGAAGTCCCCAGGAGGGCACCGCCATGCCGAAATTCGACACGCCCGGACCGATCTCCGCGACCATCGAGCTCGCGCTCGGCGACGTCCGGATCATCGCCGGCGACCGCGCGGACACCGTGGTCGAAGTGCGTCCCACCGACAGCTCCGACAGCAAGGACGTCAAGACCGCCGAGCAGGTCCGGGTCACCTGCTCGAACGGGAACCTGCAGATCCAGGGCCCGAAGGGCCGGTCGCCGTTCAGCAAGGTCGGCTCGGTGGACGTGGTGGTCGAGCTGCCGACCGCCTCGCGGCTGCGCGTCGACGCGGCCGCGGCGAGCTTCCGCTGCGAGGGCACGCTGGGGGAGTGCCGGTTGAAGACCGCGGCCGGCCACCTGCAGCTCGACCGGACCGACTCGCTGACCCTGAACACCGCCGCGGGCGACGTCAGCGTCGAGCGCGTCGCAGGCCGCGCCGAGATCACCACCCACAGCGGCAGCTTGCGCGTCACCGAGATCGAGGGCTCGGCCGCGATCAAGAACTCCAACGGCGCGAGCTGGATCGGGCTGGTCCGCGGCGATCTGCGGGTGAGCGCCGCCAACGGCGACATCACGGTGGACAGCGCGCAGGCGTCGGTGAACGCCAAGACCGCCAACGGGACCATCCGCCTCGGCGAGGTCGTCCGCGGCGAGGTGTCGCTGGCGACGGCGATGGGCGGCCTGGAGATCGGCATCCGCGAGGGCAGCGCGGCCTGGCTGGACGTGCGCTCGTCCTTCGGGCGCGTGCACAACTCGCTGACCGCCGCGGACGGCCCGGCTGACCCCGACGAGAAGGTGGAGGTGCGCGCCCGGACCTCGTTCGGCGACATCACCGTCCGCCGCTCCACCGAGGCCTGAGCGGAGGACGAGATGACGAAACCGGCGATCGAAGCCGTCGGGCTGCGCAAGTCCTACGGCCACAAGCTCGTGCTCGACGGCATCGACCTGCGGATCCCGGAGGGCAGCATCTTCTCGCTGCTGGGTCCCAACGGAGCGGGCAAGACCACCACGGTGCAGATCTTGAGCACGCTGCTCAGAGCCGATGCCGGGGCGATACGCGTCGCCGGGCACGACCCGGCGACCGAGCCCGACCGCGTGCGGTCGGCGATCGGCGTCACCGGCCAGTTCGCCGCGGTGGACGACCTGCTCACCGCCGAGGAGAACCTGCTGCTGATGGCCGACCTGCGGCACCTGCCGCGCGCGGAGGGGCGGCGGCGCGCCGCCGAGCTGCTCGACCGGTTCGACCTGCGGGAAGCCGCCCGCAAACCGGCCGCGACCTGCTCCGGAGGCATGCGCCGCAGGCTCGACATCGCGATGACGCTGATCGGCGATCCGCGCATCATCTTCCTGGACGAGCCGACCACCGGCCTCGACCCGCGCAGCCGCCGCGGCATGTGGCAGCTGATCCGGGAGCTGGTGGCCGACGGGGTGACGATCTTCCTCACCACGCAGTACCTGGAGGAGGCCGACCAGCTCGCCGACCGCATCGCGGTGCTCGACCGCGGCCGGATCGTGGCCGAGGGCACCGCGGCGGAGCTGAAGAGCCGGATCCCGGGCGGCCACGTCCGCCTGCAGTTCGGCGACCTCGCCGAGCTCGAATCGGCGGCCGGCGCGTTCGGCGTGCTCGCCCGCGACGACGAGGCGCTGACCCTGCAGGTGCCCGGCGACGGCAGCCTCCGGACGCTCCGGGCGCTGCTGGACCGGCTCGACCAGGAGTCGATCGAGGTCGAAGGGCTGTCCGTGCACACGCCCGACCTCGACGACGTCTTCCTCGCCCTCACCGGGCAGGCCGAAGGTGCTCAGGAGGTGCTGCGATGACCATCGCCCACGCGGTCCGCGATTCGCGAACGATGCTGCGGCGCAACCTCCTGCACGCGCTGCGCTACCCGTCGATGACGTTGTCGGTGGTCGGCATGCCGATCGTCATGCTGCTGCTGTTCGTCTACGTCCTCGGTGGCGTGCTGGGCGCCGGTCTGGGCACGAGCGGCAGCTACGTCGACTACCTCGCGCCCGGCATCATCCTGATGGCCGCGGCATCCGGCTCGATGACGGTGGCGATCTCGGTGTGCTCGGACATGACCGAGGGCATCATCAACCGGTTCCGCACCATGCCGATCTCCCGCGCGTCGGTGCTGACCGGGCACGTGGTCGGCGGCACCGTGCAGACCGTGCTCAGCGTCGTGCTGATCACCGCGGTCGCGCTGCTGGTCGGCTTCCGGCCGACGGGCGCTCCGCTGGACTGGCTGGCCGCGCTCGGGCTGGTGACCCTGGTCAGCTTCGCGCTGAGCTGGATCTCGGCGGCGGCGGGGCTGATGACCAGGAGCGTGGAGACCGCGAGCAACATCGTGCTGCCCCTGTCGCTCCTGCCGTTCATCGGCAGCGCCTTCGTGCCGACGGACTCGATGCCGCCCGCGGTGCGCTGGTTCGCCGAGAACCAGCCGTTCACCCCGATCATCGAGACCATCCGCGGCCTGCTGATGGGAACCCCGGTCGGTGCGAACGGGATGCTCGCGGTCGGCTGGTGCGCGGTCATCGCCCTGGTCGGCTACCTCTGGGCCCGGGCGGCCTTCAACCGCGCACCGGCCTGATGGGTCGTGAGCGCGCGATGCGCTCACGACCTCACAGCATGCGGGTGTCGTAGCGACCGGGGGCGTACTGCTGGAGGGCCGTCCGGATCCGGCGGATCTCCTGGCGGCGGCCGAACCAGCCGCCGGTCGCGCCGATCGGGAAGATCAGGTGGCCGCCGTGGTGCGGGCGGAGCCGGTGCCACAGCGCGGAGCGCGGAGCGGTGCCTTCGGTGAACCACACGGCCACCGAGGCCCGCTTTCCGCTGCCCACCACGCCGACCCGCTGGACCTGGCTCCACGGGATCTCCCGGGTCAGGCCCATCCGCGAGACCAGCAGGCCGTCGCCGTTGATCTTCAAGCACAGGCTCGGCAGCACCGCCCTGGCCACCGACCAGGCCGCGCTGAGACCCAGCAGCAGCATGCCGATCTGGAAGATCATGAACCGGTCGCCGGAACCGAGGCCGTGGCGGAACAGCTCGTACGCCCCGAACATGATCGCCACGCAGACGACCGCGGAGAACAGCGCGCGGAAGCGTCCGGCGGTGGCGAACACCGGGCCCGGGTTGTCGCGGCGCACCTGCGGCTGCTGGGAGGTCTGCCGGGGCTGCGCGGGCACGATCTTGCCGCGCACCGGCTCGACCTCGGCCCGCGCCGGAGCGACCGGCGCCGGAGGTTGCGGTGCGGGCTGCGGCGGTGCCGGGGCCGGTGCTGCGGGCGCGGCCTGGGTGTAGGTGCGGGTCGCCGGGCGGGGCGCGGCGACCGGCTGGGGCGGGGGAGTGTCGGGCATCGGCGCGCTGGCCGTCTGCTGCAGCTGGGTGGCGTGCTGGGCGATCACATCGCTGATCGCCGGCGGCAGCCACTGGTTGCCGTGCGGGCTGGATTCGCCGATCTCGTCCAGCATCTGAGCGGGCGTCGGGCGGGCCGCCGGGTCCTTGGCCAGGCACGCGGCCAGCAGCGGGCGCAGCCCGTCCGGCACCTCGGACAGGTCCGGTTCGGCGTGGGCCACCCGGTAGAGCAGGGTGGCGGTGCTCTCCTCGCCGAACGGGCCGCGGCCGGTGGCGGCGAACACCAGCACCGCGCCGAGCGAGAAGATGTCGCTGGGCGGGCCGACCTCGGTGCCCAGGGTCTGCTCCGGGGAGAAGAAACCGGGCGTGCCCATGAACATGCCGGTCGCGGTCAGCGCGCTGCCGGTCATCGCCCGGGAGATGCCGAAGTCGATGACGCGCGGGCCGTCCGGCCCGAGCAGCACGTTGGCCGGTTTCAGGTCGCGGTGCACCAGCTCGGCGCGGTGGATCGCGATCAGCGCCTCGGCGAGCCCGGCCCCCAGGCCGCGCACCGTCGCCTCCGGCAGCGGGCCGTGGTCGGCCACCGCCTGGTGCAGCGTCGGGCCCGGCACGTACTCGGTGGCCAGCCAGGGCTGTTCGGCGTCCGGGTCGGCGTGCACCACGGCGGCGGTCCAGAACCCGCCGACCGAGCTCGCGGCCACCGCCTCGCGGCGGAACCGCTCCCGGAACTCCGGGTCCTCGGCCAGGTCGGGCCTGATCACCTTGACCGCCACGACCCGGCCGCCGCGCGAGCGGCCGAGGTAGACCCCGCCCATCGCCCCGCGCCCCAACCGGGCGAGCAGCCGGTAGTCGCCTACCCGGTGCGGGTCGCTGGCCAGCAACGGCTGCACGGGCTATCGGCCTCCTGTCCACGAGATCGCGAATTCGTCCGGTTCGAGCTTACGGCCTTTCTCCGAACTCGTTTTGCGTGGCGGTGCGGGTGGCGGAACCTCAGGCGCTCCCTGGCTGCGGGATCCCGTTCTTATGTATGTCCGATACACGGCGAACGGGCTGTCCTCGCCAGGAAGCGCCTGAGAACCCGCGGCGGTGCGAGCTGCGAGGGCGGGCTAAACGCCTCCGGCGTTTCAAAGAACAAACACCAGGCTCCGGCCTCGCTCTGCAGGCGTGTGCAGGCCCGCCGACCTGCCGATGTTCCAGCCGTTCGCGGCCGCTGGTAGAGCCGTGCCGCATTGCCGTCGGCCGTGCGGGCTGGTAATCGAATACTTGGCTTCGTTTCAAGCTTTTCCCGGCGTCGGTGTTGTGGGTATGATCCGGCGCACTGCGAGCCCGAGGAACGATCACCGCGATCGAGGGAGGCGCGCGTGTCGCCCACCGAGCAGCTCGACCCCGCCGTGGCGCTGCACGGCGTCGGCAAGTCGTTCCCCGGCGTGGTGGCGGTCTCCGACGTGTCGTTGCGCATCCCGCCCGGCGAGGTGCACGTGTTCGCCGGGGAGAACGGCGCGGGCAAGTCGACGCTGATGAAGCTGATCGCGCAGGTCGAACCGCCGAGCACCGGGCACGTCGAACTGGGCGGCGTGCGCGTCGAGCACCACGGGCCGGGCGCGGCGCGGCGGCTCGGCGTGTCGATGGTGCACCAGGAGTTCGCGCTGGCCCCGGACCTGTCGGTGGCCGAGAACCTGTTCATCGGCCACGAGCCCGGCCGGGCCGGCTGGATCTCCCGCTCCGCCGAGCGCCGCGCCGCGCGCGAGCTGCTCGCCGAGGTCGGGCTGGACATCGACCCCGGCCGCCGCGTCGGGCAGCTGTCCACAGCGGAGCAGCAGCGCGTCGAGCTGGCCAAAGCCCTTGCCGTGCAGGCGAAAGTGCTCATCCTGGACGAGCCGACCGCGACCCTGACCGAGGGCGAGACCGCGGAGCTGTTCGGCATCGTGCGCGGGCTGACCGCCAAGGGCATCGCGGTGCTCTACATCTCGCACCGGCTGGACGAGATCTTCGAGATCGGCGACCGGGTCACCGTGATGCGCGACGGCGCGGTGGTGGCCACCCGGCCGGTGGCCGAACTCGACGAAGCGCAACTGGTGCAGCTGATGGTCGGGCGCGACGTCGCCAACCTCTACCCGCGCACCTACAACGAGCCCGGCCCCGTGCGGCTGAGCGTCTCGGGGCTCACCCGCGGCGATGCCGTGCGCGATGTGTCCTTCGAGGTCCGGGCCGGGGAGATCGTCGGCCTGGCGGGCCTGGTCGGCGCCGGGCGCACCGAGCTGGCTCGCGCGGTGTTCGGCGCCGAGCTGCCCGACGCGGGCACCATCACCCTGGACGGCAAGCCCCTGCGCATCCGCGGGCCCGCCGACGCGATCGCCGCCGGGATCGGCTACCTGACCGAGAGCCGCAAGACTGACGGGCTCGCCCTGCAGCTGGGCGTGGACAAGAACATCACGCTGGCCAACCTGCCGATGCGCGCCGGGCTGATCGACCTGGCCGCCGAGCGCCGCATCGCCGAGCGGGAGCGCGACGGCCTGCGGATCCGGGTGCCGTGGGTGGGGCGGCCGGTGCGCCAGCTCTCCGGCGGCAACCAGCAGAAGGTGATCCTGGCCCGCTGGCTGGAGATCGGCGCGGACGTGCTGTTCTTCGACGAACCCGGCCGGGGCATGGACGTGGGCGCCAAGTCGGAGATGTTCCAGCAGATGGATTCGCTGGCGGCGCGCGGCGCGGCGGTGGTGCTCATCTCCAGCTACCTCCCGGAACTGCTGAACATGTGCGACCGGATCCTCGTCATGCGCGGTGGGCGGATCACCGGCGAGGTCGGTCGCGCGGAGTTCTCCGAGGAGCGCGTCGTGGCGCTCGCGACCGGTGCCCGAAACGTCGAGAACGGGGGCAAGCATGGCTGATCCGGCCACCGAACCGTCCACATCGGACCGCGGTCTGCTGGGTGCGCTGGGCGACCGCATGTCCGGCGCGGTCTCGCAGGTCGCGGCGGCGGGCGCGCTGATCGTCGTGTTCGTGGTGCTGTCGATCATCGCGCCGTCGTTCCTCACCGCCGACAACCTGTTCAACCTGGGCTCGCAGACCTCGGTGAACGCGGTGATGGCGGTCGGCGTGACGCTGGTGATCATCACCGGCGGCATCGACCTGTCGGTCGGCTCGGTGGCCGCGCTGTCCGGGGTGATCGGCGTGCTGCTGATGGCCGAGTACGGGTTCAACCCGCTGATCGGCATCCTCGGCGGCATCGCCGTCGGCGCGGTGGCCGGGCTGGTGAACGGGCTGCTGGTGTCGGTGGTGGGACTGCCGCCGTTCATCGCGACCCTCGGCATGCTCAGCGTCGGCCGCGGACTGGTGCTGATCGCCACCGGCGCGGTCGCGGTGTTCGGCGCACCGGAGTCGTTCCGGCTGCTCGGCCAGGGCGTCATCAACGCCATCCCGATCCCGGTGGTGCTGATCGCGGTGGTCGCGGTGCTCGGGCACCTGGTGCTGACCCGGACCAGGCTGGGCCGCTACGCCTACGTGATGGGCTCGAACATGGAGGCCGCGCGGCTGTCGGGCGTGCCGGTGAAGCGCTACACGACGCTGGTCTACGTGCTCTCCGGCGCGCTGGCCGGGCTCGGCGGCATGATCGCCGCGTCCCGGATCAATTCCGGTCAGCCGAACTTCGGCGAGGGCCTGGAGCTGGACGTGATCGCCGCTGTCGTCATCGGCGGCGCCAGCCTGTTCGGCGGCCGCGGCACCGTGCTGGGTTCGCTGATCGGCGCCTTCCTGGTCGCGGTCATCCGCAACGGCGCGGTCCAGCTCAACATCGGCACCTTCTACCAGAACGTGCTGATCGGCGTGATCATCTGGCTGGCGGTCTGGTGGGACCGATACCAGCGGCGCAAGCTCGGCGGCGACACCGCGTGAGCGGCAGGAGTCCGGCGATGAGCAAGGGAGCTCGGGGATGAAGAAGGTTCTGACCGCGGCGTGCGTGCTGGTCTCGGTGGCGGCGGCGGGCTGCAGCGTCGGGGTGCGCGAGCAGACCGGCGGCGGTGGCGAGCAGGGTGGGCCGATCAAGATCGCGGTGGTGCCGAAGGCGATCGGCTTCGACTTCTGGGAGAAGGTGCGGGTCGGCGCGGAGTGCGCGGGCGGCAAGCAGCAGGACGTCACCGTGCACTGGGACGGCGTGCACGCGGAGAGCGACGTCAGCGGCCAGCAGAGCCTGCTGCAGGACCTGCTCGCGCAAGGCGACGTCAGGGGCCTGGTCTACGCCGCGACGGACGCCAAGGCGCTGGCCGACGTCACCAAGTCCGCGCAGGGCCAGGGCACCACCGTGGTCAACATGGACTCCGGGACCTCGCCGCAGCCACCGGACGTCCCGGTGTACGCCACCAACAACGTGGCCGCCGCCGAGCAGGCCACCGACGTGCTGGCCGAGCAGCTCGGCGGGCGCGGCAAGGTGGCGTTCATCGAGTTCCAGGCGGGCACCAGCACCAACGAGACGCGCGGCGAGGGCTTCAAGCGCGGCATGGCCAAGCACCCGGGCCTGCAGCTGGTCGCCCAGCAGTCCAGCGACAGCGACTTCAACCGGGCGCTGCAGGTCACCCAGGACATCCTGACCGCGAACCCGGACCTCAACGGCATCTACGCGGCCAACGAGCCGAGCGTGCTCGGCGCGGCCGAAGCGGTCCGGCAGGCGGGCAAGGCGGGCCAGGTGAAGATCATCGGCTGGGACACCTCGGAGGGCGAGATCAAGGCCCTGCGCGACGGCGTGATCACCGGCCTGATCGCGCAGAACCCGTTCAAGATGGGCTACGCCGCGGTGAACGCGGCGGTGGCCGAGATCCGCGGCGAGCCGAACCCGGCGCCGGACACCGACACCGGTTCGACCCTGATCACCAAGGAGAACGTGGACAGCCCGGAGATCCAGAAGCTGCTCAACCCGTCCTGCGACAACCCGCCCGCCTGAGAAGCCTGTTGGTGGCTGGTCTGCGTGGCGGTGCGGGTGGCGGAACCTGAGTGCTTCCCTGGACTGCGGGTGCCCCTCCTGATGTATGCCCTATACACGGCGGAGGGGCCGTCCTCGCCCAGAGAGCCACCCAGTGGCGGGCCACCGTACCCGCGGCGGTGCAAGCTGCATGCGTACTCAAAGCGGCTGCCGCCGCTTACAAAGGCGCGGACGGCTTCGCCGACAGTGCTCTCAAAGGTGGTTCAGCCCCTAGCGGCCGGGACCAGGTCGTAGTCCGGCAGGTCGATGCCGTTGAACGCCCGGAGCATCTTGCGCTGCATCAGCGCCTTGCCGGGCAGGTGCGGCAGCAGCCGGATCATCTGGTACTGCATCCAGATGCCGAAGCGGCTGTTCGCGGCCGCGTGCTTGGCGTTGTCCGCGCCGAGCTGCTGGTTCAGCGTGACGAAGTCGCGCATCTTCGCCTCGTAGGCGGCGAACGCGGTGGCGTGGTCGTCGGCCGCGGCCAGCTCACCGGCCAGGACGTAGGCACCGACGAGGGCCAGCGTCGTTCCCTGGCCGGACATCGGTGACGAGCAGTACGCGGCGTCCCCGAGCAGCGCCACCCGGCCCGCCGACCAGGACGGCATGTGCACCTGGCTGCACGAATCGCAGTGGAAGTCCGGTGCGCCGTCCATCTGCTCCAGCAGCCACGGCACCTCCCACTTCGCCTGCCGCAAGCCCTCGCGCAGCAACGCTTTCTGCCCGGCCGGATCGCGGTGGTCGTGGTCGGCGCTGCTGCCCTGGATGCACAGCAGGGCCATCGCCTCGCGGTTGTCCCCGATGCCGCGGATCATCGCCCCGCGCTTCGGCTCGGCGTAGCTGAGCATCCAGTGGTCGAGCTCGAGGCGGTTGGGCACCGTGAAGAACGCGATCAGGAAGCCGAGATCGCGCACGTACCGCGATTCCGGCCCGAACACCAGCGAGCGGACTCCCGAGTGCAGCCCGTCCGCGCCGACCACCACGTCAAAGGATTCCGGCGGCCCGGAGGTGAAGGACGCGGTTATGCCGTCGCGGGTCTGCTCGACGCCGGTGATCGTCCGGCCGAACCGGTACTCGACGTCGTGCCGGGTGGCTTCGTGCAGCACGCCGGCCAGGTCACCGCGGAGGATCTCGATCTCGGCGACCATCCCGTCACCGCCGAAGGCGTCGGACCGCATCCGCGCCCGCTCCCGGTTGCGCTCGTCCACGTAGGACACACCGTTGGTGTCCGTGCACGCTGCGCGGATCTGCTCGTCGAGCCCCATCCGGCGCACGACCTCCTTGCCGACACCGCGGACGTCCACGGCCTGGCCGCCCGGCCGCAGCCGCGGTGCTTGCTCCACGACCGTCACCGAGAACCCGTACCGGTGCAGCCAGTGCGCGAGCGCAGGCCCGGCGATGCTCGCTCCGACGATCAACACGCGCTTGGTCATCTCATGCCTTCCATCCGGAGCACCGGCGGAACCGGGCTCGAAGCGGTGATGCGGACGACGGTACACACGTCTAAGACATTTGTACAAGACGGTTGTTCGAGCCCTGCTCTAAGCTGTCGGCATGGGAAATCGCGAGGACCTGCTCACCGCCGCGATGGAGTGCCTGCGCACCAAGGGCTACGCGCGGACCACGGCGCGGGACATCACGGAGATCGCCGGAACCAGCCTCGCCGCGATCGGATACCACTACGGCGGCATCCGGAACCTGCTCAACCAGGCGGTTTACGCCGCGATCGAGCAGTGGAGCGACCGCGAGCAGGCGAGGCTGCGGACCGATGCGCCCTCGGACGAGGCCTTCCTGGACCGCTTCGGCGCCGTCTGGGCGAGCACGATCGAGGGCTTCCAGGCGGACCGGGAGGTGTGGGCGGCATCGTTCGACCTGATGACGCAGGTCGACCACGTGCCCGAGATCCGGGACCAGCTGCGCCAGGGGATGCAGGCGGCGCGCACCGGCAACGTCGCGATGTTCGAGGGAGTGGACGAGGACACCGTCAGCGAGGAGCAGGCCAGAACGGTCGGCTCGCTGTACTACGCGATCCAGGCCGGTGTCGTGATCCAGTGGCTGATCGATCCCGACAGCGCGCCCAGCGCCGAGGACATCGTCGCCGGACTTCGCGCGATCGCGGCCAAGACCGCCGAGGAGGCATGACGGACCGGGGCGCGGGTGCACCGGCGGTGGCGGGGAGGTAGAACCGTCCGGTGGTCACCGCGATCCTCAACCCGCTGGTGCAGGAAGTCCTGGACCTGATCGGGATCTTCGCGTTCGCGCTCTCCGGTGCGCTGCTCGCCGTGCGCAAGCGCTTCGACGTCGTCGGCATCGTGGTGCTGGCCGAGGTGACCGCGCTGGGCGGCGGGGTGTTCCGGGACCTGGTGATCGGCGCGGTGCCGCCGGTGGCCTTCACCGACATCGCCTACTTCACCACGCCGCTGATCGCCTCGGTGGTGGTGTTCTTCTGGCATCCCCGGCTGGCCCGGATCCGCCGGTTCGTGCTGTTCTTCGACGCGATCGGGCTGGGCGTGTTCTGCGTGGCGGGCAGCATCAAGGCGCTGAACTTCGGCATGCACCCGCTGGCCGCGATCGCGCTCGGCGCCGCGACCGCGATCGGCGGCGGCGCCATCCGCGACGTGCTGGCCGGGGACGTCCCGGCGCTGCTGCACCCGGAGAGCGAGATCTACGCGGTGCCGGCGCTGCTGGGCAGCGGCCTGGTCGCCCTGCTGGCGGTCACCGGCGCGCTGACGCCGATCACCAGCGCCTTCGCGGCGCTGCTGGCGATCGTGGTGCGGCTGTTGGCCCTGCGCTTCGGCTGGCGCGCGCCGCTGGCCCGCGGCGGAGCGGCGCTATGAGCGCTGCTTGAGGACTTCCAGCGCCTTGTCGGCGTGCAGGCCCATGCGGAACTCGCTGCGGATCACCGCCAGCACCCGGCGCTGCTCGTCGATGACGAAGGTGTGCCGCTTGACCGGGATCGGCCCGAACCGGCGCTTGACGCCGAACTGCCGCGCGACCGCACCGTCGACATCGGACAGCAGCGGGAAGCCGAAGCCGTGCGCCGCGGCGAACTGCTGCTGCTTGCCGATCTGGTCGGCGCTGATCCCCACCGGCTGCGCGCCGAGCTCGCCGAACTCGGCGGCCAGATCCCGGAAGTGGCAGGCCTCCGCGGTGCACCCGGTGGTCATCGCGGCCGGGTAGAAGAACAGCACCACCGGCCCGCCGGCGACCAGCTCGGAGAGCTTCCGCTCCGCCCCGTCCTGATCCGGCAGGGCGAAATCGCCCACCACATCGCCTTCCCGCATCCTCGCTCCTCCCACGACAGAACCCGAGCTCCCAGAGTATGGCCTCGCAGCCGATCGTCGTCCGGGGTGTGTGCGAGGCTCGGGCGGGGCGATCCGCACCGGTCGTGCTCCCCACTGCTACCCGGGAAGGTCCATGCTCGTCCGCCGCGCTTACATCCCCGACAGCAAGCGTCCCGAGTCGTTCGGCAGGTGGCCCTACACCGTGCCGTGCGTCGCCGAGCTCGCCGAGCGCGGGCTGGTGTTCACCGCGCCCGTGACCATGCTGGTCGGTGAGAACGGCTCCGGGAAGTCCACGCTGGTCGAGGCGATCGCGGAGGGTTTCAAGCTCGACTCGCACGGCGGCCGGGCGGGGCGCAAGTACGTCAACGACCGGCCGAGGACTCCGCTCGGCGACGTCCTGGCGCTGGAGACGACCCCGGCCGGGAGCCGGATGATCACCGGACCGCGGTCTCGCCGCAAGGGGTTCTTCCTGCGGGCGGAGACCGCGTTCGGGATGATGAACGCGGTCAGCGGCCTCCACGGCTACTGGGCGGACGACACCTCGACCATGTCGCACGGCGAGGGTTTCCTGGCCGTGTTCGAGGCGATGTTCCGGGAACGCGGCTTCTACGTGATGGACGAGCCGGAGGCCGCGCTGTCCTTCGAGTCCTGCCTCAAGCTGGTCGGCCTGATGCACGAGCTGGCCCGCACCGGCGCGCAGGTGGTCTGCGCGACGCACTCACCGGTCCTGGCCGCCACGCCGGGCGCCGACATCGTCGAAGTGGGCGAGCACGGCATCCGCCGGGTGAAGTGGGAGGACCTCGGCCTCGTCGACCACTGGCGCCGCTACCTCACCGACCCCGCTCTCTACCTGCGCCACATCACCGGGTGACCCGGGCTCGCCCGATTCGTGCTGGGAGCAGCGGGTTTTCGCCCGAGCAGGGGTAGCGCTGCGGGTGGGGGACACCCGTTGGCCGTGCTCGTCCGGCGGGTGGTGGGGGACGGGGCGATCGTGGGCGCTGGACGACGGCGGGAGGTCGTGTCCGCCGGTGCCCCCGATCCCAGAGAGGAAATGCCGATGCGCTTCCGATTCTCCGCGGTGGCGTCGCTGGCCGCGCTCCTGCTGCTCCCGGCGGGAGGGGCGTTCTCCGCACAAGCCGATCAGGACGCCGCTGAGCCGCGGCAGACCGCTGTCCGCATCGTCAACGTGAGCTCGGGTCAGAAGCTGATCCCGACCGGGTACGGCGCGAACAAGGCGGACAACATCGTCGTCTGGGCGATCGCCGTCGAGGAAGCTCCCGGCGGGAAGCTGTGGCGGCTGCAGTTCCTGGACAACGGCTACTACCAGATCCGCAACGTCGACACGAACAAGTGCCTCGCGGTCGGCAACTACACCGCGCCCGACGGGCGGACCGCGGTCGTGCAGCAGGAGTGCAGCCAGGCGTTCAACCAGCAGTGGAACCTGCCGCCCGCGGGCAACGGGTACCGGATCGTCTCGCGCTCGGACGGTCGCGTCGTGACCCCGTTCAACACGGGCGCCAACTACTGGGCGGTCCTGGACCAGGATTCCGGAGCGCTGACCCAGCAGTGGAACTTCCCACCTGCCTGAGCGGCCGCGACATCGCACGCGCCGGACTCCGGCGCGGGGCGCGCGTGCTCCGCACGCTCGACTGATGTTCGGAGCGCATGCATTCATGCACGGACCGTGCGGTAATCTGAAGGCGTTTCGGGGGTCAGGGTCGGATCGGGGGGTTCGACCGCGCGGAGCCGGAGAAGCCTTGGGGGTCAGGGCCGGCTCCGCGTCGACCACCTTTCCCGCCATCGTGCGATCGGCGTGGTCTAGCGCACTGTTTACCGGTCAGTAACCGCCGTAGCTGGCATGATCGGCCGGACGTAGGGCAGCGCAGCCGGAAGCGGGAAGGATCGTGTGGTGACGAAGATCGAGCGCCTGGGAGTCATCGGCGGCGGGCAGATGGGCGGTGGCATCGCGGAGGTCGGTGCCCGGGCCGGTCTCGACGTGATCGTGTGCGAGGTCAGCGACGAAGCCGCTCGCGCCGGCCGCACCAGGCTGTGGAAGTCGCTGAACCGCGCGGTGCAGAACGGCAAGCTGACCGAGGCCGAGCGCGACGCCGCGCAGTCCCGCCTGCACTTCACCACGACGCTGGCCGACCTCGACGACCGCAACATGGTCATCGAGGCCATCGCCGAGGACGAGGAGCTCAAGACCAAGCTGTTCGCCGAGCTGGACAAGGTGGTGTCCGATCCGGACGCGATCCTGGCGTCGAACACCTCGTCCATCCCGATCGCCAAGCTGGCCGGCGCCACCAAGCGCCCGCAGCAGGTGCTCGGCGTGCACTTCTTCAACCCGGTCCCGGTGCTCAAGCTCGTCGAGCTGGTGCCCTCGCTGCTGACCTCCGAGGAGACGGTCGAGCGGGCCGCGGTGTTCGCCACCGAGCAGCTCGGCAAGGAGACCATCCGGGCCAAGGACCGCTCCGGGTTCGTCGTCAACGCCCTGCTGGTGCCCTACCTGCTGTCGGCGATCCGGATGGTCGAGGGCGGTTTCGCCACCGCCGAGGACGTGGACAAGGGCATGGTGCTGGGCTGCGCCCACCCGATGGGCCCGCTGCGCCTGTCGGACCTGGTCGGCCTGGACACCCTCAAGGCGATCGCGGACTCGATGCACGAGGAGTACGGCGACCCGAACTTCATCGCGCCGCCGCTGCTGCGCCGCATGGTCGAGGCGGGCCTGAAGGGCAAGAAGTCCGGCAAGGGCTTCTACGACTACAGCTGATCCCCGGCGGTGAAGGGTGTCTTCGGGCAAGTCGCTTGCCCGAAGACACCCTTCGTTCAGCTCGCTTCGCGCGACAGGAGCGTGCGGAGCTCTTCGACGATGCGGGCCGGATCGTCCTCCATCGGGAAGTGACCCGCGTTCGGGATCGCGGCGAGGGTTGCCGCCGGGATGTCCCGGGTGAGGCGGTCGGCGTAGGCCACCGGCTGCCAGCGGTCCTCGGCGCCCCAGATGACGTGCGTCGGGATGCGCAGGGTTTTCAGCAGCGGTGCCACCCGCTGGGTCGGCGTCGAGTCGTAGTGGCGGACCTGGTGCTCGAAGAAGGACGCCCGGCCGACCGGTGTCCGATGTGGACGCAAGTAGGCCTCCAGGGTTTCGCCGGTCATCCTGGCCGGATCGGCCACCGTCATCGTCAGCTGGCGGGTGAGCAGGGCTTCGAAGTCGTGCTGGGGCATCGCGGCGTGGTCGTCGAGGTGATCGCGGATGATCTCCCGCCAGGTGCTCGACGGCCACGAGTCGTAGCTGACCGAGTCGATCAGCGCCAGCCGCGCGACGCGATCCGGGTGCGCCGCGGTGAAGATCTGCGCCACCGCGCCGCCGATGTCGTGCGCGATCAGCGTGCAGCGCCGGATTCCCAGCCGCACCAACAGCTTCTCCAGCAAGTCGGCCTGCGCGGTGACCGAGGTGTCGCGGTCGACCGGGCGTTCCGAGGCGCCGTAGCCCAGCAGGTCGTAGACCAGGACCTCGTGGCCGTCGGCTTCGAAGGCCGGGGCCACGTCGCGCCAGATGTGGGAGTGCGACGGCGTTCCGTGCAGGAACACCAGCGTCTCGCCGGTGCTGCCGGCGGTGTGCCGGTGGGCCAGCCGGACGCCGTCGACGAGGATGTCCTCGGTGAGGATCATGCGGCTTCCTCCACGGTGATGACGAGCTTGCCGAAGAAGTTCTTGGCGGTGAAGGCGCGCTGCGCTTCGCGGAGTTCGCGCAGCGGGTGCGTGCCTGCCAGCAGCGGGGTCAGCTCGCCGCGCTCGATGTGGCCGATCAGCTGGGCGAAGTCCTCGTGGGTGCCGAAGGAGGAACCGATCAGCTGCAGCTGCCGCAGGTAGACGGTGCGCAGGTCGGTCTCCACCAGCGGCCCGGCGATGCCGCCCGCGACCACGTAGCGGCCGAGCGGGGCGAGCATGCGCAGCAGCTGCGGGAACGCCGGGCCCGCGACCACGTCGGCCACGACGTCGACCGCCCCGGCTTCCGCGCGAACCGCCGCGTGCAGGTCCGGCGAGTTGCGGTCGACCGTCGCGTGCGCGCCGAGCTGCAGCGCCTGCTCGCGCTTCGCGGCGCTGGTCACGGCGATCACCCGCGCGCCGCGCGAGGTCGCGAGCTGGATCAGCGCTGAGCCGACGCCACCGGACGCTCCGGTGACCACCACGGTCTCCCCGTCGTGGACGCTCGCTCGGTTGAGCATGCGCATCGCGGTTGCGTAGGCCGTGGGGAAGGTCGCGAGTTCGGCATCGCTGAGCGGGCTTTCGATCGCGTGGGCGTTGCCGGCGGGGACGGTGGTGTGCTCGGCGAACCCGCCGTCGCGTTCGCTGCCCAGGTACTCGGTGTCGACCAGCTCGCGTTCGCCGCCGGTGTAGAGCATCGGGTCGACGATCACCCGTTCGCCGAGCCGCGAACTCGGCACGCCCGGCCCCACCTGGTCGATGCGGCCGACCACGTCGGCGCCCTGGATGCGCGGGAACGCCAGCGGCTCGCGCCGCCAGCCCGCGGTGTCCGCCGGGTCGTCCGGTGTGCCGTAGGCGCCTTCGCGGGTCCAGATGTCGGTGTTGTTGATGGCCGTCGCCGCGACCCTGATCCGGACTTCGCCCGGTCCGGCCTGCGGCGCGGGCACGTCTTCGCGGTACTCCAGCTTCTCCGGTCCGCCGAAGCCGGTGAGCAGCACTGCGCGCATGTGAGGCACTCTCCCATCGAGGTATACCGACCGGTGTGGTTACCACGATAGGCGCATCGGTGCGGTTGGTGTCAACCCACCGGTCGGTATAGTCGACGGCATGGCGGAAGTGGCGGAGTTGCTGGAGAGGCTGACCCCGGCGGGGCGGCGGGTGCTCGACGTCGCGGCCGAGCTGTTCTACGCCGAGGGCATCCACGCGGTCGGCGTCGAGGCCATCGCGGCCGGGGCCGGGGTGACCAAGAAGACGCTCTACGCCTGCTTCGGGTCGAAGGAACGGCTGGTCACCGCGTACCTGGTCGAGCGCGACCAGCGCTGGCGGGAGTGGCTGCGGAACTGGGTGGCGGAGCGCGCGAGCGGGCCTCGCGACGAGCTGCTGGCCGTCTTCGACGCGCTCGGCGCGTGGATGGATCGCGCGGGTTTCCGGGGCTGCGCCTTCGTCAACGCGCTGGCGGAGATGCCGGAGGCGGACCACCCCGGGCGAGCGGTGGTCATCGGGCAGAAGCGCTGGATGCGGGACTACTTCGAAGAGCTCGCGGCGCTGGCGGGAGTCGCCGAGCCCGCGCAGTTCGCGGACAGCGCCCTGCTCCTCTACGAAGGCGCGACGATCGTGGCATCGGCCGACATCCCGGGCGCGGTCGACCACGCGCGGCGCACGGCCGAAGTCCTGCTCGCGGCCTGAGCCCTGGTTCCACCGCGAGATGTTCCGTTTCCACTGGTCAGGACCCGTGAGTACTTTGTGGTGCTATAGAGGCTGTTTTGGATCTTGGGTTGGGTGGTTGTGATATGGGCTCAAGATCATCACGGGTGGGGCTCAGGGGCTGAAAAGCAGGGCGGGTTCTTGTTATCGCTGAGGTTGTCTAAGCCTGCGATCACAAGAACCCGCCATGCCATTGAACCCTGTACCTGTCGCCGTCGATCGGCGGGGGTGCCGCTGCACGTGCGGCTGTTGGACCCGCCGACGCCGCTACGCCTCGGATCTCACCGATGCCCAGTGGGAGATCCTCAAACCCCTGCTCCCGGCACCGTTGACCACCACCGGGCTGGGTGGACGGCCGGAGAAACACTCCCGCCGCACCATGATCGACGCGATCTTCTACGTGGTGGACAACGGCAACAAATGGCGCAACCTGCCCGCCGATTTCCCGCCCTGGCAGACCGTCTACGGCATGCTGCGCCGCTGGTCCCGCAATCTGGCCACCCATCACCTCCTCGACACGCTGCGCAGACGGCTGCGCACCGCCCTGGGCCGCAACGCCCGTCCCAGCGCCGGCTGCATCGACTCCCAGTCGGTGCACAAGACCGCCGAGGCCACCGTGCCCCGCCACAGCAGCGGGTTCGACCCCCACAAGAAAGTCAACGGCCGCAAACGCCACATCGTCACCGACACCCTCGGCCTGCTGGTCTCCGTGGTGATCACCCCCGCCAACGTCCAGGACCGCGACGCCGCCTGGCCCGCACTCCACGGAGCCGCCTCACGCGGACTCACACACGTCTGGGCCGATCAAGGCTACGAAGGACCCCTCACCGAACACGCCAACAACGTCCTCGGCCTGACCGTGAACATCGTCTACCGACACCCCGGACAGAAAGGCTTCCAAGTCCTGCCTCGCCGCTGGGTCGTCGAGCGCACCCTGGCCTGGATCAGCCGACGACGACGCTGCGCCCGCGACTACGAACGCCTCCCCGAACACCACGCCACCATCGTCTGCTGGGCCGCCATCATCCACATGACACGCAGACTCGCCCGCCTACCACACACCACCCAACAAGATCCAAAACAACCTCTATAGCACCACAAAGTACTCACGGGTCTCCACCAGCGGAAACGGAGCAGCGGGGGCGATTTCAGGCGAAACCTTCAAGGGGCACGGCGCTTTCGCGGGTCGTGCGGTCGGTCGATGAGTCAGTCTACTTCGGACGTGATGGTGCCGCGGAGGGCGTCGACTGCGTGGCGGCGGTGTTCGTCGAGCAGGCGGACCAGGTCGTCGGCTCGCCGGTTCTTCGCTGCGGCCACGATCCCGTCGTGCTCGTGCCGGACCCGGGTGCGGTTGGCGTCGGAGTTGTAGTAGACCGCCCGGTAGGCGTCGGTGGCGTCCCAGAGGGTGCGCACGACGCGCAGCAGGCGCGGCATGCCCGACGGTTCCAGCAGGGCGAAGTGGAAGCGGCGGTTGGCCGCGATCATGGCGACCAGATCGCCGTCGTCAGCTGCCCGCTCAACGTCCTGCTGGGCGTCGGTGATCCGCGCCAGGTCGGTGTCGGTGAACCGCTCGGTGGCCACCGCGGCGGCCTCCGCCTCCAGCAGCTCCCGCATCCGGTAGACCTCCAGCAGGTCGCTCAGCGACAGCTCGGCCACCGAGTAGCCCCGGTGCGGCTGGTAGACGACCTGGCCCTCCGCCTCCAGCGTCTTCAGCGCCTCGCGCAGCGGTACCCGGCTCACGCCGAGGCCCTGGGCGATCGAGTCCTGGCGGATCGGCTGGCCCGGCGCCAGCTCGCCGGACACGATGGATCTGCGCAGCTCGCCGAGGACGAACTCCTGCGTGGTGGGTGGTCGCTGCATCCCGGTCCTCCCGTTCTCCGGTCCTTGACCGGCTGCCCGACAACTGTATATTGGATCCAATATCGCGGGTGACGCAAGCCACTGGTGCGACGGGAAGGGCGGGTGCATGGAGACGCTGCCGATGGACGGGGTGGTCGTCGCGGACTTCAGCCGGGTGCTCGCCGGCCCGTACGCGACCATGCTGCTGGCCGACCTCGGCGCCACCGTGATCAAGGTGGAGCGCCCCGGCACCGGCGACGACACCCGGACCTGGGGCCCGCCCTGGACCGAGCACAGCTCGTCCTACTTCGAATCGGTCAACCGCGGCAAGCGCAGCATCGCCCTGGACCTCGGCGATCCGCAGGACCGGGCGGCCGCGCACGACCTGGTCCGCCGCGCCGACGTGCTGGTGGAGAACTTCAGGCCCGGCTCGCTGGCCCGCCACGGCCTGGACCACGCCGCCGCGCGCGAGCTCAACCCGCGGCTGATCTACACCTCGATCTCCGGTTTCGGCAGCGACGGCGGTGCGGAACTGCCCGGCTACGACTTCGTGGTGCAGGCGCTCGGCGGGCTGATGAGCATCACCGGCGAAGCCGACGGGCCGCCGATGAAGGCCGGTGTGGCGCTGGTGGACGTGCTCACCGGCAAGGACGCCGCGCTGGGCATCATGGCCGCGCTGCGCCACCGCGAGCTGACCGGCGAGGGCCAGCACGTCGAGGTGAACCTGCTGTCCAGCCTGCTGGCGTCGCTGGTCAACCAGATGAGCGGGCTGCTGACCACCGGCACCGCGCCGCGGCGGATGGGCAACCGGCATCCGAGCATCGCGCCGTACGAGACGTTGCGCTGCGAGGACGCCTTCCTGGCCGTCGCGGTCGGCAACGACGGACAGTTCCGCAAGCTGTGCGGGGCGCTCGGGCTGCTCGGCCTGCCCGACGACGAGCGGTTCGCCACGAACGCGCAGCGCGTCGCCCACCGCGATGAGCTGGTCCGGCAGCTGGAGAACGTGCTCGGCGCCCGCACCGCGGCCGACTGGCAGGAGCGGTTGCAGGGCTTGGGAATCGCGTGCGGACAGGTCAACGACCTGGCGCAGGCGGTGCACTACGCCGAGTCCCTGGGGCTGCGGCCGCTGGTCGATCCCGGTGACGGGGCGACGACGCAGGTGCGCATGCCCATCGACTTCTCGGCGCACGGCAGCGCCGAGGTGACGCCGCCGCCGTTGCTCGGCGAGCACGGCAAGGAGGTCCTCGCCTGGCTGGAGGACCCCGAACAACCGCTTTCCCCCATCGCTTCCAGGAGGAACCAGCAATGAGTGCCGGTGGCAAGCGCCCTGCGTTCGACCCGCGCGACCCGCTCGGGATCGACGCCGAATTCACCGCGGAGCAGTTGGCGATCCGCGACAGCGTGCGCGCGCTGTGCCGCGACCACGTGCAGCCGCACGTCGCGGAGTGGTACGAGCGCGGGGAGTTCCCGCAGGCCCGCGAGCTGGCCCGGGAGCTGGGCAAGCTCGGCGTGCTGGGCATGCACCTGGAGGGCTACGGCTGCGCCGGACTGTCCGCAGTGGACTACGGCATCGCCTGCGAGGAGCTGGAGGCCTGCGACTCCGGGCTGCGCTCGCTGGTGTCGGTGCAGGGCTCGCTGGCCATGTTCGCCATCTGGCGCTGGGGCTCGGAAGAGCACAAGCAGCACTGGCTGCCGCAGATGGCGGCCGGCGAGGCGATCGGCTGCTTCGGCCTGACCGAGCCCGACCACGGCTCCGACCCGGCCTCGATGCTCACCACGGCGCGCCGCGACGGCTCCGACTGGGTGCTCAACGGCCGGAAGATGTGGATCACCAACGGCAGCATCGCCGCGGTGGCCGTGGTGTGGGCCAAGACCGACGAGGGCGTGCGCGGCTTCGTCGTCCCGACCGACACGCCGGGCTTCTCCGCGCCGGAGATCAAGCACAAGCTGTCCCTGCGCGCCTCGGTGACCAGCGAGCTGGTGCTCGACGACGTCCGGCTGCCCGCCGACGCGGTGCTGCCCGAGGTCACCGGCCTGCGCGGCCCGCTGTCCTGCCTCAACGAGGCCCGCTACGGCATCGTGTGGGGCGCGGTCGGCGCGGGCCGCAGCTGCCTGGAGGCGGCGCTGGACTACGCGACCACCCGCGAGCAGTTCGGCCGGCCGATCGGCGGCTTCCAGCTCACCCAGAGCAAGCTCGCCGACATGGCGGTGCGGGTGCAGAACGGCAGGCTCCTCGCCCTGCACCTCGGCCGCCGCAAGGACGCCGGGCAGCTCATCCCGCAGCAGGTCAGCTTCGGCAAGCTGGACAACGTGCGCGGAGCGATGGAGGTCGCCCGCACCGCGCGCACCATCCTCGGCGCGAACGGGATCTCCCTGGAGTACCCGGTGATCCGGCACATGACGAACCTGGAATCGGTGCTGACCTACGAGGGCACCGGCGAGATGCACGCCCTGACCATCGGCCAGGCCCTGACCGGTTTGAACGCCTTCCGCGGCTGAGGTTTCCAGGCCCGTTTCGCACGACGGTGCGAGTCGTGAAGGACTGCGCACCGGCGGCCGCGGGGTCGACGCGATTTCAATGGAAGTTGCACGTGCGATTTCCATTGAAATCGCGCAGATCCCGACGCCCCACCGGCATGTCGGGTGCCCGACATGCCGGTGGGGTGGGCGATTTCAATTGAAATTGGATGGTCGATTTCAATTGAAATTGCGTGGGACGGTGGGATCCGGCCGTCACCAGACGGTGAAGCCGCCGTCGATCACGACGTTGCTGCCGGTGACGAAGCTGCTGGCTTCGGCGGCCAGGAACACCGCCAGCGGGCCGATCTCGCGCGGTTCGGCCACCCGGCCCATCGGCGTTTGCGCCAGCCACTGGGCGTACCACTCGGGTTGGGTGTCCTGGACGCCCTTGAGCAGGTCCGTTCCGGTGTAGCCGGGGGAGATGGAGTTGACCCGCACGCCGCGGCCGCCCCACTCGCCCGCCAGCGACTTGGTCAGCATGATCACCGCGGCCTTCGAGGCGTTGTAGTGCGCCTGCGGCTGCGGGTGGTTGGAGATCAGGCCGGACATCGAGGCGATGTTGATGATCGACCCCGATCCCTGCGCCAGCATCGCGCGGCCGACCTCGCGGCAGCACCAGAACACCGCGTCCAGGTTCAGCCCCAGCACCCGCCGCCACGATTCGTCCGAAGTGGACTCGGCGGGTTCGTTGCGCACGGTGCCCGCGTTGTGCACCGAGACGTCGATGCGGCCGTGCTCGGCCACCACGCGCTCGACCAGCCCGGCCACCGCCGCCGAATCGGTGACGTCGACCTGCCGGAACTCACCGCCGACGGCCTCCGCGGCCGCCTGCCCGGTCGCCGGGTTGATCTCGGCGATCACCACCTGCGCACCCGCGGTGCGCAGGGCCTTGGCGATCTCCAGCCCGATGCCCTGGCCGCCACCGGTGACCAGAGCGACCTTGTCCTGCAAGGAGAAGACGTCGTTGCCCATCCGTCCCGCCTTTCCGCACGTCGTGATCCCGCCGCGATTGTGCCGCCGCGCCCAGCCGAAGTGAACCAGCGATCGCCCGCCGAGGCCAGGCGTCCCCGCAGCACCCGGCGCAGCGTCGATTTCGCGCGAAACCAACGCCGCGCCAGGTCAGCGGAGGAGCGGCGGGAGGATCCGGTGGGGCCAGTCGGTGGCTCGCTCGTAGGCGTGGGCCAGCTGGAGGAGCGACCACTCCGCGTGGTTGCGGCCGATCAGCTGGACCCCCATCGGCAGGCCCGCCGGGTTGCAGCCGACCGGGAGGTTGACCACCGGGTGCCCGGACAGCGTCCACGGCGCCACCGCCTCCATCCAGCGGTGGTAGGTGTCCATCGAGCGGCCGTCGATCTCCTGCGGCCAGCGCTGCTCGGCGTCGAACGGGAACACCTGCGCGCTCGGCGCGAGCAGGAAGTCGTACTCGTCGAACAGCGCCGACACCGCCGCGTGCCACTCGTCGCGGCCGGAGAGCGCGCGGCTGATGTCGGGCACCTGGAGCCGGTGGTAGTTCTCGATCTCGAAGATCAGCTCGGGTTTGAGCAGCGCGCGCTTGGCCGGGTCGTCGTAGAGCTCGGCGTGCTTGCGCCCGACGGTCCACGACCGCCACAGCAGGAACGTCTCCCACGCCTGCTCGACCGGGAGCGGTTTGGCCACCGGCTCGACCGCGCAGCCGATCTCGCCGAAGGCGGCGAAGGATTCGGCGCACAGCTCCAGCAGTCCCGGCTCGGTGGCGAGGTGGCCGTCGAAGTCGCCGACCCAGCCGATCCGCACGCCGTCGAAGTCGTGGTCCAGCCGGCCGGCGAACAGCTCCGGGTCCTGCTCGATGCTCAGCGGCGCGCGCTCGTCCGGACCGGCCATCGTGGACAGCAGCATCGCCACGTCCCGCACCGTGCGTCCCATCGGGCCGACCACGGAGGGCGAGCTGAGGAAGCCCTCGACCGGGATGCGTCCGAAGCTGGGCCGCAGCGACACGATGTTGTTCCAGGCGGCCGGATTGCGCAGCGAGCCCATGAAGTCGCTGCCGTCGGCGACCGGCAGCAGCCGCAGCGCCAGCGCCGCTCCGGCACCGCCGCTGCTGCCGCCCGCGCTGCGCGTGGTGTCGTAGGGGTTGCGCGTCGTGCCGAACACCGGGTTGAAGGTGTGCGAGCCGAGGCCGAACTCGGGGACGTTGGTCTTGCCGATCACGATCGCGCCCGCTTCGCGCATCCGCTGCACGTGCAGCTCGTCGCGGTCGGCGATCGAGTCGGCGAACAGCGGCGAGCCCATCGTGGTGGGCAGCCCCGCGGCGTCGGAGAGGTCCTTGACCGCGATCGGGAAGCCGTGCATCCAGCCGCGGTGCTCGCCGCGGTCGAGCTCCTGGTCGCGCCGCCGCGCCTCGTCGAGCAGTTCGGCCTCGTCGCGGCGGGAGACGATCGCGTTGACCTGCGGGTTGAAGCGGTCGATGTGCGCGAGGTAGGTCTGCATGACCTCGACGCAGCTGACCTCGCGCCGGGAGATCAGCCAGGACAGTTCGACCGCGTCGAGCAGCACCAGCCCGGGGATCTTCGATGCGGGCAGTCCGGATCCGGGCGCTACCGACACGCTGCGTCCTCCTGTGCTGTTAGGGCCATCCCTTAGTGCTCTGAGAACCCGCCGGTGGTCGTCCTGCGCAGGTGGGTGCAAGCGGCTGGCGCCGCTTCACAAGCGCGGACGGCATTCGCCGACGGGCTCTTCTCGACCTTTCCGCTCGGTGGGGCCGCACGTCAACCGCCTCCCGGCCGCAGCGGTGGAGCAGAGGCGTACGTCACGTTAGCGTTGCTAAAAACCATTCGGGTTTTCAGGCTGAGTCGACCAGACACCGCTCGGAGCCGAGGAGGGCGCAGTGGCAGCCGCCGGGCAGCAGCGGACCGTCGGAACCGCGAGAGTGCTCTCGTCGGTGGCCGCGGTGGTCACCGTCGGGGTGTTCCCGGTGTTCCTCGTGGGCGGTCTCGGCGTGCAGCTGCAGCAGGAGTTCGGCTTCGGTGCGGCGCTGCTGGGCGTCGGCGCGGCCGGGTTCTTCGGCGTCGCCTCGCTCTCGTCGCGGACGATGGGCTGGCTGGTCGAGCGGATCGGCTCCCGGCTGGGCATGCGGGTCGGCGCGCTGGGCAGCTCGGCGTGCCTGTTCGGGATGGCCGCCGCGCCCAACGCGGCCTGGCTGCTGGCGGTGCTGTGGGTGGCGGGCCTGCCCAACTCGCTGGCGCAGCCCGCATCGAACCTGCTGATCGCGCAAGGGATCCCGGTTCACCGGCGCGGCATGGGCTTCGGCGTCAAGCAGTCCTCGATCCCGGCCGCCACGCTGCTGGCGGGCGTGGCGGTGCCCGCGGTGGCGCTGACCGTCGGCTGGCGCTGGGTGTTCGTGATCGCCGGCGCGATCGGCCTGGTCGCCGCCGCAGCGGTGCCCCGGCTGCCGGAAGCCGAGCGCACGAGATCGGCCAAGGCCGCGGGCGGCGGGAGCGGCCCGCGGCGGAGCGCGCTCCTGCTGCTGGCGATCTCCGGCGGCCTCGGGTCGGCCGCGGCCAACGCGCTCGGCGCGTTCGTCACCACCACGGCGGTCGAGGTCGGGTTCAGCCCGTCGGCGGCCGGGCTGGTGCTGTCGCTGGGATCGGCGACCGGGCTGCTGATCAGGTTGTGCGCGGGGGTGGTCGCCGACCGCCGGAACCCGGACCTGGTGCGGGTCATCTCCGGGATGCTGCTGATCGGCTCGATCGGGTTCGGCCTGATGGCCGTGCACTCGACGATGGCGTTCCTGATCGGGGTGTCCATCGGGTTCGGCGCGGGCTGGGCCTGGCCGGGCCTGCTGAACTTCGCGGTCGCCAAGATCGCCCCGGACCGGGTGGCCAGCGCGACCTCGTTCACCCAGACCGGCATCTACCTGGGCGGCAGCCTGGGGCCGCTGCTTTTCGGCCTGCTCGCCGAGCACGCCGGGCTGGACGGGGCCTGGCTGGCGGCGGGTGCGGCGGCGATCGTCGCGGGCGTCCTGCTGCTGTTCATCCGCCGCTGACCGGCTGGACCGGGATGAGCGCGTCGGCCGACTTGCGGGCCACCCCGCCGTAGAGCAGCCGGTACCGGTCGGACGCCGAGGTCGGTCGGCCGGGATCGGGGCGCCAGTCGGCCAGGTTGGTCGTGCCCGGGGGCAGGATTTCGAAGTCGCCGAAGAGCTTGTCGATCCAGCTGGTCTCGCGCGGGTGCAGCGGATCGGAGGTCTCGGCGTAGAAGTCGGCCAGCACCCGCACCGCTTCCGGCGCGTTCGTGCCGGTCACGTGCGAGATCACCAGGTGGCTGCCCGGCACGAGGGCGTCCTGGTAGGTCTCCACCAGGCCGAGCGGGTCGTCGGAGTCCGGGATGAAGTGCAGCACCGAGGTCATCAGCAGCCCCACCGGCCGGCGCAGGTCGAGCAGCTCCCGGGCCTCCGGCGAGCGGAAGATCGCCTCCGGTTCGCGGCAGTCGGCCTGCAGGATGTCCGCGCGCGGTTCGTCGGCCAGCAGCGGTTTGCTGTGCGCGACGGTCAGCGGCTCGTTGTCCACGTACAGCACCCGGAAGTCGCGGGTGCGCCGCCGCGCCACCTCGTGCAGGTGCCCGATGGTGGGAATTCCGGAGCCCAGGTCGAGGAACTGGCGCACGCCGCGGGCCAGCAGGAACTCCACGGTCCGGCGCAGGAAGGCGCGGTTCTCCTGGTAGCAGCCGCCGATGCCGGGCAGTGCCTGCTCGATGCGCTCCGCGAAGCCGCGCTCCACGCCGAAGTTGTGCCCTCCGCCCAGGAACGCGTCGTAGATCCGGGCGGCGGCGGGACGGACGATGTCCATCTCGCGCGGCGGCGACTTGCGCGTTTCGACCATGGACTCCCCCTTCTCGCTGGAATCGTACAGTAGTCAATCATCAACGCAGAGTGTTCAGCGGCCGCTCGCGCGCCGCTCTTGCTGATCGTCGTGCGCGCATATCACGATGGGTCCCTCGTGACCCGCGTTTCTCCCAGGAGGTGCTCGTGACCGACGTCCGCGCGGTGGTGGCGACAGGCAAGGGCAGGCCGGTCGAGGTGGTGACCATCGACGTCCCCGATCCCGGCCCCGGTGAGGCGGTGGTCCGGGTGCAGGCCTGCGGGGTGTGCCACACCGACCTGCACTACCGCGAAGGCGGCATCAGCGACGAGTTCCCGTTCCTGCTCGGTCACGAGGCGGCTGGCGTGGTCGAGCAGGTCGGCGAGGGCGTCGAGGACGTGCGGCCCGGCGACTTCGTGGTGCTGAACTGGCGCGCGGTGTGCGGGACGTGCCGGGCGTGCAAGCGCGGCCGGCCGCAGTACTGCTTCGCCACCCACAACGCGGCGCAGCCGATGACGCTGGACGGCCAGCCGCTGTCGGCGGCCCTGGGCATCGGCGCGTTCGCCGAGAAGACCCTGGTGCACGCCGGGCAGTGCACCAAGGTGGATCCGTCGGCCCGCCCGGCGGTGGCCGGGCTGCTCGGCTGCGGCGTGATGGCCGGGATCGGCGCGGCGGTCAACACCGGTGGTGCCGGGCCGGGCGACTCGGTGGCGGTGATCGGCTGCGGCGGTGTCGGCGACGGCGCGATCGCCGGGGCGGCGCTGGCCGGGGCGCGCCGGATCATCGCGGTGGACCGCGACCCGAAGAAGCTCGACTGGGCGCGGGAGTTCGGCGCCACGCACGTGGTCAACGCCGCCGAGACCGACGCGGTGGCGGCGATCCGGGAGCTCACCGGCGGTTTCGGCGCCGACCTGGTGATCGACGCGGTCGGCAGGCCGGAGACGTTCCAGCAGGCCTTCTACGCGCGGGACCTGGCGGGCACGGTGGTGCTGGTCGGCGTGCCCACGCCGGAGATGAAGCTGGAGCTGCCGCTGCTGGACGTCTTCGGCCGCGGCGGTGCGGTGAAGTCCAGCTGGTACGGCGACTGCCTGCCGGAGCGCGACTTCCCGATGCTGGTGGAGATGTACCAGCAGGGCCGGCTGCCGCTGGAGAAGTTCGTCAGCGAGGAGATCGCGCTGGACGGGGTGGAGGAGGCGTTCGTGCGGATGGAACGCGGCGAGGTGCTGCGCTCGGTGGTGGTCTTCTGATGGCCGCGCGCATCGACCACACGACGACCTCGGGCACGTTCTCGCTGGACGGCCAGACATTCGACGTCGACAACAACGCCTGGGTGGTCGGCGACGACGCGGAGTGCGTGGTCATCGACGCGCCGCACGACGTCGAGGCCATCCGCGCGCTGGTCGGCGACCGCGAGGTGCGGGCCGTGCTGTGCACGCACGCGCACGACGACCACGTGCGCCGGGCGCCGGAGCTGGCCGAGGCGGTCGGCGCGCCGATCCTGCTGCACCCCGACGACATGGTGCTGTGGCGCCTGACCCACCCGGAGCGCCAGCCGGACGGTGAGCTGGCCGACGGTCAGGTCGTCGAGGTCGGCGGGATCGGCCTGCGCGTGCTGCACACGCCCGGGCACGCGCCGGGCGCGGTGTGCCTGCACTCGCCGGAGCTGGGCGTGGTGTTCACCGGCGACACGCTGTTCGCCGGCGGGCCCGGTGCGACCGGGCGGTCCTATTCGGACTTCGGCACGATCACCGAATCCATCCGGGACCGGTTGCTGCCGCTGCCCGCGGACACCGAGGTGCGGCCCGGACACGGTGAGAGCACCACGATCGGCGCGGTGCGGTCGCAGTTCGACGAGTGGGTCGCGCGCGGTTACTGATCGTCGCGGCCCGACCACGGGGTAGGGTTCCCGGTTACCACTTTCGGCGGATGAAGCTGCGCGGTGCAGTGCGCACGATCTTGTCCGTGAGCGGCGACCGGGCCTGCTCACGGTTGGCATCGCGAGCAGATCCGCACACCGCGTGAGGCAGGTCCGATGGTCGATCATGCGCTGAGCCGCACCGCGGCGGCCGAACCGGCGACGGGCCTGTGGCCCTGGCTCGTGGCGCACCGCGCGGTGCTCGGGGACATCGGCTTCGTGCTGGTGCTGTCGGTGGCGCACGGCTTCGACCTGTCCATCGGCGAGCATCCACCGTGGATGGACTGGTGGTGGCCGCTGCTGGTGAGCGTGCCGGCCACCGCGATGCTGGTGCTGCGGCGGCGGATGCCGTGGACGGTGCTGCTGGTCATGCTGGTGGTCACCGTCGCGCTCACCCTGCTCGAGCTCTACATCGGTGGTCTGAACCTGGCGATCCTGATCGCGATCTACTCGGTCTGCGTGCGCGGTTCGCTGACGGTGTCGGTGGTGGCCGCCTCGCTCGCGATGATCTTCCCGGTCGCCCAGATGATCGTCTACGAGCTGACGCCGGTGGAGAGCTTCCTGCGGATCACCGGCGGGGTGGTCAACCTGGTGATGGTGGTCGGCTGGGCGCGCGCGATGCAGGTCGGCAGGCGGCGCGCGGCGCAGCTGGAGCAGACGCTGACGATGCTGGACGAAGCGCGCGATCAGCTGGCCGCGGACGCGGCGGCCGTCGAGCGGGCGCGCATCGCGCGGGAGTTCCACGACATCGTCTCGCACAACCTGTCGGTGGTGGCGCTGCGCGCGGGCGTCGCGCGGGCGCTCATCGACCGCGACCAGGAGCACGCGCGGCAGACGTTGCAGGAGCTGGAGCAGAGCTCGCGCGGCGCGCTGGGGGAGATGCGCAACCTGCTCAACGCGCTGCGCGACCGCAACGCCGCGGGGCAGGACCCGATGGACTGGCAGCCGACGCCGGGGCTGGACGGGGTGGACGCGCTGGTCCACTCGGTACGGGGTGGCCAGGTGGAGTGGCGGTTCGAGCGGCGCGGTCAGATCCGCGAGCTCGGCTCCGGCGTCGAGGTGACCGCCTACCGGATCGTGCAGGAGGCGATGACCAACGTGCTCAAGCACGCGGGCTCCGGGCGGGCGCGGGTGCTGCTGGACTACGGGGCGAGCGCGCTGCGGATCGAGGTGACCAACCACCTCGGTGCGGGGGAGGTACCGCCGGTGTCCCATTTTTCCGGACATGGGCTGATCGGTCTGCGGGAACGCGTTGCGCTGCTGGGCGGAACCTTGACCGCACATCCGATTTTGAACGGATTTCACCTTGAAGCCGTGCTACCGTGCGCGGAAAATTCGGACCTGGCCTGAATCGGAACTGGGCCGGCCCGGAGCAAGGAGGCCCCGCGTGGAAACAGAGGACACGACTGTCCTGGTGGTCGACGACCAAGCGATGATCCGCGCGGGCCTGGTAGCGCTGCTGTCGAACGAGCCGGGCCTGCGGGTGCTGGCCGAAGCGGCCGACGGCGACGCGGCGCTGGCCGCGGTGCGCCGACGCCGTCCCGACGTGGTCCTGATGGACGTGCGCATGCCCGGCAAGGACGGCATCAGCGCCGCCGCGGACATCATCGCCGAGACCGACGGCACCACGGCGGTGATCATGCTGACGGTGCACGACCTGGACGAGTACGTCTACGCCGCGCTGCGCGCCGGTGCCAGCGGCTTCCTGCTCAAGGACGCCACCCCGGAGGACCTGGTCAAAGCGGTCCGCACGGTCGCGGCAGGAGAAGCGCTGCTGGCCCCGCGCGTCACCAAGCGGCTGCTGCAGCGCTTCGCCGCGCTCGGCGTCCGCGACGCGCGCAGCGAGCTCGGCGTGCTGACCGAGCGGGAGCTGGACGTGCTGCTCGAAGTGGCCAGGGGCGGCTCCAACGCCGAGATCGCGCGCAACCTCGGCCTGGCCGAGCTGACCGTGAAATCGCACCTGTACCACGTGATGCAGAAGCTGCACCTGAGCTCGCGGACCCAACTGGTGATCACCGCGTACGAAACCGGCCTGGTCTGCCCCGGCCAGGACAACAACAACCTCCGCCGCGCCTCCGCCTGATGCGATTTCCATTGAAGTTTTTCCATCCTCGTTCTGGGTGGCGGTGCGGGTGGCGGAACCTCAGACGCCGTCTGGTCTCCGGGAGCCCGTTCTGATGTATGTCCGATACACGGCGAACGGGCTGTCCTCGCCAGACGACGTCTGAGAACCCGCGGCGGTGCAGGTGCCGTAGGTGGGTTATGCGCCTGCGGCGCATGCGACACCTTCCGCGCGGTGCCGGTCAGGCCTCGCGGCTACCGCTCCGGAACAAGATGAAAAACGCTCAATGGAAGTTGCGCACGGTGTCGGCGTGTCGGGTGTCCGACACACCGGTGGTGCGTCGGGTTTTGCGCGATTTCAATGGAAATCGGACGTCTGATTTCCATTGAAATCGCGTGAGTTCCCCCGCGCTCGGGTGTGTCGGGGTGCACGGAGCGCCACCCCGGCCTTCGGCCCGGGAGCCGGGGGAGGGGTCTAATGGGGACATGAGTTCTGCACTGCGAGTCGGCCTCATCGGTTACGGTGTCGGGGGCGCGATCTTCCACGCTCCGCTGATCGCCGCGCATCCGTCGCTGCGGTTGTCCGCGGTGGTCACCGCGAATCCCGAGCGGCAGCAGCAGGTGCGGGCCGAGCACCCCGATGCCGCCGTGGTCGGCGACGTGGATTCGCTGCTGTCCGGCGATCTCGACCTCGTGGTGGTGGCGAGTCCGAATCGGACGCACGTCGAGCTGGCCACCGCGGCGCTGGACGCCGGGCTGCCGGTGGTGGTGGACAAGCCGTTCACGCCGACCGCGGTGGCGGGGCGGCGGCTGATCGAGCACGCCGAGTCCAAGGGCCTGCTGCTGACGGTCTTCCAGAACCGCCGCTGGGACAACGACGTGCGCACCGTCGCCAAGCTCATCGACGACGGCGAGCTGGGCCGGGTGCACCGCTTCGAGTCGAGGTTCGAGCGCTGGTCGCCGACGCCGAAGCCGACCTGGCGCGACTCCGGCGGTGCGGAGGACGTCGCGGGCATCCTCTACGACCTGGGCAGTCACCTGATCGACCAGGCCCTGCAGCTGTTCGGCCCGGTCGCGGCGGTGTACGCCGAGATCGACCGCCGGCGGCAGGGCGTGCAGGCCGACGACGACTCCTACCTGGCGCTGTCCCACGTCAACGGGGTCCGCTCGCACCTGTGGATGAGCAAGCTGGCGGCCGTGCCGGGCCCGCGCTTCCGGGTGCTGGGCGAGAAGGCCGCGTTCACCAAGTACGGCCTGGACCCGCAGGAAGCGGAGCTGCGCGCGGGCCGTCGGCCGGTGGACGAGACCTGGGGCCGCGAACCGGAGGAGAACTGGGGCGTGCTCGGCGTCGGCGACGACGTCCGCCGGGTTCCCAGCGAACGAGGCGACTACCTGGCGTTCTACGACGGAGTCGTTCGCTCGCTGCGCGACGGCGTGCCGCCACCGGTCGACCCGGCGGACGCCGTGGCGGCGCTGGACATCATCTCCGCGGCCCACCGCTCGGTCGCCGAGATCACCGTCGAGCGGCTGCTGTGAGCCCCGATCGGGCGTGACCGACCACCGGTGAGCCCGCGCGGGAAACCGCTGCCCACCAGACGCTTTCGTCCTCCTGGCACCGCTGGCTGCCGCGAGGCTTCACACGTGCTGGGGCTGTACATGCCCGGCGAATCCGGGCATGGTCGTTCCTGCTCGGGCACGCAGCACCTCCGCTACTCGAAGAGGAGGACGGGGTGAGCGTTGGCAGCACGGTCCCGGAGTCCCTCCCGCCGCTGGCGTCGCCGGTGTCCCGCCAGTGGCGCGCGCAGTGGATCGGCAAGCGCACCGATCCCGCTCACCGGATGGTGCAGTCGTTGACCTCGGACCAGGTGGCCTGGGTCGAGCCGGGGCACTGGCTGGGGCAGACGTTCACCGCGCCTGGGCGGTTCACCGCGGTGGGCCTGGACCTGGTCGGTGAACCGGAGGCAGCGGTGCGCGGGCGGCTGGAGCTGTGCGGCACCGACGGAACCGTGCTGGCCGACCAGGTCGTCGAGCGGGGCATCGTGCGCTGGGACCGCTTCGCCCACTTCGTCGAACTCCCCGAAGCCCTCGATGCCGGGGAGTACCTCCTGCGGGTCCAGGCCGTCGTGGGCCGACTCGGGTGGGCGACGCTGTCCGAACCCGCCCCGGCCGGGGTGGACGACGGGGTGTCGCCGCTCCCGCTGGTGGGGCGGGCCGTGCGCGACGGCGTCCGCGAGCCGGGAGTTCGGGCCATCGGCGTCGAGACGGTTCCCGCACCCAACCCGGTGTTCCGCACCTCGTTCGAGGTGCCCGGGGAGGTGCGGGAGGCCGAGCTGAGCGCGGTGGGCCTCGGGTACGGGGAGTTCCGGCTCAACGGGCGACCGGTGACCGGCGATGTGCTGGAACCCGCGCAGACGACGTACGACCGCACCGTGCTGTACCGCACCTACGACGTGACCGCGCTCCTGCGGCCCGGGCGGAACACGCTCACCGCGGAAGCGGGCCGCGGCTTCTACGCCGCGAGAGGGGCGAACACCTGGGGGTGGAACTTCGCTCGCTGGCACCGCGAGCCGGTGGTGCTGGCGCAGCTGGAGTACGTCGACGCGGCCGGGGAACGGCACGTCGTCGCCTCGGGCGCGGATTGGGAGGCGGCCGAGGGCGCGGTGACGTCGGATCTGCTCTACGCGGGGGAGACGACCGACCCGGCTCGCGCTCGTGGCGCGGAGTGGGAGCCGGTGCTGGTCGTGGCGCCGCCGGGCGGGGAGCTGAAACCGGCGACCGCGCCGCCGGTGCGCCGCACCGAGCTGCTCGCCCCGGTGTCGAGCACACCGCTGGCGGACGGGGCCGTCGTCCACGACTTCGGGGAGGTGCTCGCCGGGCGGATCCGCCTGACCGCGGTGGGCGAGGCGGGCGCGGAGATCGTCGTCCGGTACGCCGAGCAGCTCGACGAGGACGGGGCTGTGCGCTGCCGGAACCCGCTGGCCGCGGGCGGGACGCAGGTCGACCGCTTCGTCCTGGCCGACAGCGGGACCGAGGCCACGTGGGAGCCCAAGTTCAGCTACAAGGGATTCCGGTACGCGCAGGTCCTGGGACGCGCGACGGTGACCGAGACCCGCGCGGTCCGGCTGGAGACACCGGTGGCGCGGGTCGGCGAGTTCGAATGCGCGGACGAGGTCCTGACCTGGATCTCCGACGCCACCGCCCGGACCTTCCGCAACAACCTGCACGGCGTGCCCACCGACACCCCGGTGTACGAGAAGAACGGCTGGACCGCCGACGCCCACCTGGCCACCGAAGCCGTGCTGCACCACGTGGACCTGCGCGAGTCGTTCGGGAAGTGGCTGGACGACCACGTCGACGCGCGCGACGAGAGCGGCGTGGTTCCGCAGATCGTGCCCACCCCGGGCTGGGGCCGGGCGGCGGATCCGGCGTGGAGCGCCTCGATGGTGCTGATCCCCTGGTACCTCTACCAGGAGTACGGCGATCCGGCGGTCCTCGAGCGCTACGCGGAACCGATCCGCACCTACACCGACCGGCTGCTCGACCTCGCACCGGACGGGGTGTGGCGGCACCACAGCTGGGGCGACTGGCTCTCCCCGGGCCACCACTTCGCTCCGGAGGGCCCGATGCCGACCGCGACGATGGTGCTGCGGCACGTGGTGAGCCGGTGCGCCGACATCCTCGACGTGCTGGGCGAGACCGACGCCGCGGAGCGCTACCGGGCGGCCGCGGACGTGGTGGCGACCGCCTACCACCAGCGGTTCTTCGACTCCGGAAGCGGAACCTACCGGGTTCCGGACGTCGGCTACCGGCAAGCGGTGAACGTGCTTCCGCTGGCGTTCGACGCCGTCCCGGCAGAGCACGTCGCCGCTGTTGCCGAAGGCCTGTTCGCCGACATCGAGCACCGGACGAGGGGACACCTGGACTGCGGTGCGGTGGCGGCGAAGCACCTGCTGCCGGTGCTCGCGGCGCACGGCCGTCCCGATCTCGCCATCACGGTGGCCACCCGGCGGGATAGGCCGGGATGGGGAGTGTGGCGGGAGGCGGGCGCCGCCACCCTGATGGAGTCGTGGGACGAGACCGCGCGCTCGCACAACCACTACTTCCTGGGTGCCGCGGCCGCCTGGATCCAGCGGGCGGTCGGCGGCCTGCGCCCGACCAGCCCGGGGTGGGCGACCTTCGACGTCGCGCCGATCCTCGACGACCGCGTGGAGTGGGCCCGCACCGCCCACACGACGTCGCGCGGCCGCGCCGCCGTCGAGTGGCGGCGTTCGGACGGGATGTGGGAGCTGGACGTCGAAGTGCCGGAGACCGCGAGGGCCGCAGTGCGGCTGCCAGGCCACCCGGAGACGTCTCTTCCCGGCGGGCGGCACGCGCTGCGGCTGCCGGTCGTGACCACCCGGCCGGGAGTGGATCACCAGCCACAAGGAACTCCGAGAACGCAAGCTCGGCAGACGCGACCACCCCTGTGAATCGCGGAGAGGCGGGACGGCCCCCGCGACCACCGGGCCGCACGTGGAAGATCGCCGCACTCGCCGGCATGGCCTCCTACCTCGACGCCGGGGCGCTGGTCACCTCCGGCATCGTGCTCGGCGGCTCTTACACCGAGGTCCTCGCCCTCGACGCGGGGACGGTCGGTGTTCTCCTCGGCCTGCAGACCCTGATGTTCGCCCTCGGTGCGCTCTGCGGCGGTCGGCTCGGCGATCTGTTCGGGCGTCGCCGGGTGTTCACCCTGTCGCTGCTGCTGTACGCCGCTGGCATCGCGCTGCTGATCGTCGCGTCGCCGCTCTGGCTGCTCCACGTCGGTGTCGTCGCCGTGGGACTGGCGATCGGTGCCGATCTCGCCGCCTCGCTGGCGCTGATCAACGAGGAATCGCCCGACGGCCACAAGGGGAAGATGGTCATCTTCTCCAACATCCTGTGGATCGGCGGCATCGTCGTCGCCATGGGCCTCAGCGCCGCGGTCGGGTCGTGGGGCGTGCTCGGCGGGCGCATCATGTTCGCGCACCTGCTGGTGGTGGCGATCGTCGTGCTCGTCCTGCGCTTCGCGCTGGGCGAGTCCGCCGAGTGGATGGCGGCGCGGCGCGCGGCGGACGCACCCGGCGAGCCGGCGGGAATCCAGTTCAGCCGGGCCGGTCAGCTCTTCCGCGCTCCGGTGGTGTTCTCGGTCGTCGCGCTCGGCCTGTACTACGCCACCTGGAACCTCGGCGCGTCCACGATGGGCAGTTTCGGCACCTTCCTGTGGACCAACCTCACGGGCGGCGGAGTCGCGGAGTACTCCCGGCTGAGCCTGCTCGGCCTTCCCGTCGGTTTCCTGGGCGGTCTGGTGTTCATGCGAGTGGTCGACCGCCCGGCGCGGTACGCCTGGTTCGCGGGCGGCTCCGCGCTGATCCTCGTCGCCTGGGCGCTTCCAGCGCTGCTCGGGGCGAACCGGTTCACGCTGGTGGCAGTGCTGCTGCTGTCCGGGCTCGGCAACGCGTTCTGCGGTGAGGGCATCTACAAGGTGTGGTCGCAGGAGCTGATCCCGACGTTGCTGCGCACCACGGCAGGCGGGCTCACGATCGCCTTCGCCCGCGTGGTCGCGGCCCTCGCCGCGTTCGTCACGCCCGCGATCGCACTGGCCGATCCGGCGCTGCTGTTCTGGCTGCTGTTCGCCTTCACCGCGGTCGCGAACGCGATCGGCCTGCTCTGGGTGCCGCGGCTGCCGAAGGCGCGCGACCTGGAGGACGTGCCGGTGGTGGCCCGGCTCCAGCGCGAGCCACCACCGCCCACTGCGGATCCCGACGGGGCCGGAGATCAGAACCGGTAGGTCCGGGTGACCGCGATGAGGTCGCCGTCCTCGCGGGTTCCGGCTTCGAGGTCGGCCGGCCTCGGTAGGTAACCGGGAGCCCCGGCGAGGCCGCGGGTCTCGTCGATCGCCGTCACCCTGACCTGGCCGCCGCGCGTGCGGAAGGAGATCGCGACGCCCTCCGGCGGCAGATCGCGGAAGCGGATCTCACCGGGCCAGGTCGCGGTCCGGGTGCCCGACACCTGGAGCGGGACGGGAGCGTCGCCGGGCAGCCGCGCCGTGACCTCGGTGATCGGCTGATCCACGCGCAGCACCACCGAGCGGGCTCCGCGCGGCGAGGACACGTGCAGGTTCGTGGTGTCCCCGGTGCGGGTTCCGGTCACGCGAGGTCCTTCGACCGCGAGCGGCCGTGCTTGCCCGGTCCACAGCTGACCGCGCGCATATCCGGGCGGGAGCGCTTCGGTGTTCCGGCTGCCGACGAACTGCGCGGTCCACTCGGTGGGCTTCGCCTCGGCGCTGACCCAGCTCGCGGTGCCGGTGTCGGCGTCCAGCACGTAAGCGAGGTGGGAGCGGCGCGGGTGCTGCGCGTCGAACTGGTCGATGGCGAGGCCGCTCAGGACGAGCGCGACGGTCGCGGCGAGCGCCGTGGACACCGCCATGACGGCCGATCGGCGGGACAGCGCGCGGTCGGGCAGCAGGGTTTCGCCCAACGGGAGCAGGAACAGTCCGAAGAGGACGATCAGTACCGCGGTCGCCCCGCCGAGCGCCAGGCCCATGCCGTTGAAGACGGTGCGCGCCACCACGGGCACCACCATCGCGGCCACTGCTGCGGCTGCGGCGATCGCGATGGCGGACCACCTCGGGAAGAACATCGCCAGGAGGATTCCGAGTGCTCCGGCCAGCGCCGGCACGGTGAAGACGAACGCGGCGCCGGGAGCGATGAAAGCGCACGCGATGCCCGCCGCCGTGGGCCAGGTCAGCGCCCCGAGGGCGAGTGCGGTGGGGCCGAGCCGGGAGCGCAGTGCCAGGTACCAGCCGATCAGCACGGTCGCGGTGAGCGCTGCGAGTGCGAGCAGGAAGGCCAACGGCCGGTGCAGCAGGCCGTTCATCAGGTCGTAGTCGGGCCGCACGGCGACCAGCAGCGACCACAGCTCTTGCGCGAGCACGACCGCCACGGCGATCGGGACCAGCGCCGAAAGCGCGCTCAGCAGCGTCCGCGGCAGCGAGATCATCCGCCGGTACCGCGCCAGCACCACGGCTCCCACCAGTAGCAACGCGTTCAGCAGCGCCAGCGGCAGGACCACCGCGTCGGGATAGGTGATCAGCAGGCCGAGCGCGCGGAAGTAGACCAGGTCGTGGTCCGCGCGCAGGTCCGCGAGGTCGGCGCCGCCGAAGGCGCGGGTCAGCGCGAGCATGTTCTCGCCCTGGTGCTGGAGGCTGCCCGGGTTGAGGTTGGCGATCGTGTCGCTCGCCGTGTGGTACCGCGACGAGCCTTCGAGGTAGGCCGAGTTGAGGCCCGCGAACCCGGCCTCGGCCAGATCGGTGAAGTCGGTGCTGTTGGGCATCAACCGGTACATCTCGACCATCGAGGAGTCGCCGCGCGGGTGCTCGACGGAGTCGGCGAACACCTCGATCAGGCGCGCGTTGTCCTCGGTGGTCTCGAACATCAGCGACGGGCCGTCGACGCCGCGCGCCTCCCAGTTCAGCACCACGCCGCCGCGAGCGGCCAGCGGGTGCTCCCGGGCGAAGACGCCCGCCCCGAGCGAGCCGTCCTCCTCGCCGTCGCTGATCAGCAGCACGAGGTCGTTGCGCAGCGGCCCGCTCTCCCGCAGCGCCCGCACGGTCTCCAGCATCGCCGCCACCGAGGCGCCGTCGTCGGAGGCCCCGGGGCCGACGCCCGCCGAGTCGTAGTGGGCGGCGAGCAGGACCGTTCCGGTCGGCGCGGTGCCGGGCAGCGTGGCCACCACGTTGTCCACCTGGCCGAAGGTGGCCAGCCCGGTCGCGGCGTACGCGCCCAGCGAGCTCTGGACCTCGACCTGGAGCCCTTCCGCGCGCAGCCGCTCGACCAGGTGCTCCCGGGCCCGGTCGGCGGCCGCGCTGCCCATCGGCCGCGGTTCGGTCGCGAACCCGCGCAGCTCGGCGATGGCCCGCTCGGCGCTGAACTCCCCGGCCGGGGCGGCGGATTCGGGTTGCTGGACGCTCGCCGCCCCGATCACCGACACCACGAGCACCGCTAGCACGGCCAGGATCCCGGGCAACCGGAACCGCGTGCTGATCAACTTTCCGTTCACAGCGCGGAAAGTTACGGGCGCCGGCGGTGTTGCGTAATGCGGTGCGCTGCACAGTTCCACTGCGGTTGTCCGCAGGGTGCGCCAGGAGTCGCCGGCCCTGCTCCGGAGGGACCAGGTGCTTCGCGGCAACCGGAGCACCGCGCGCGGTCGAAGCGAAGGCCGCCGGGAGCGCCGCGGAGCCGCTGCCGCTGGTCAGGACGCGCCGAGTTGCGAACCGACTCGGTCCCCCCACGCTGAATGGCGGGGGCGACGAGCGCGAGGGAGCCGCGGATGAGCAGTGAGATCAGCGTCGGCAGCGTCGGGTGGACCACCACTCCGGCCGTGCGCGAGCACCTCGAACGGCCGGAGCTGGAGAGCTTGCAGCTCTGGTGGCAGGCCGCCAACTACCTCTCGGCCGGGCAGATCTACCTGATGGACAACCCGCTGCTGCGGGAGCCGCTGCGCCCGGAGCACGTCAAGCCCCGGCTGCTCGGGCACTGGGGCACCACGCCCGGGCTGAACTTCGCCTACGCGCACCTCAACCGCGCGATCCGGGCCCGCGATCTGGACATGATGTACGTCATCGGGCCAGGCCACGGCGGTCCGGGGCTGGTCGCTGCGGCGTGGCTGGAGGGCACCTACAGCGAGGTCTACCCGGATGTCGCGCAGGACTGCGACGGCCTGCGGCGGCTGGTCACCCAGTTCTCCTTCCCCGGCGGGATCCCCAGCCACGTCGCGCCGGAGACGCCGGGGTCGATCCACGAGGGCGGCGAGCTGGGCTACTCGCTGTCGCACGCGTACGGCGCGGCCTTCGACAACCCGGACCTGATCGTGGCGTGCGTGGTCGGCGACGGCGAGGCCGAGACCGGCCCGCTGGCCACCAGCTGGCACGCCAACAAGTTCCTGGACCCGGCCACCGACGGCGCGGTGCTGCCGATCCTGCACCTCAACGGCTACAAGATCGCCAACCCGGCGGTGCTGGCGCGCATCCCCGACGACGAGCTGCTGAGCCTGCTGCGCGGCTACGGCTACGAGCCCTACCTGGTCTCCGGCGCGGTGCCGGAGGCGATGCACCACCTGTTCGCCGCGACGCTGGACCGGTGCCTGGACGAGATCAGCTCGATCCACCGCCGGGCCCGCCGGGACGGCTGGACGCAGCGCCCGCGCTGGCCGATGATCGTGCTGCGCACCCCGAAGGGCTGGACCGGTCCGGACACTGTGGACGGAAAACGGGTGGAGGGCTCGTGGCGCTCGCACCAGGTGCCGATCAGCGATCCGCGCGGCAACCCGGAGCACCTGCGCCAGCTGGAGGCCTGGCTGCGCAGCTACGACCCCGACGCGCTGTTCGACGACGACGGCGCTCCGGTGCAGCGCATCAAGGACCACAACCCGACCGGCACCAGGCGGATGAGCGCCAATCCGCACGCCAACGGCGGGCTCCTGCTGCGGGCGCTGCGGCTGCCGGACTTCCGGGACTACGCGGTGCCGGTCGACGAGTCGGGGGCGAGCACCGGTGAGGCCACCAGGGTGCTCGGCGGGTTCCTGCGCGATGTGATGCGCCGCAACGCCGACGCGCGCAACTTCCGGGTGTTCGCGCCGGACGAGAACAACTCCAACCGGCTCAATGCGATCCTCGACGCCACAGCCCGCACCTGGGTCGCCGACACCGAGCCCGACGACGACGCGCTGGCCCCCGACGGCCGGGTGATGGAGATCCTCTCCGAGCACACCTGCCAGGGCTGGCTGGAGGGCTACGTGCTGACCGGCAGGCACGGCTTCTTCTCCTGCTACGAGGCGTTCGCGCACATCGTGGACTCGATGGTCAACCAGCACGCCAAGTGGCTCAAGGTCGCCGCCGGGCTCGCCTGGCGGCCGCCGATCGCCTCGCTGAACTACCTGCTCACCTCGCACGTGTGGCGGCAGGACCACAACGGCTTCTCGCACCAGGACCCGGGGTTCATCGACCACGTGGTGAACAAGAAGGCCGAGGTGGTGCGGGTGTACCTGCCGCCGGACGCCAACACCCTGCTGTCGGTGGCCGACCACTGCCTGCGCAGCCGCGACTACATCAACGTCGTGGTGGCGGGCAAGCAGCCCGCGCCGCAGTACCTGGACATGGACGCGGCGGTGGTGCACTGCACCCGCGGCATCGGGATCTGGGACTGGGCCAGCAACGACCGGGGCGGCGATCCGGACGTGGTGCTGGGCTGCGCGGGCGACGTGCCGACGATGGAGGTGCTGGCCGCCGTCGACCTGCTCCGCGACCACTTCTCGGACCTGCGGATGCGGGTGGTCAACGTGGTCGACCTGATGCGGCTGCAGGACGAGCGCGAGCACCCGCACGGCCTGTCCGACGCGGAGTTCGACAGCCTGTTCACCCGCGACCGGCCGGTCATCTTCAACTACCACGGCTACCCGTGGCTGATCCACCGGCTGACCTACCGCCGCCGCAACCACGACAACATCCACGTGCGCGGCTACAAGGAGGAGGGCACCACGACCACGCCGTTCGACATGTGCGTGCTCAACCAGATCGACCGGTTCAACCTGGCCATCGACGTGATCGACCGCGTGCCGCGGCTGGGGCCGAGCGCGGCGTACGCGCGGGAGGCGTTGCAGGCCAAGCTCATCGAGCACCGCCACTACGTCTCGACGCACGGCGAGGACATGCCGGAGGTGCGGGACTGGACGTGGCAGGCGCGATGAGGGTGCTGACGGTCAACGCCGGTTCCAGCAGCCTGAAACTCGTTCTGCTGGACGGTGATTCGGTGGTGGCCGACGAGCACCTGGAGCGGTGGGACGGCGAGGAGGGGCCGATCCGCCGGTTCCTGGACGAGCACGGCGCCGACGCCATCGGGCACCGCGTCGTGCACGGCGGAACCCGGATCGTCGCGGCGACCGTGGCCGATGACGAGGTGGTGGACTACCTCGCGTCGCTGACCGAACTCGCACCGCTGCACCAGCCCCGGGCGCTGGGCGGGCTGCGCGCGGCCCGGTCGATCGATCCGGGCACGCCGTCGGTGGTGTGCGTGGACACCGCCTTCCACGCCGCGCTCCCGCCGGCGGCGTCGACCTACGCGCTGCCCCGGGAGTGGAACCGCAAGTGGTCGTTGCGCCGCTACGGCTTCCACGGCCTCTCGCACTCCTATGCGGTGGTGCGCGGCGCTGATCTGGTGGGCCTGCCACCGGGGCAGGGGAGAGTGCTGAGCTGTCACCTCGGTGCGGGCGCGTCGATGGCCGCCGTGCGCGACGGCAGCTGCGTGGACACCACGATGGGTTTCACGCCGGAGGAGGGGCTGGTGATGAACACCCGCAGCGGCACCGTCGACCCAGGTCTGATCGGGTATCTGATCAACACGAAAGGTGTTGCGCCGCAAGAGCTGTTCGACGTCCTGGCGAAGCGGTCCGGCATCGCGGGGCTGTCCGGCACTTCCGGCGATCTGCGCGATGTGCTGACCGCGCGGTCCGAAGGGGACGGTGACGCCGCGTTGGCCTTCGACGTCTACCGGCGCAGCCTGGTGCGCTACGCGGGAGCGATGGCGGCCGTGCTCGGTGGCCTGGACCTGCTGGTGTTCACCGGCGGGATCGGTGAGCACCAGCCGCCGGTGCGAGCCGCGGTCGGCGAATCGCTGTCGTTCGCCGGTGTGGCGGTGGATCCGCAGCGCAACGAGGCGGCATCGGGAGATGCTGACATCACCGCGATCGGAGCGCCGGTGCGCACTGCGGTCGTCCAAGCCCGCGAAGACCTCGAAATAGCCCGCCAGACCCGCGCCGCGGTCGGGTTGAGCGGGCTGTGAGCGCGAAAGCCGGTTGGAGCCGGACTTCGCGCTCACGCCAGAATGGGTGCATGGTCGACGCGCGCCCGCGGTGGCGGAAGAAGCGGTACGTCGTCGGTGCGCTGGCAGTGCTTCTGGTGACGTTCGCCTTCGCCAACAACACGCAGTTGTTCACCGCCGCCGGGCCGGAGGGGCCGAAGCTGCTGGCGCACCGCGGCGTCGCGCAGACGTTCAGCACCGAAGGCGTCGCGAACGACACGTGCACCGCGGAGCGGATCGACCCTCCGGTGCACGGCTACCTGGAGAACACCGTTCCCAGCATGCGGGCGGCGTTCGACGCCGGGGCCGACCTGGTCGAACTCGACGTGCACCCCACCCGCGACGGGCAGTTCGCGGTCTTCCACGACTGGGAGCTCGACTGCCGCACCGACGGGACCGGAACCACCCGCGACCTCACGATGGCCGAGCTGAAGGCGCTCGACATCGGCCACGGCTACACCGCTGACGGCGGCCGCACCTTCCCGTTCCGGGGGCGCGGTGTCGGGCTCATGCCCTCGCTGGACGAGGTGCTGGCGGCGTTTCCCCGCGAGCCGCTGCTGATCCACGTCAAGAGCGATGACCCTGCCGAAGGCGCTGCGCTGGCCGAACGGTTGTCCGCGCTGGACGCGTCTCGGCTGGAGAACATCGCCGTCTACGGCGGGGACGCGCCGGTGCGGGTGGTGCGGGAGCGGCTGCCGCAGATCCGCACCATGTCGAAGGGCATCATGGTCGACTGCCTGCTGCAGTACGAGGCGGTCGGGTGGACCGGTGCCGTCCCGGCTGCCTGCGCGAACACCGAACTGCACATCCCCGAGTCCTACGCGCCGTGGCTGTGGGCGTGGCCGTCGGAGTTCGTGAGCCGCATGGAGTCCGCGGGCAGCCGTGTCGTCCTGGTGGCCGGTTCGGGCGGGTTCTCCGAGGGGTTCGACACGCCGGAGTCGCTGACGCGGATCCCCGCTGGTTTCACGGGTTACGTCTGGACCAACCGGATCGCCGAGGTGGCGCCGCTGATCAGCCGCTGACGCGGGAGGCGGAGTTCCAGAGGACGCACTCGTCGCAGTAGCCACCTCCTGCTCGCCACCACTGGCAGCAGGTCGTTCGGCGCGGCCACGGGTCGCGGTCGGGGGCGATGTCGAGGAGGTGTTCGCGGTTCGTCGCGCCCAGCAGTTCGCGGGCGGTGGCGATCGCGTCACCGGGCAGGCCGGCGCGTTGCAGGTGCCAGAGGACGGTGCCGACCGAGCCGACCGGGTTTCCCCAGTACTCGTGGCTTTCCGGTGGCGGGCCGCCCAGGGCGTGCAGTGCTTCGGTCAGCGGTTCGAAGGCCTCGGCCAGGTCCTGCCACCACTGCTGCGCGGTGACCGGCTGCGACGTTGCCGGGCGGAGCGCGGACAGGCGGCCTTCCGCGGTGATCGCGACGCGCAGGTCGCGCAGCGAGGGGACGGGTGCGCCGAGGTGGAACTCCGGGACCGTGGCGCAGGCCGCGAGCCAGCCGAACCGGAACGCCACCAGCACGAGGCCCGCCCGGCGGTGCCGGAAGCCGCCGCGTTCCTGCCACTCCTCGACGCAGCGCGGCAGCCACGGGCCCGCCGGGTCGCAGAACTCCGCCCACGGCGTGGTCGGCAGGCCGGAAACCGGAACCGTGCCCGGCCTGGGCAGCAACCGGTCGCACTCCCGCACGCGTCCGGCCAGCACGGCCGGGGAGCATTCGAGCATGTTCGCGATGCCTCCTCGCTCGTCGGCCGACAGCCTACCGCCGATCCGAATGACCACTGTGGACGATTTCCGTTGAGCGGGTGAGGCGCGCTGAGGCGGCCTACTCTGGAGCGGTGCCTTCGGCGGTGAACCTGGTGAAGCGCTTGCTGCTCGGCCGGCCGTTGCGCAGCGACCGGGTGGCGGAGACGCTGCTGCCGAAGCGGATCGCACTGCCCATCTTCGCCAGCGACGCGCTCTCCTCGGTCACCTACGCCACGCAGGAGGTCCTGCTGGTCCTCTCGATCGGCGGGCTCGCGCTGCTGCACCTGGCGCCGTGGGTGGCGCTGGCCGTGGTGGTGCTGCTCGCGGTCGTGGTCGCCTCCTACCGGCAGGTGGTGCACGCCTATCCCAGCGGCGGCGGCTCGTACGAGGTGGTGGTGCGCAACCTCGGCCGCAACCCCAGCCTGGTGGTGGCCGCCGCGCTGATGGTCGACTACGTGATGACGGTGGCCGTGTCGGTCGCGGCCGGGGTGGACAACATCGTCTCCGCGCTGCCGCAGCTCTACCCGCACCGGGTGTGGCTGGCGATCGCCGTGATCGTGCTGCTGATCGCGCTGAACCTGCGCGGCGCGCGCGAATCGGGGCGGGCCTTCGCGGTGCCCACCTACCTGTTCATCGCCGCTCTCGGGCTGACCATCGTGGTCGGCCTGACCCAGTTCGCCGCGGGCCACCCGCCGGTCGCGGAGAGCGCCGGGTGGACCATCAGACCCGAGCAGGTGGACATCACCGGTGTCGCTTTCGTGTTCCTGCTGCTGCGGGCGTTCTCCTCCGGCTGCACGGCGCTCACCGGGGTGGAGGCCATCTCCAACGGGGTACCCGCCTTCCAGCGGCCGAAGGCGGTCAACGCGGGGCGGACCCTGGTGATCATGGGCGTGCTGGCGATCTTCCTGTTCAGCGGGGTGACCGCGCTGTCGGTGATCGCCCAGGTGCGGGTGGCGGCCAACCCGTGCGACCTGATCGGCTTCCCGACCGACTGCCACAGCACCGGGCAGCGCACCGTCATCGCCCAGCTGGCGGGAGCGGTCTTCGGGCTGGACAGCGCGCTGTTCTTCGTCGTGCAGGCCGGTGCGGCGCTGATCCTGCTGCTGGCCGCCAACACCGCCTTCAACGGCTTCCCGACGCTGGCCTCGCTGCTGGCCCAGCGCCGCTACCTGCCGCGCCAGCTGCACACCCGAGGTGACCGGCTGGCGCACTCCAACGGCATCATCCTGCTCGGGCTGGTCGCCATCGCGCTGATCGCGGCGTTCGAGGGGTCGGTGACGGCGCTGATCCAGCTCTACATCCTCGGGGTGTTCACCTCGTTCACGCTGAGCCAGATCGGCATGGTGCGGCACTGGAACCACGAGCTGACCGGCGCCCGCGGTGCGCAGCGCAGGCGCATCCACGGCCACCGGCTGATCAACGCCGTCGGCGCGGTGCTCACCGCGACGGTGCTGGTGGTGGTGCTGGCCACCAAGTTCACCCACGGCGCCTACCTGGTGGTGATCGCGATCCCGGTGCTCTACGGGATCATGCGCGGCATCCACCGGCACTACCGCGAGGTGCGCCGGGAGCTGGAACCGGAGCGCGGTGACGTCGTGCTGCCGAGCCGGGTGCACGCGGTGGTGCTGGTGTCCACGCTGCACAAGCCGACGCTGCGCGCGCTGGCGTTCGCCCGCGCGAACCGGCCGGACACGCTGACCGCGCTCACCGCGAACGTCGACGAGGGCGACACCCAGGTGCTGCGCCGGGAGTGGGAGCGGCACGGCATCGAGGTGCCGCTGAAGGTGGTGGAGTCGCCGTACCGGGAGATCACGCGGCCGGTCATCGACTACATCAAGCGCATCCGCCGCGCCGGACCCCGCGACCTGGTGTGCGTCTACGTCCCGGAGTACGTGGTCGGGCGCTGGTGGGAGAACCTGCTGCACAACCAGAGCTCGCTGCGCCTGGTCTGGCGGCTGCGCTTCGAGCCGGGAGTACTGGTGGTCAGCGTCCCGTGGCAGCTGGTCTCCAGCCACCACCAGCGGATCGACCGGGCCGACCACGCACCCGGCCGAACCCGCCGCGGCTTGGGTTAGACCGGCACCTGCTGGAGAGTGCTCAGGAGTCGGTAGGAGTCGAGGCGGTCGGCCGGGTCGTGCGCGGTGGTGGTGACCAGGACTTCGTCCGCGCCGGTGCGCGCGGCCAGCTGCTCCAGGCCGGTCGCGACCTCGTCCGGGGTGCCGAACAGGTGGCCGCGCAGGGCTCGGTCGAACTGGGCGCGCTGCCGGTCGGACATCGACCTCGCGAGGATCTCCTCCGGTGCCTCCAGCGGCGGGAACTCGCCGTGCGTGCGGGAGTACGCGGTCGCCCACGCCTCGGGGACGAGCAGCCGCCGGGCCCGCTCGGTGCTCTCGGCGACCGCGATCGAGCGGGCGAGCACCACGTACGGCTCAGCGGCCCGCGTCGAGGGGCGGAAGTTCGCGCGGTATTCCTCGATGGTGCGGATCATCCGGTCGTCGCCGTGGGCGGCGGCGATCACCAGCGGCAGCCCGAACTCCGCCGCGGTGGCCGCGCCGGCACCGGTGGCCAGCAGGAGCACCGGCAGGTCCAGCCCTTCGGCGGGGACCGCGTGCACGCCGGAGGCCGACCGGCCGTCCAGGTAGCCCAGCAGCTCCGCGAGCTGGTCGCCGAACCGGTCGGCGGCTTCCTTGCCGCGTCCCAGCGCGCGCCGGATGCCGTCGGTGAAGCCGACCGAGCGGCCCAGCCCGACGTCGATGCGGTCCGGGAACAGCGATCCGAGCACGCCGAACTGCTCGGCGACCACGAGCGGCTGGTGGTTGGGCAGCATGACGCCACCGGTGCCGACCCTGATCCGGCTGGTCGCGGCGGCGACGGCGGCGGCGAGCACGGTGGGCGCGGCTCCGGCGACCCCGGGCACGCTGTGGTGCTCGGCCACCCAGAACCGGTGGTAGCCGAGCTCTTCGACCTGCTGGGCGAAGCGAACGGTGTCCCGCAGCGCCTGCTGCGGGCTCAGCCCCGGTCCGACGTGCGAGCGGTCGAGCACGGAAAGTCTCACACCGGGGTCAACGCCGGTGGTGCCGCGAGATTCCCGGTGTGACGGATCAGCCGATGCCCAGCCGGCCGGAGATCTCGCGCAGGCACTCCTCGAAGACGGGTTCCAGGTCGGTGTAGGCGAAGTCCAGCTGGTGCAGGACTTCCATGCACAGCAGGCCGTACAGGCGGACCCAGCAGGACAGGAAGACGTGCGCGGCCTCGGGCGGCAGGATGCCGCCGATGGACTCGGAGTAGTCGGCCAGCTGCCCGCGCAGCGACGGCGCCAGCTCGGCGGGCTCGGGCACCGGGAACGGCCGGGTCCGCCACAGCTCGGCGGTCAGGTCCAGCAGGATCTGCTCGAAGCGCTGCCCGGCCCGGTGGCGCGGCGAATCCGGGCGCTGGTCGGCCGGGGTGATCGGGCTGGCGAAGATCCAGCCGAACTCGGCCGGGTGGGTGGTGGCCCAGCCGCGCATCGCCCGGCAGGCCGCCAGCAGCCGGTCGCCGACCGGTGCGCCGCCGAGGGCGTCCCGGGCCTGTTCCATGGTGGTGGCCAGTTCGCGGAAGAAGTCCGCGGTCACCGCGCCGACGAGCTCGTCGTGGCTCGCGTAGTAGTGGTACAGCGCCGGACCGCTCATGCCGACCCGCCGGGCGACCGCGTTGATGGTCACCGCCGCCGGTCCGCCCTCCACCAGGAGTGCGCGCGCCGCTGCGTGGATCTCCTCCAGCGCGGCCTGGCGCAGCCGCTCCCGCCTGCTCGTACCCGCGGCCATCGATGCCCCTCCCTGCTTCCGTTGACATCTTAGACCAACTATGTTTGCTTAATGCTCTAAGTAAATCTAGAAGGGATAAGAACGTGACGAAACGCTGGTGGTGGGTTCTGCTTCCGGTCGTGCTGGTCACGGCCGTGTGGTGGCGGTCGTCCAGGGCCGCGCACCTCCGCCGCGATCAGGAGGTGACCGGACGATGAAGGTGGCAGTCGTGGGCGGCGGCATCGGTGGACTGGCCGCGGCCGTCGCCTTCCACCAGCGCGGTTGGCAGGTCGAGGTCCTCGAACGCGCGCCGGAGTTCACCGAGATCGGCGCCGGGCTGTCGATCCAGCCCAACGGCCTCCGCGCCCTGCAGGAACTCGGCCTCGCCGATCGCGTGCGCTCGGCCGGGCTGGCGGACCCGCTGGCGGGCATCCGCCGCGCGAACGGGAACTGGTTGATCCGCAACGACGTCGACGACCTCAAGCGGCGCTTCGGGCAGTGGGCGACCGTGCACCGCGCGGACCTGATCGACCTGCTGCTCTCGGCCCTTCCGGCGCGAGCGCTGCGCCCCGGCACCGAGGTGAGCCAGGTGCGGCCCGACGGCACGGTCCGGCACGGCGGCACGACCACCGCGGATCTCGTGGTGGGCGCTGACGGCGTGCACAGCGCGACACGGCGCTCCCTCTGGCCGGACATCCCGGGGCCGCGCTACGTCGGATACACCACCTGGCGCCTCATCGCCCCGGCCCACCCCGTCACCGAGAGCGCGGAAACCTGGGGCAGCGGCGAGCGGTTCGGCTACGTGCCGATGCCCGACGGCCGCGTCTACTGCTACCTGATGGCCAACGCCCCGACCGGCACCCGCATCGGCCTCGACGAGCTGCGCGAGCGCTTCGCCGACTGGCACGACCCGATCCCGGCCCTGCTGAACTCGGCGCACGAGGTCTCGCAGCACGACACCTACGAGCTGCCGGAACTGCGCACCTTCGCAGCGGGCAAGGTCGCGCTCCTCGGCGACGCCGCCCACGCCATGACCCCGAACCTCGGGCAGGGTGCCTGCCAGGCGCTCGAAGACGCCGTCACGCTCGCCGCCGCGGTCGACGAGCTCGGCGTGCGCGCGGGACTGGCGGAGTACGACCGCACCCGCAGGCCGCGCACCCAGCTGATCGCCCGCCGCTCCCGCCAGGTCGCCGCCCCGGCGCACTGGACGTCACCACCGCTGACCGCGCTGCGCAACGCGGCGCTGCCCCGCGTGCCCAGCGCGTTCTTCGAACGCTCGATCACACCCGCCTACACCTGGACGCCCTGAGGGCTCACGGCGAGTTGGGGATCACGATCCAGAGCACCACGTAGAGCAGGATCTGCGGGCCGGGCAGCACGCAGGAGACGACGAATGCCAGCCGGACCAGCCAGACGCTCCAGCCGAACCGGTTGGCGATCCCGCTGCACACCCCGGCGATCACGCGCTGGTCGCGCGGCCGTTCCAAACCACTCATGCCCACAGCCTGCGAGCGTCCCGGACATCGCGCACCTCGGGCAGCCGTGGCACGTTGAGCCGGTGGACTTCGAGCAGATCGCCCGCGACCTGTGCACCGCCGACCCGGCCGAGTTCATCGCCGCCCGCGACCGGGAAGCGGCGGCGGCCAAGCAGCGCGGCGACGACGACCTCGCCGCCGCGCTCAAGAAGCTGCGCAAACCCACCACGGCGGCGTGGGCGGTGAACCTGCTGGCCGCCCGCGAGCCGGCGGCGCTGGGCAGCTTGCTGGACCTGGGGGAGCGGCTGCGCTCAGCCCAGCGCGAACTGCGCGGCGACGACATCCGCGGCCTCGCCGGCGAACGCACCGAGATCCTGCGCGACCTCACCGACCGCGCCGCGGCCCTGGCCGGCGCACAAGGCCACCCGCTGACCCAAGCCGCCCGCGAGCAGGTCGAGCAAACCCTCACCGCCGCGCTCTCCGATCCCGCCGCAGGCCAGGAGGTCCAGGCGGCGACCCTGGCCAAACCCCTGGAATACAGCGGATTCGGCCTCGACGAACTCGCCGTCGCCGCGATGCGCCGCACCGCGCAGCGGACCGAGAAACCGCGCCGGGCGGCCGAACCCCTCGCCGAACTCCGCGAAGAGCTGCGGCGCAGCGACGCGCAGCTGGGCGAAGCCGCGGACGCGCTGGAAGCCGCCGAGCGCGCGCAGCGCGAGGCCGAAGACCGGTGCGAGGAGCTGCGCGACGAGATCGACGAGCTGCGCGAGCAGCTCGCGCAGCGGCGCGACGCGCTGGAGCACGCGGAGGACGAGCAGCGCGAGCTCCGACGCAGTGCGAAAGCCGCCCGGCAGCGCCGGGAGCGCGCGCAGCGCGACCGCGACGCGGCAGCGGAGCGGCTGCGGAGCGCGGAGACGCGCTGAGCCATCCGCGGAGCGGATGGCGGGCATGCGCGGAGCGGGCTTTACCGGCGTGTGACGGCCGCTTATGGTCGAGCGCCGGATCCGCGACGGGTACGCGCCGCGGTCGGTTCCACGGCCCTACAGGGACACCGTCGTCCGGGGAGACCGCATGAGGCCACCGCAGGGCATCCGCCGGATGCGCGTCCTGCTCCTCGTCATGCTGCTGCTCATCGGCATCATCAACTACGTCGACCGCAGCACGCTGGCCATCGCCAACCACAGCGTGCAGGACGAGTTCGGCATCGGGCCGACCGAGATGGGGCTGCTGCTTTCGGTGTTCTCCTGGGCCTACGCCTTCGCGCAGCTGCCCGCCGGAGGTCTGCTCGACCGGTTCGGGCCGCGGAAGGTGCTCGGCGGCGGGCTGCTGCTGTGGTCGGTCGCGCAGGCGTTCTGCGGTGTCGCCGCCAACTTCAAGCAGATGCTGTTCGGGCGGCTGGTCCTCGGCGTGGGCGAGGCACCCGCCTTCCCCGGCGGGGCCAAGGTCGTCGCCGACTGGTTCCCGCGCGAGTCCCGCGGGTTGCCGATCGGGCTGTTCAACACCGCCTCCACGCTGGCACCGGCCATCGCACCGCCGCTGCTGACCTGGCTGATGCTCAGCTACGGGTGGCGCACGATGTTCGTGGTGGCCGGTGTCGCCGGCATCGTGCTCGCGCTGATCTGGTTCGCCGTCTACCGGGATCGCGGGCAGCTGTCCGCCGAACCCGGGCCGGTCGCGGAACCGGTGTCGCTGCGCGAATGGCTGGGCCTGCTGCGCCACCGCAGCACCTGGGGCATGATGATCGGCTTCTCCGGCGTCATCTACTCCATCTACCTGTACCTGACCTGGCTGCCCGCCTACCTGTCGAGCGAGCGCGGCCTGAGCGTGGCCGACACCGGAATCGCGCTCGTCGTGCCCTACCTCGCGGGCACCCTCGGCATGCTTTCCGGCGGCGGTGTCGGTGATCTGCTGGTGCGGCGCGGGGTTTCGACGATGATCGCGCGCAAGGTGCCGATCTGCGCCGGGCTGCTGCTCGGCGGGCTGTGCACCATCCCGGTCGCGCTCACCCCGAGCACCGCGCTCGCGCTGGTGTGCATCTCCGCGTCGCAGTTCTTCATGAACAACGCCAGCGCCGGTGCCTGGTCGCTGGCCACCACCGTCGGCGCCGAGCGGATCACCGCCTCGCTGGGCAGTCTGCAGAACTTCGGCGGCTACTTCGGCGGTGCGTTCGCGCCGCTGATCACCGGGATCATCGTGGACCGCACGGGATCGTTCGTGATCGCGCTGCTGACGGCCAGCGGGATCGCCATCGCCGCCGCGCTCAGCTACGCGTTCCTGGTCCGCAGGCCCGTCGGCCTGGACCCGGGCAAGTCCACTGCAGAACAACGGAGGGGTGCAGATGGCCGAGGCTGACCTGACCGATCCGGCGAAGGCCTTCCCGGACAAGCACATCCCGCGCCCGCAGGTGCGCGACCTGCCGGAACCACCGGCCCGGCAGTGGCGGCTGATCGGCCCCGGCATCGTCGCCGCAGGCGTGGGCCTGGCCAGCGGCGAGTTCATCCTGTTCCCCTACATCACCTCGCAGGTCGGCCTGACCTTCGTGTGGGCAGCGCTGCTGGGCCTGCTCACGCAGTACTTCCTGAACATGGAGATCGAGCGCTACACGCTGGCCACCGGGGAGACCGCGGTCACCGGGTTCAGCCGGTTGTGGAAGCACTGGGGCCTGGTGTTCGCGGTGCTGGCCTACTTCGCGAACCTGTGGCCCGCCTGGGCGACCAGCTCGGCGACGCTGTTCACCTACGTCTTCGGCGGCGACGTCGCGGTGGTGTCGGTGGTGATCCTCGTCGTGGTGGCGCTGATCCTCACCCTGGCGCCCGCGGTCTACACGGCGCTGGAACGGGCGCAGATGGTCAAGGTGGCGGCGATCCTGCTGCTCATCGTGATCGGCTCGCTGTTCGTCCTCGGCGCCCGCACCTGGAGCGCGCTGCCCACGATCGTCTCGGAACCGCGGTTCCCGGCCGCGGAGCTGGGTTTCGCGGTGCTGATGGGCGCGCTGGCCTTCGCCGGCGCGGGCGGCGGCCAGAACCTGGTGCAGAGCAACTGGATCCGGGACAAGGGCTTCGGCATGGGCCGCTACGTGCCGAAGATCGTCTCACCGCTGACCGGCGAGACCGAGGCGCGCGGGCAGGCCGGGTTCATCTTCCCCGCCACCGAGGAGAACCTGGGCCGCTGGCGGGTGTGGTGGCGCTTCGCCAACAAGGAGCAGGCGCTGACCTTCGTGGCCATCACGTTCCTGTCCATCGTGTTCATGTCGCTGCTGGCCCACGCGACCGTCTTCGGCTCCGGTGAGGTGTCCAACGACGTGTCGTTCCTGCGCGTCGAGGGCGAGGCGATGATGGCCGCGGCCGGCGGCTGGTTCGGCTACTTCTTCTGGCTGGTGGGCGCGTTCTCGCTGTTCGCCGCCGCGCTGGGCATCGTCGACTACACCAGCAGGCTGGCCGCCGACGTGCTGAAGACGACGTACTTCCCGAAGGCATCGGAGAGCGCGATCTACGCAGCGCTGGTGTGGGGGCTGGTGCTGATCGGCATCGTCGTGATCCTCGCCGGGCTCGGCCAGCCGCTGCTGCTGGCGACGATCTCGGCCTGCACGGGCGGGGTGATGATGTTCATCTACTCCGGCCTGCTGATCGCGATCAACCGCAAGATGCTGCCCGCCCCGATCCGCGTCCGCGGCTACCGGCTGGCAGCGCTGATCTGGTCGATCCTGCTCTTCGGCGTGCTCGCGGTGCTGACCGTGCTCCAGCAGCTGGACAAGGTGTTCGGCTGACCGCGATCATCTCCCCGGTGGACATGAGGTGGTCGCGGTGAAGGCGGCGGAGGCGTACCGCTTCCGCCTGGACTGGTTCGTCAGCTTCACGTCCGTGGTGGAGCACGGTGGTTTCTCCGCCGCGGCCCAGGCCCTGTACCGCTCGCAGTCGAGGATCAGCACCCACGTCGCCGAGCTGGAACGAGCACTGGGCGTGCGGCTGTTCGACCGCACGTGCACGCCCGTGGAGCTGACCGCCGAAGGCCGCGAGCTGCTGCCCCACGCCCGAGGCATGCTGCAGCACCTGCAAGCGGCCAGCGACGACGCGGCGCGAGCCGCGCGGCGAGTGCGCGGCAAGGTCCGGCTCGGTGCGTGTCCCAGCGCGGCAGCGCACCTGTTCCCGTTCCTGTTCGAGCAGAGCGCGAAGCGCTACCCGGGTGTGGAGCTGGTGCTGCGGGAGGGCACGGCGCTGGAGCTGGAGGCAGCGCTGCTTTCCGGCGAGGTCGACCTCGCGGTTCGGCCGTTGTTGCCGGTCCCGTCCAGCGACGCGCTGACCTGCCGGACGCTGTGGCAGGAACCGCTGGTGGCGGTACTGCCCGCGCGGGAAGCACCGGACGGCCCGCTGCGCCTGGCGGACCTGGCCACCCGCCCGCTGATCGCGGCCGGGGACAACGGCTCCCGCGGCAACGACCACGCCGCTGCGGCGCTGGCCTTCGAACGAGCGGGCCTGACCCCCGAGGTCGTCTTCCGCACCAACCAGTCCCAAACCCTGATCGCCCTGGTACGTGCGGGAACAGCGATAGGCGTGACGAACGCCCTGGCAGTCCTGACGGCCAACACCGAAGGAGTCCGCATCGCCCCGATCGCGAACGAACCCAGAACCCACGAAGTAGCCCTGTGGTGGCGAACCGACCGAACCACCACCAAACCCGCAGAAGCCCTCCACACCCTCCTGACCGAAGCCCCGCTCCCGAACCTGAACCTGGCCTAGGCCGTGACAGTGGTGGTTCACCACCCATCGTTCAGGGGTTGAGTCCGTCATGCGACCGATGGTGTGGGCACTGTCCGGGGACCACCTGCACCTCGGTGCCGAACGAGGTCCGGTGATCGGAAGCCTCCGGCCGCTGGGGTCGGAGGCTCCGTCGGCCGGGGATTCGAATGCTCCACGTGCCAGCGCGGAGCGCCCGGTCCGCACGTTCAGGATAACTCCTCAGCCGGCTTTCCCCAGCCTCCTCCGCCTGGGGTTTCGATGCGGATTCGGTCTCCTCGGCGCAGCGGCCAGGTGCCCTTCGGCGGGAGCTCGTGCTCGGTGCCGTCGGCTCGGAGGAGGACGTTGCGGCCGACCGCGCCGGGGTGGCCGCCCTGGGCGCCTCGCGGGGCGTTGCCGCGGCGCTCGGACTGGATGGTCAGGGTGCAGTCGGTGAGGGCTTCCAGTTCGCGGACCAGGCCTTCGCCGCCGGGGTGGTGGCCGTCGCCGCCGGAGGACGGGCGCAGTTCGTAGCGCCAGACCCGCAGCGGGTAGCCGAGTTCCACCGCTTCGGCCGGGGTGTTGCGGGTGTTGGTCATGCCGGTGTGGACGCCGGACATGCCCGGGCGGCCGGGAGTTCCGCCCTCGCCGCCGCCGAGCGTCTCGTAGTAGCTGAACGCCGGGTCGCTGCCGCCGATGAGCAGGTTGTTCATGGTTCCCTGGCTCGCCGCCGGGACGCGGTCGGGGATGGCCTGGGCGAACGCGCCGAGCAGGACGTCCACGATGCGCTGGCTGGTCTCGACGTTGCCCGCCGCCGTCGGTGCCGGGAACGTCGGGTTGACCACGGTGCCCTCGGGAGCGGTCACGCGCAGCGCGCGGTAGCAGCCCGCGTTGGGCGGGGCGTCGGGGTCGGTGAGCATCCGCAGGACGAACATCGACGCCGACAGGGTCACCGCGAACACCGCGTTGCAGTTCACCGGGATCTGGGCGGCGCTGCCGGTGAAATCGATCGACACCTCGTCCCCGGCGACGGTCACCGCCGCGCGGATCGGCACGCCGTCGCCGATCTCCAGCTCGTCCTCGCAGCGGTAGCAGCCGTCGGGGATCTCGCGGATCGCCGCGCGCACCCGGCGGTCGGAGTAGTCGCACACCGCCGACATCGCCGCGCGCAGCCGGGCCGAGCCCACCCGGTGCGCGAGTTCGCGCATCCGCACCGCGCCGACGTGGTTGGCCGCGAACTGGGCGCGCAGGTCGCCGCGCCGTTCGCCGGGAGTGCGCGAGTTCGCCGCGATCAGGCGGACGACGTCCTCACGCTCTCCCTCGGCGTCGGCGATGCGGACGGGCGGGATGCGCACGCCCTCCGCCGCGATCTCCGTGGCGGAGGCGGGCATCGAACCCGGTGCCGCGCCGCCGACGTCGGCGTGGTGGGCGCGGTTGGCCACGTAGCCCAGCAACCGGTCGCCGTAGCCGACCGCGGCGACGATCGTCAGGTCCGGCAGGTGGGTGCCGCCCAGGTACGGGTCGTTGACGCACACCTGCGCACCCGGTTCGAGCTGCCCGAAGGTGTCCAGCACCGCGCGGACGCTGGCGGGCATCGCGCCGAGGTGCACCGGGATGTGCTCGGCCTGCGCGACCATCTCGCCGTCGGCGTCGAACACCGCGGCCGAGCAGTCGGCGCGCTCCTTGATGTTGGGGGAGTAGGCGGCGCGGCGCAGGGCCACGCCCATCTCGTCGGCCACCCCGGCCAGCGCGTGCCGGAAGACCTCCAGCTCCACCGCGGAGAGTTCCGTCATGACAACCGCACCACCAGGTTCTCCGCATCGTCCACGACCGCCGCTTCGCCGTCGCCGAGCAGCGTCGTGGTGTCCGGCTGCTCGACCAGCGCCGGGCCGGTGATCTCATCGCCCGGTCGCAGCGCGGCCCGCGCGACCACGCGGGCGCGCACCACCTGGTCGCCGATGCCGATCTCGCGGTCGTGTTCGCGCTCCGGGCTGCCCTGCTCCCAGTCGCCCGGCGGGGCGGCGAGCACGGGTTCGCCCTGGGCGACGACCCGCACCGTCACCACCTCGACGCGCTCGTCGCGGATCTCGTAGCCGTAGGCCTCGCGGTGCGCGGCGTGCAGCAGTTCGGCGGTGCCGGTTTCGTCATCGACGTCGACGCGCAGCTCGTGCGATTGGCCCGCGTACCGCATATCGGCCACTTTGGACAGTGAGATGTCGGTTGTGACACCTTGCTTCTCGAGTTCGCGCCAGGCTTCCTCGGCGAGCTCCGACCAGGTCTGCGACAGGTCGTCCCCGGCATCGGCCAGCACCGTCCGCGAGGCTTCGAAGCGCGGCGGGGCCAGCAGCAGGCCGAGCGCGCTGAGCACACCCGGTGCCGGGGGAACCACCACCGCGGGGCAGCCGAGCTCGCGTGCCAGCGCGGTCGCGTGCAGCGGCCCCGCACCGCCGTAGGCGACCAGCGCCAGCCCGGCCGGATCGACACCTCGCTCGGTGCTGACCTTGCGCAACGCCCGCGCCATCGTCGCCCGGACCACCGCCAGCACACCCGAGGCCGGTTCCGGCAGCTCGGCCAGCGCGCGGCGCGCCGCCTCGGCGTCCAGCCGCAGCCCGCCGCCGAGCTCGCGGGCCGGATCCAGGTGTCCCAGCGCGCAGTGGGCATCGGTCACGGTCGGTTCCCGGCCGCCCGCTCCGTAGCAGGCGGGGCCGGGATCCGCACCGGCCGAACGCGGTCCGACGCGCAACGCGCCACCTGCGTCGACCCAGGCGATCGAGCCGCCCCCGGCGCCCACGGTGTGGATTCCGACCGCCGGGGTGCGGAAGGGCAGCCCGGCGATCTCCGAGCCCGTGGACACCTCGGGATGCCCGCCGCGGATCAGGCAGACATCGGTGGAGGTGCCGCCCATGTCGAAGGCGATCGCGTCGTCGAACCCCGCCGAGCGCGCCACCGCACCGGCCGCCACCACGCCGGCGGCCGGGCCGGACAGCAGGGTGTGCACCGGGGCGGTCGCGGCGAAGTCCACCCCCGCGGTGCCGCCGCCGGAGGTCATCACGGTGATCACCGGCCCGGGCAGGCGGGAGACCAGGCCGGACAGGTACCGGTGCATCACCGGCTCGATCGCCGCGTTGAGCACGCAGGTGGAGGCCCGTTCGAACTCGCGGAACTCCGGCAGCAGCGCGCTGGAGCGGGTGATCGGCACGCCCACCTCGGCCAGCGCCGCGCACAACCGCCGCTCGTGGTCGTCGCAGGCGTAGGAGAACAGCAGGCTCACCGCGATCGACTCGGGCTCCAGCCGCCGCACCGCGGCGACCACGCGTTCGACCTCGGCATCGGTGAGGGCGATGACGGGCTCGCCGTCCGGGCCCATCCGCTCCTCGACCGCGACCACGAGTTCCCGGGGGACGAGCGGTTCGGGTTTGGTGACCGACAGGTCGTAGAGCGCCGGGCGGTTCTGCCGGGCGATCTGCAGCACGTCGGTGAAACCGGCGGTGGTGACGAAGGCGGTGCGCGCGACCTTGCGCTCCAGCACGGCGTTCGTCGCCGTCGTGGAGCCGTGCGGGAGCAGGCGCAGGGTGCCGTCGGGCAGGCTTTCCCGGACACCGCGCCGGACGCCCTCGGCGGGATCGCCCGGGGTGGTGGGCACCTTGACGGCCTTCGGCCTGCGCCCGGGGGCGCGCAGGACCACATCGGTGAACGTGCCTCCGACGTCCACCCCGGCACACGCCTCGACCTCGTCCGACATCACGACACCCGAGGCCATCATCGCGCCGCCGCGGCCATCCCGCTGGGAACAAGGGCTCTACCCGCGGCACCGGCGAACCGCGACGCTGGAGGAACCCGCAGGACCTATCGAGGGAGACCGACGATGGCCAGCGCCCTGTTCACCGCGCACCTGCCGGCGAGTCGCAAGCACCGCGACCACAGCCACCACCACCACCACGGGCACCGCACGACCGGACGGCACCGCGACCGCACGCGCACCAGGACATCGATGTTCCCGGTGATCTACTGAGCCGTCAGCGGGTGCCATGAACCCGCGCACCCGGCTGAAAGCGCTGCTGACGGTTCCAGCGCCGGAACCGGGCGGTCTGGTCGAGCACGCGCCGGTGGTGGGCGTGCGGGAGGTGTTCCGGCGGTTCTGGCCCTACGCGCGCCCGTACCGGCGGTGGTGGGCGCTCGTCGTGCTGCTCGTCCTGATCGCGCCGCTGCTGGACACCGCGACGATCTGGATGTTCAAGATCCTCGTCGACGACGTGCTGGTGCCGCGCGACTTCGCGCTCTTCTTCGCCCTCGGCGGCGCCTACCTGGGCATCACGGTGCTGGCCGGGATCATCGGATTCGCCGACGAGTACGTGTCCACCTGGGTCGCCGAGCGCTTCCTGCTGGACCTGCGCACCGATCTGTTCGGGCACCTGCACGAGCTGTCCATCGGGTTCCTCGACCGCCGCAAGGTCGGTGACACGCTGTCCCGGCTCACCGGCGACGTCGGCGCCATCGAGCAGCTGGTGCTCTCCGGCACCACCCAGGCGCTGGCCTACCTGTTCAAGATCGTGCTGTTCGCCGGGGCGATGTTCGTGCTGAGCTGGCGGCTGGCCCTGGTCTCGCTCGTCGCGGTGCCCGCGTTCTGGCTGGCCGCGCGCTACTTCTCCCGCCGGATCAAGGCCGCGTCCCGGGAGAAGCGGCGGCGCAGCGGCGCGATCGGGGCGGTCGCGGAGGAGAGCCTGAGCAACGCCGCGCTGGTGAAGGCCTACGGCCGGGAGCGCGCCGAGACCCAGCGCTTCCACCGGGAGAACCTGGGCAGCTTCGCCGCCGAGATGGTCGCGACCCGGCTGCACGCGCTGTTCAGCCCGCTGGTGGACCTGCTGGAGCTCGGCGGCGTGCTGCTGATCATCGGTTTCGGCACCTGGGAGCTCACGCGGGGCACGATCACGCTGGGCGGCCTGCTGGTGTTCCTCGGCTACCTCAGCCAGCTCTACAGCCCGGTGCGCGGTTTCGGGCGGCTCACCAACAGGATCTACGCGGCTTCCGCGGGCGCCGAGCGGATCATCGAACTGCTCGACCAGGTCCCGGAAGTGCGGGACCCGGCGCACCCGCGCCGATTGGGCCGCGCGCGGGGCGAGGTGGTCTTCGACGCCGTCAGCTTCCGGTATCCGAACACCGGGCGGGACGCCGTGCACCGCATTGGTTTCGAGGTGCGGCCCGGGCAGGCGGTGGCGCTGGTCGGTGCGAGTGGTTCGGGCAAGTCCACGGTCGGGAAGCTGCTGCTGCGGTTCTACGACCCGGATTCCGGCGCGGTCGCCCTCGACGGCGTGGACCTGCGCGCCGCCTGCCAGCAGGAGGTGCGGCACAACATCTCGGTGGTGCTGCAGGACGTCCTCGCCGTGGACGCCAGCGTGCGGGACAACATCGCCTGGGGCCGTCCCGGCGCCACCGACCGGGAAGTGGTGCGAGCCGCCCGCGCGGCGGACGCGCACGAGTTCATCACCGCGCTGCCCGACGGCTACCGGACCGCGGTCGGAGCGCACGGCAGCCTGCTCTCCGGCGGGCAGCGGCAGCGGATCGCCATCGCCCGCGCCATGCTGCGCGACGCGCCGGTCCTGCTGCTCGACGAACCCACCGCCGGTCTCGACGCGGCTTCCACCGCGCGGGTGCTGGAACCGCTGCGGCGCCTGATGGCCGACCGCACCTCGATCGTCATCGCGCACAACCTGATGACGGTGCGCGACGCCGACCGGATCCTGCTGCTCGACGACGGCCGCATCGCCGAATCCGGCACGCACGCCCAGCTGATGCGCCGCGACGGCCGCTACGCGTCGATGTACCGGCTGCAGCAGGTGCGGGAGCCGGTGTGACCGGGCCGCTGCGCCGCAGCCAGCAGGTCGCGCCCGGATACCCCGTGATCGAGCACATCCGGCGCGGCGAGGACTTCGACACCTACGACGCCTGGAGCACCCGCCGCTACAGCCGCTGCTTCATCAAAGCGGTGCGCCCGGACCGCACCGGGAACCGCGAGATCGGCGAAACCCTTGCGCACGAGGGAAATCTGCTGCTGTCGTGCACGCACCCGTACATCGTGCGGGCCTACGAACTGGCGGAAGCGGCGGACGGCACGCCGGTGCTGGTGATGGAGACGCTGGGCGGGGCGACGCTGGACAGCCTGCTCGACGACGGCAACCGCAGGCTCACCACCCGCGAGCTCGGCTACCTGGGCCAGCAGCTGTGCTCGGCGATCCGCTACCTGCACGACCGCGGCTACCTGCACCTCGATCTCAAGCCGGGCAACATCATCGCCGAGTTCGGCCGCGCGCGGGTGCTCGACCTGGGCCTGGCCCGCCCGCCAGGGCCGAGCCGCGGCGGCACACCGCGCTGCATGGCCCCGGAGCAGGTCCGCGGCGAGCTGGTGGGGCCACCGGCCGACGCCTGGGCGATCGGGCTGGTGCTGTTCGAGTCGGCCACCGGGTTCCAGCCCTTCGACGTGCCCGAGCCCGAGCACCCGCAGCTGACGACGACGGCACCGCCGGTCCGCTCGTCGCGCAGGCTGCCCAGGCCGCTGGCGGAGGCGATCGACGGCTGCCTCCTGCCGCGGCCCGAGCACCGCCCGCCGCTGGAGCACCTCCACGCGCTCCTCGCCGAGGCCACCGGTGACGAGAACCCGCTGACCGCGCCGTGACCCTTGGCGCGGGCCGCCGGTCGTGCGAAGCTCCGGCTGCTGCCGAACTGGGAGGAATGCGATGGAGATCCGCCGAGGCGGTCCCGCTGATGTGCCGAGGATCCTGGAGATGCTGGACGAGGCCGTGGAGTGGCTCGTCGCGCACGGCCGGTCGGGCCAGTGGGGCACCGACCCCTGGTCCGCGACGCAGAAGCGCCAGGACCAGATCGCGGGCCTGGTCGACGGCGGCACCACCTGGATCGCCGAGGTGGACGGCCGCGCGGCCGGTGCCATGGTCGTCTCGCCCGAGCGGCAGCCCTACGTCCCGGCGGTCGACGAGCCGGAGCTCTACATCAACCTCCTGGTCAGCTCCCGGAAGTACGCGGGCAACGGCGTCGGCAGCGGGTTGCTCGCGCACGCGCGGCAAGAAGCGGAGCGCCTCGGCGTCGGCCTGCTGCGCGTCGACTGCTACGCCGGGAGCGAAGGCCGCCTGGTCGACTACTACCGCCGCAACGGTTTCACCGCGACCAGCCCGTTCACCGTCGGCGACTGGCCGGGGCAGCTGCTGGTCCAGCGGATCTGAGCGACCGCTCATGGCGCGGACGGCAGTCCGTCCAGCAGCGCCCGGAGCGTGCGGTCGGGATTGTCCTTGCGGTACAGCAGTTTCACGTGGGTGCGGACCGGTGGTGCCAGCTCCACGACGCAGGTGTCCCGCACCGGCGCGTTCTCGGCGTGCCAGCGGTCGGTGAACGCGCAACCGAGCCCGGAGCCCACCAAGTGCTCCCAAGCGAGGCGTTCGTCGGTCTCGCACACCACGCGCGGGCGGATTCCGAGCGAGGCGAACCACAGGTCGAGCTGCCTGCGCCGGTGACCGCTCGCGGGCACGATCAGCGGCAGCCCGCCGAGGTCGGCGTGGGGGAGCGGTTCGCGCACCGGCATCCCGGTCGGGCGCAGCAGCACGATCTCGCGGTGTCCCAGCGAGGTGGTGCCCAACCCGTCGAGCAGGTGGCCCGGTGCGGGGAGCTCGACGACACCGGCCATCGCCTGCCCGCTGCGCACCATGGTGGCGACTTCGACGGGCCCGTCGCGCCGCGCCAGGGACACCGTCGCCGTCGGGCACCGCTCGGTCAGCACCCGCAGGAGTCGTGGCGCCGTCCCGGCGCCGAGCGTGGGCGTGGCCGCCAGCACGAGCTCGCGGCCTTCGCCCAGCGACAGGATGTCGGCGATGTGGTTGGAGATCGATCGCGCGTGGGAGGCGACCGCCAGCCCGGCCGGTGTCGGGTGCAACCGCTGTCCGTCCGAGGTTAGCAGCGACGCGCCGACCTCCCGCTCCAGCGCCCGCACCGCACGCCCGAGCGCGGGCTGGGAGACGTGCAGCGCGCGAGCGGCAGCGGTCATCGTGCCGTGCTCGACGACGGCCACGAGATAGCGCAGCTGTTGCAGGTTCATGTCCAGTGGGTATGGAAGCAAACCGAACCGGACTTGGACAAGTGCTTGGTTGGTCCGATGTCATGGGAACTCCGGTTCACCCGAGGAGAGGTGGCGTCATGAGGCGGAGTTTCCGATGGTGGGCGGCTTCGACTGCCGCGGTCGCGGGCATACTCGCGACGGCTGCGGTGAGTCCCGCGCAGGAACCGCTGGACATCCTGCTGACCAACGACGACGGGCATGCGGCGCCCACGCTCGCGGTCCTGAAGCAGGCGCTGACCGCTGCCGGGCACCGGGTGACCGTCGTCGCCCCGTGCGACGACCAGAGCGGCAGCGGCACCGAGCTGTCCTCGAACTACACGACCGGGGAGCCAGCGCCGGAGAACACGATCGCGGCGAAGCGGCTGGCCCCGGACGTCTGGGCGGTTTGCGGTTCGCCCGGGGACGCGGTGCTGTTCGGGATCCAGAACGTCTTCGCCGCCGGTCCGCCGGACGTCGTGGTCTCCGGCGTGAACCCGGGGCAGAACTCCGGAGCGGTCGCCAACCACTCCGGTACGGTCGGCGCCACCATCGCCGGCGGTGAGCTGGGCATCCCCGCCATCGCGGTCAGCGTCGAGATCGATGTCAGCACCGATCCGCCGCAGATCGGTTCGGCACCCGCCGCCGCCGAGTACGCGACCCGCCTCCTCGACCGGTTGCGGAGCACGTCGAACGGTGGGCCGCTGCTGCCGCGGCACATCGCGCTCAACATCAACTACCCGGTCGCGTCCGAGGTCGAGGGCACGCGGGTGACCTCGACCGGCCGGGCGGCGTTCGTCCGGCCGCAGTACGAGCGCACCGACCTGTGCCCCGACTGCTACGTCATCCGGCCCGCGTTCGGCACATCACCCGACCCGGTGCGCGACTCCGACAACAACGCGCTGGCGGCCGACTACGTCTCCGTCACCCCGCTCGACGGTGACTGGACGGCCGACGAACGGGTTCGATCGTCGATCCGGCAGCGCCTCGGAGCGCTCCGGCCGTGAGCGCTCAGCTCGGCTCGGTCGGCAGCGAACCGACCTCGCAGTCCCGGACGCCGATCGTGTCGCGGGTGAAGGACTCGACCTCCTTCTGCGCGCGCTGCGGATCGGTCACCCAGTTCCGGTAGAAGTCGAACGGGCAGTCGGCGATGCCCTTGTCGCCCTCACCGGCCGCGTGCACCGCGGAGTAGCCGCGGTGCAGCAGCTTGAAGAGGTGGTTCTGCGACTGGTCGTAGCGGCGGGCGTCGCGGATCGCCGAGACCGACAGCTGGGCGTACTGGATGCCGTACTCCTCCTCGCCGGTCTCGCCGAGGGTGCGGCCGTCGAAGCCGATGATCGCCGAGTGGCCGAAGTAGGAGTAGACGCCGTCGAAGCCCGCGGCGTTGGCCACCGCGACGTAGCAGTTGTTCGCCCACGCCATCGCCTTGGACATCAGGACCTGCTGCTCCTTGGCCGGGTACATGTAGCCCTGGCAGCGCACGATCAGCTCGGCACCCTTCATCGCGCAGTCCCGCCAGATCTCCGGGTAGTTGCCGTCGTCGCAGATGATCAGTGAGATCTTCATGCCCTTGGGGCCGTCGGCGACGTGCGTGGTGTCGCCCGGGTACCAGCCCTCGATGGGCACCCACGGCAGCACCTTGCGGTACTTCTGCACGATCTCGCCGCGGTCGTTGAGCAGCACCAGCGTGTTGTACGGCGGTTTGGCCGGGTGCTCCTCGTGCCGTTCGCCGGTGATGGAGAAGACGCCCCAGGTCTCGGCCCGGCGGCAGGCTTCGGCGAAGATCTCGGTCTCCTCGCCGGGAACGGTGGAGGCGGTCGCGAACATCTCGTCGCGGTCGTACATGATGCCCTGCGTCGAGTACTCCGGGAGCACGACGAGGTCCATGCCGGGCAGGCCGGTCTTCATGCCGACCACCATCTCCGCGATCCGCCGCGCGTTGTCGAGCACTTCGGCCTTGGTGTGCAACCGCGGCATCTTGTAGTTGACCACCGCCACGCCGACGGTGTCCGGGCTGGCTGAGATGTCTCCGTGTCGCATCGCTGCCTCCGCGAGCAGGAATTTTCATGTGGAATTATTCCGAATGAAAGTAAAACGGCGCGGTGTTGCCGTCAAGCGCGGTGTTCCTAGAGCCGGGTGATGACGTCGAAGTCGTAGCCGTCGGCGACGGCCAGGTGGACGTGCTGGGCCGCCTGCCGCCCGCGGAACTCCACAGTGCCGCGCGGGCCCTCGTAGGCGGTGCCGTCGATCGCGGCGTTGAGCTCGGCGAGGCCCGGCGAATCCGCCCGGTGGGCGAGCTCGGCCAGCGCGTGCAGTCCCTCGTAGCAGGACTCGGCGGCGTTGTTCAGCGGCGGCGCGCTCGGCCCGTGCAACCGGACGTACGAGCTGAGCAGGTCCATCGCGTGCCCGGTGGCCAGCGAGCGGAAGTACCCGGCGGCGACGAACAGACCGCGCGTGGCGTGCGCGCCGCTGGCCAGCAGCATGCTCTCCTCCATGAGCGGGCTGAACCGCACCAGCTTGTCGTGCAGGCCCTCGGCGGCGAAGGCCCGGTTGAACCGCACCGCGTCCTGGCCGACGAGCAGCATCAGCACGCCGTCGCACGGCGCGGCGGCCACCTGCCTGGTCACCCGCCGCATGTCGCCGGAGCCCAGCCCGACGTAGGTCTCGCCGGTGATGCGCAGGCCCAGCTCGTGCGCGAAGGTGCGGATCGCCCTGGTCGAGCCGTGCGGCCACACGTAGTCGTCACCGACCACGAACCAGCGGCGGACGCCGAGGTTGTCGCGCAACCACCGCAGCGCCGGGGCGATCTGGAAACGCGGTGTCTCACCGGAGCAGAAGATGCCCGCCCGCCGCTCACCGCCCTCGTACAGCGAGGTGTAGACGTAGGGCACCCGGTCGGCCACGACGGGTGCGATCGCGTGCCGCACCGAGGAGATGTGCCAGCCGCTGACCGCGTCCACCGCACCGCGTTCGACCAGCCGCCGGACTTCCGCGGCGACCTGCTGCGGCGGCGCGCCGCCGTCGACGATCTCCACCGCGACCTCCCGGCCGAGGATGCCGCGCGCCCCGTTGAGCTCGTGCACCGCGAGTTCGGTGATCGCCTCGCACGACGGGCCGAACAGCCCGGCCGGGCCGCGCAACGGGATCACCATGCCCACGCGCCACTGCGCGGTGCGCTCGCGGAGCGCTGGGCCTGTCGTCATCCGTGCTCCGAAACGGTGTGGACGCTCGATTGCTTCCACCTGGAAGTTTTACTATTCGGGCAGGATCGCGCAAGAGTTAGGACGCAAACGCATGCGAGCAGCCACCACAGCACTGGCCGGCCCGTTGGTCCGGGCGGCGCGCGCGGTCGTCGCCGACGTCGAACAGGTGCTCAAACCGGAGGACCTGACCTTCGACCAGTGGCTGGTGCTGGACGCACTGGCCACCGACAGCGGCCTGGCGATGGCCGAACTGGCCGAGCGCACCGCAACGCCCGGACCGACGCTGACCCGCCTGGTGGACCGCCTGGTCACCAACGCGCTGCTGTACCGCGAGGTCGACCCGGCGGACCGGCGCAAGGTCCTGGTGCACCTCAGCCGCCGGGGCCAGAACGCGCACCGCCGCATCGCCCCGCGGGTGGCCGCCGTGGAACGGGAGCTGCTGACCGGCCTGCGCTCCGGCGCCGGTCTGCTCGACTCCCTCAACGACCTCGCCGAGGGCCGGCCTTAGTGGACGGTCAAGGAGCCTTGGTCAGAAGCTCCATGTTGTGCCCGTCGGGATCGTCGAAGTAGACGCCCCGACCGCCCCAGCGGTGGTTGATCTCGCCGGGCGTCTGGTGGCCCGGGTCGGCCCAGTAGGCGATCCCCGCGTCGCGGATGCGCCCGAAAGCCTCGTCGAACCGGGCCTCGTCGACCAGGAAGGCGTAGTGCTGCGGCCGCACGTCGCTCTGCGACATGTAGTCGAGCGTGGCGGAGTTGTCGAGCACGACCGGCACGAAAGGCCCGGTCTCGGCACCGACCTCGACGCCGAGGACGTCGGCCAGGAACCGTGCGGATTCGTGCTTGTCCCGCGCTCCGACGATGGTGTGGTTCAGCTCGATCCCCATGATCACTCCTCGATCGGTTCCGGGCACCGCCGCCGCCCGGACCGGGCCCGGACGACGGCCACCCGCGATACCGGTGGAACGGAATCCACCGCCGACGCTATTCCCCGCGGACGAACGGGCGGGGCGCGTTGAACTTCTGCCGGACCTGCTCGGCCACCGCCAGGCAGGAGCGGGAGCAGTAGTGCCGCGGCCGTCCTCGGTCTGCGAGTTCCAGCGCCCTTACGCGGAACGCGCAGAACGACTGCTCCGGCACCGCCACTCTCCTTTTCGTCACACCTGATCCAGGCGTGTCGAAATTCTATCCCGTCATCGCGGGAGGTGGGTAAGGCAGTTGGTGAGGCGAAAAAAACCATTTGCGGCTGGTCGCGCGTGCATGTGTATCGTGTACGCCGTCGGTGCGTACAACGCACGCGGCCCGTGACGTAACGCGGCAGTCGACATGCCGCAGCCAACCGAAGGGGCAGGAGCCGGGGACATGACCGAAGAGAGCAAGAGAGCTGGGACCAGGCAGTGGGTCGGACTCGCCGTGCTGGTGCTGCCACTGACCTTTCCCGGAAATGGCAACGAAAGTTGCGCGATGCTCCGCGAACTCCGCAGTCTTGGACGAGACCGCCGGTGATCGGTGGGGCCAGCCGTTGCGATGCGAGGAGAACGGAGCTTTCCATGACCAGCACTGTGAAAGTCACTGACGCCACTTTGGACGCGGAGTTGGCGGGGAGCAAGCCGATCGTGGTCAACTTCTGGGCGACCTGGTGCGGCCCGTGCCGGATGCTCGCGCCGATCCTGGAGGAGATCGCCGGGGAGAACGCGGAGAAGTTCAAGATCGGCAAGGTCAACGTCGACGAGAACCCGCGGCTGGCGATGCGCTACCGGGTCATGGGCGTGCCCACGACGATTGTGTTCCGCAACGGAGTGGAGGTCACACGCGTGGTGGGTGCCAAGCCGAAGGCGGCGTTGCTCGCCGATCTGACCCCGCACATCGGCTGATCCGAGCTGCGAGCAGCGGCGTGCGAACGAACGCTGACGTCTCTTGTCCGGGCCGCTGAGCCGATCGACGAGGGGTGAGTCATGTCCTGGCGATCTCGCAACGGGGATCGAACGAACTTGGGTGTGTCGTTGCGCGGTGTCGAGAACGACCACCCGTGCCGCGAAACATGCTGCGCCGCTTGCGTGATCACGAAGAAGCTCACGGCGCGACTGGCTCGCGCATGTGGTGTGGAGCGGGCTCCTGTCTCGTTGCGCGCGCAGTTGCAGGAGAAGATCCGTGCGGCTCTCTGGAGCTCTCGCTGACTGCGTTCGCGTCGAGAAGGTCCTGCCGAGGAGTCGAGAAGTGAATGCGCGAAGTAGATCGGGCTGGTCTTGCGCGGGCGGCCGACCCGGCGGCGGTGTTCCCGAAAATGGCAGCAAAGCTTTTTGAATCAGCAGTGCGGGCGCAAAGTCCGCTGTGGAGGTTGTGACATGGGTGAAACGACGAGTAGGGCAGCAAAATCCGCCGAACACGACGTGGTGATCACCGGCGGAGGAGCGGCCGGACTGAGTGCGGCTTTGGTGCTAGGCCGGGCGCGCCGCCGCGTGGCGGTGGTCGACGGTGGGCAGCCGCGCAACGCCCTGGCCGAGCACATGCAGGGATTCCTGTCTCGGGACGGGCTCCCGCCGTCGGAGTTGCTGGAGATCGGTTGCGCGGAGGTCGCCGAGTACGGGGTGGAGTTCGTCGATGGTCAGGTAGTGCACATCGAGCGTGGCGGGAACGGTTTCTCGGTGCGGCTGGCCGATGGGGCGGTGCTGTCAGCTCGTCGGCTGGTGGTGGCGACGGGATTGCGCGACGAGTTGCCGGAGATCCCGGGCGTGGCCGAGCGCTGGGGCAGGGACCTGCTGCACTGCCCGTACTGCCACGGCTATGAGGTCCGTGACCGGGCGATCGGCGTGCTGGGCACCGGACCGGCCGCAGTGCACCAGGCCCTGCTGCTGCGGCAGTGGTCCGACGACGTCGTGCTGTTCCCGCAGGCTTTGGCGTTGACCGACGACGAGCGCGAGCAGTTGGCCGCCTGTGGCGTGCACCTGATCGAGGGCCAGGTCAAGCAGCTGGTGGTAGCCGATGACCGACTGCGCGGGATCGAGCTGATCGAAGGGCACGTCGCACCCCGCGATGTTGCCTTCGTCTTCCCGCGCATGCTGCCCCGAGACGCCCTGTTGACGGAACTGGGCTGCGAGAAGGACGAAAAGGGCTGGGTGGTCACCGACCGCACGGGGTGTACCAGCGTCCCGGGAGTCTGGGCGGTGGGCAACGTCGCCGACCCGCGCGCGCTGGTCATTACCGCGGCGGGCATGGGTGCGGCGGCGGCTTTCGCCATCAACAGCGATTTGCTGGACGAGGACGTCGCCCGGGCCGTCGACGACCACCGGGGTTCGGAAGCCGAATCCCTCACTTCTGTGCGCTAGATCGATAAGTTGATCGCCTTGCCGATGGAGTGATCCGTCAGGCCGAAGACGACCCGGGAACCGGGCACCTCCGCCAACGCGATCTCAATCTTGCAATGCCCGGTTCCGGAACTGACAGAGTGCTTGGAGATGCGAATGATCCAGGGAAGCCGGAGAGCATTCCTCATTGGAGCCTCCGCGGCGGCAATGGCGGTGGTTGCGGGGAGCGCGACAGCGTGCTCGACGACAGGTGGCGGTGGCGACTCGAACTACGGCGGAGAAATTCCACCACTGCCGGCTCCCCTCAAGAACGAGCTGCAGCAGCTGGCCGATTCAAGAAATATCATGGGTTGCAGTGTTTCGGCGGTAACGCGAGATCGGACGGTTTACGCCGATGCGTGGGGCACCGCGCGGGCCGGGCAGCCGATGACCACGCGCAGCACCCTGAACATCGGGTCGGTGAGCAAGACGGTGACTGCCACAGCTGTCCTGCAGCTGGTCGCGTCGGGCCGCCTGGCAATGGAAACCGATGTGAACGACGTGCTCGCGCACAGCAAGATCTACGGTCCGCGCAGTGTCCGCAGCCCACATCATCCCGACGTACCGATCAGGGTCGGGCATCTGCTCACCCATCTGACGCCGATCACGAGCCCGATCGAGCCTGGGCCATACGGCTATTCCTATCGGGCGGGAGAGGTGCCGGACCCGGCCGAGATGGGCCGTTGGCTCCATGACTTCCTGACGCCCGCGCCGCGTGGATGGACCTACGATGCCGAGCGGAACTTCCTCAAAACCGTTCCTGGTGAGGCACATCAGTACTCCGACATCGCCTACGACCTCGCCGCTCATATCGTCCAAGCTGTGACGGGGCAATATTTTTCGGATTATTGCCGTGACTTCGTGCTCCGCCCCGCCGGTATGAACCGTTCCGACTTCAACCGGGACCAGCTGCCGGTTTCCGATCGGGCACATCCACACGCCTGGTTCGTCGATGGTGTGAAACAGGGAATGTGGCCGGACTATCGGAATCTGATTCCGCAGAGCATCCCGGATGACTTCACCGGCCACGCCGAGTACGCGCCGTACACCTCGTGCCTGGTTGCCGACGGCGGACTGCGGTCGAATGCCATTGACCTGGCACGGTGGGCGCGACTGTGGCTGGGTGAAGGAACCATCGATGGCAAGCAGGTCCTGCCGCGACACATTGCCTCGGCGGCGCTCGCGAATCAGGTTCCGGAGCGGATCCTCGCCAGTTCAGAGGCGCCTCTGCCCTTCATTTCACAGGGATACGTCTGGCACCGGCTACGGGGAGACAGCGAGGGGGTGTGGCAGCACGCGGGCAGCGAGTTCGGGACGGCCACCTACGTGATGCTCGATACGAAGCGTGGCGTCGGTGCCGCAGTCGTGTGCAACACCGAGGTCGCGATCGATGCTGATCCCCGCGTGCAGATGTTGCAGCGGCTGCTCGATGCCGCTGCGCGAGCTTAGCGGGTACAACACCGTCGCCAGCAGAATGAAACAGCGTTCGATACCGGCATCCGCCCCCGCACGCCCACCAACAGACGCGGGAGCGGTCAAGCGCCCGCACCCACAAGCACGCTCCGAACGCCCAGCTCGAACCCGTCCAAGGGACTCCGCCGGCGGAGTCCCTTGGACCACGGCTGACCGACCGTCGTCAGGGCAGCGGGCGGTCGGCGATCAGGTCGAGGAGCGTTTCCGCCGCTTGGGCGTCGGTGATCAGGGTGTTCACCACTCCTGAGCGCAGGACCGCGTCGATCGCTCGGGCTTTCGGGACCGTGTAGCCCAGGGCGATCACCTCGGGGATCTGGCGGAGCTGTTCGTGCTCGATCGCCAGGACGTGGTGGGCCAGGCCGGTCGACATCGCGTTGCCGTCCGCGTCGAACAGGCGGGCCGCGATCTCCGCCGTCGCCCCGCGCTCATGGATCGCGTCGCGCTCCGGCTGGGCGAGAGCGTCGTAGACCGTCGACTCGTCGGGGCGCCAGGCGCCGATGCTGACCACCGCCTTGGTCAGGTGGCGGAACTGCTCGAAGGTCTCGGCGATGCCCGGCTGGTTGCGCAGGATCTCCGTGGTGCGGCGGTCCGGCAGCACCAGCGGGCCGTAGATCGGGTACGCGGGGCCGCCGGAGATGTCGGCCAGCCGGCCCACCGTCTCCACCGACCTGTCGCGCATGTCCATGCCCGCCTGCACGCCGCACAGCTGAACCACCGGGCACTTCGGCAACGTGTGGACGGCATCGGCCATCGCGTTGACCGAACGTGCCCACGACAGGCCGAGCACGTCGTCGGAGGTGGTCGTTTCAGCCAGCAGATCAGCCGCCAGCGCGCCGATGCGACGGCGCAGCACCGGTCGCTCGGCCTTGGACTGCGCTCGATTGAGCACCAGCACGCGGCGCAGCCGGTAGCTGGTGCGGACCGCCTCCGACAGTCCCAGGTCGATCGGCACCGGCAGGTCGAACTCGACCCGGACCAGGCCCGTTTCCTGCGCGGCAGTGAGGATCCTGGCCACTTTGAAGCGGCTGATCCCGTGCTCCTGGGCGATCTCCATCTTGGTCCGGCCCTGGACGAAGAACCGGTGCGCGATGGAGGCCGCCGTGATGGTGTCGGTCAGCCGCACCCGGGGCTCGCTAGTGCTCATATGAGCATCCTAAAGGGGAAATGTTGACGTAACACGCGAGATCATCCTTGAATGCTCCGCGAGTTACCAGAACGATCGGCCCACGATGCTCATATGAGCGGGGCCAGTGGAAGGGGTGTCATGCGCGCCGCGATCATCGATCAGCCCGGCTCCATCAGGGTGGGCGAGGTGCCCGACCCGAAACCGGGCGACGGTCAGCTGGTGATCAAGGTCGGTGCGTGCGGCATCTGCGGCACCGACCTGCACATCGCCGACGGGCACTTCCCGCCCACGCCCTACCCGATCGTGCCGGGCCACGAGTTCGCCGGTGAGGTCGTCGAGCTCGGCACCGAGGTGCCGGGCGACTGGAAGGTCGGCGACCGGGTCGCCGTCGACCCTTCGCTGTTCTGCGGCTACTGCACGCCCTGCCGCTCGGGCCACGGCAACCTCTGCGCGAACTGGAACGCCACCGGCGACACCGTCGACGGCGCCTTCGCCGAGTACGTGGTGATCCCCGCCAACACCGCCTACCGGATGCCCGACTCCATGACCTGGGAGCAGGGCGCGCTGGTCGAGCCGGTGTCCTGCGCGGTGCACGGCGTGCGCCAGATCGGTGTCGAAGCGGGGGAGAAGTTCCTCGTGGTCGGCGCGGGCACGATGGGCCTGCTGATGCAGCAGCTGCTCCAGCGCGGCGGCGCGCAGGTCTCGGTGGTCGACCGCAACGCGGCACGGCTGGAACGCGCCACGAAGCTCGGCGCGGTCGCGGTGAGCACCGACGTCGCCGAACTCGACCAGCGCTTCGACGCCGCCGTGGACTGCACCGGGGCCGCGCCCGCGATCGAGGCCGCCTTCGACTCGCTGCGCCGCGGCGGGCGGCTGCTGGTGTTCGGCGTCGCCCCGGCCGAAGCGCGGATCTCCCTGTCGCCGTTCCGCATCTACAACGACGAGATCAAGATCGTCGGCTCGATGGCGGTGCTGCACAGCTACGGCGCGGCACTGGAGCTGGTCGCCTCCGGCGCCGTCGACACCGACTCGCTGCTCACCGACACGTTGCCGCTGGAGGAGTTCCCCGCCGCGCTCGACCTGATGCGCAGCGGTGCCGGGCTGAAGGTTCAGGTCCTGCCGGGAGGCGTGAATGCGAAGTAGAGCCAAGCTGGCCGTGCTCGCGGTCGTCGCGATGCTGCTCAGCGGCTGCGCGGGCGCGGGAGCGCTGGGCGCGGGCGGCCGGACGCTGGTCGTGGCGATCGTGTCCAACCCGCAGATGGAGGACGCCATCGCGCTGTCCGACCAGTTTGAGCGGGACAACCCGGGCATCAAGCTGAAGTTCGTGCAGCTGCCGGAGAACCAGGCGCGCGCGAAGATCACCGCGTCGACCGCCACCGAGGGCGGCGAGTTCGACGTGGTGATGATCAGCAACTACGAGACCCCGCAGTGGGCGGCGAACGGCTGGCTGGAGAACCTGCAGCCCTACATCGACGCCAGCGAGGGATACGACGCCGACGACTTCATCCCCAGCATCCGCGACTCGCTGTCGCACGAGGGCTCGATGTACGCGGTGCCGTTCTACGGCGAGTCGTCGTTCGTGGCCTACCGCAAGGACCTTTTCGCCCAGGCCGGGCTGACCATGCCGGAACGGCCCACCTGGGAGCAGATCGCCGAGTTCGCCGCGCGCCTGGACAACAAGGCAGCGGGCGTGGCCGGGATCTGCCTGCGCGGCAAGCCGGGCTGGGGCGAGAGCCTCGCCCCGTTCTCCACGGTGGCCAACACCTTCGGCGCCCGCTGGTTCGACGAGAACTGGAACGCCCAGCTGACGTCGCCGGAGTTCCGCGCCGCCGCGGAGTTCTACGTCGGCCTGGTGCGCGACCACGGCGAGATCGGCGCCTCCAGCGCGGGCTTCACCGAGTGCGGCACGCGCTACGGCCAGGGCGAAGCGGCGATGTGGTACGACGCGACGGTCATGGCGGGCACCAACGAGGACCCGGCCAGCAGCGAGGTCGTCGGCAAGTCCGGCTACGTGGCCGCCCCGGTGATGCGCACCGAGACCAGCGGCTGGCTCTACACCTGGTCGCTGGCCATGCCGAAGGTCGCCCAGGACAAGGACGCCGCGTGGCGGTTCATGCGCTGGATGACCGACAAGGACTTCGTCCGCACCGTGGGCACCACGTTCGGCTGGAACCGGGTGCCGCCGGGCTGCCGGCTGTCGACCTACCAGATCCCGGAGTACCAGCAGGCCGCGCAGGCCTACGCCCCGGCGACGCTGGCCGGCATCGACAGCGCCAACCAGCGCAACACGATGGTGAACCCGGTGCCCTACCCGGGGATCCAGTTCGTCGGCATCCCCGAGTTCCAGGACCTAGGGACGCGGGTGAGCCAGCAGCTCTCGGCGGCCGTCGCCGGGCAGATCTCGGTGGAGGAAGCGCTGCAGCAGTCCCAGGAATACGCCGAGTCCGTCGGCGCGGCTTACCGGGAGACCAGATGACGCAGACGGCCACCAAACCCACCGCAGCGCCGCCGGTTGCGACCAGGAAGCCCATCGGCAAGTGGTCGCGCGAAGCATGGCTGCGCCGCGCGCCGCTGATGCCCGCGCTGCTGTTCACCATCCTGGTCACCCAGATCCCGTTCCTGCTGACGGTGTTCTACTCGTTCCAGTCCTGGAACCTGGTGCGCCCGGGCTCCCGCCACTTCGTGGGGCTGCGCAACTACATCGACGTGTTCGCCGACAGCCAGTTCCGCGGCGCGATGTTCAACACGGTGCTGCTCACGGTGGTGTGCGTGCTGGTGGCGATGCTGCTGGGCCTCGGCCTGGCACTGCTGCTGGACCGGCAGTTCCTGGGCCGCGGCGTGGTGCGCACGCTGCTGATCACGCCGTTCCTGATCCTGCCCGCGGCCGGTGCGCTGCTGTGGAAGACGACCATGTTCGACCCGACCTACGGACTGCTGAACTTCGCCTTCGGCACCAAGATCGACTGGTTGTCGCAGTTCCCGCTGGCCTCGGTGATGGCGCAGGTCGTCTGGCAGTGGACGCCGTTCATGATGCTGCTGATCCTGGCCGGGCTGCAGGCCCAGTCCAAGGAGGTGCTGGAGGCCGCCGCGGTCGACGGCGCGGGCCGGTGGCGCACGTTCGCCTCGATCACCCTGCCGCAGCTGGGCCGCTACCTGCAGCTGGCCGTGCTGCTCGGCGCGATCTACATCGTGAACAGCTTCGACGCGATCTACCTGATGACGCAGGGCGGTCCCGGCACCGCGAGCACGAACCTGCCGTTCTACATCTACCAGCGCGCCTTCGAGGGCTTCGACGTCGGCCAGTCCTCGGCCATGGGCGTGATCGTGGTGGTGCTGACCCTGATCGTGGCGACCTTCGCGCTGCGCCTGATGTTCCGGACCTTCGGCGTTAGCGAGGTGCGATGATGCGAACCGGCAACCCCATCGGCCGCTGGGCGCTGACCGCGCTGACCTGGCTGATCGCGATCCTGTTCGTGTTCCCGGTGCTGTGGATGGTGCTCACCTCGTTCAAGCAGGAGAGCGACGCCTACACCAACCCGCCGAAGGTGGTGTTCACCCCGACGCTGGATCAGTTCGCCGGCGTGCTGGAGCGCGGATTCCTGCCGTACCTGGCGAATTCGGCGTTCGTGACGGTGACCTCCACGCTGCTCGTGCTGCTGCTGGCGGTGCCCGCGGCGTACGTGCTGTCCATCTCCGCGGTCCCCGGAACCCGTGACGCGCTGGGCTTCTTCCTGTCGACGAAGATGCTGCCGATCGTCGCGGCGATCATCCCGCTGTACGTGATCTCGCAGAACCTCAAGCTGCTGGACAACGTCTGGGCGCTGGTGGTCCTCTACACCGCGATGAACCTGCCGCTGGCGATCTGGATGATGCGCTCGTTCTTCCTGGAAGTCCCCAGGGAGATGGTCGAAGCGGGCCGCATCGACGGCGCCAAGCTGCCGACGCTGCTGTTCCGCGTGGTGCTCCCGGTGGTGGCCCCCGGCATCGCCGCCACCGCGCTGATCTGCGTGATCTTCTCCTGGACGGAGTTCTTCTACGCGGTCAACCTGACGGCGGCGCAGGCGGGCACGGTGCCGGTCTTCCTGGTCGGCTTCATCACCAGCGAAGGCCTCTACTGGGCCCAGCTGAGCGCGGCGGCCTTCCTCGCCTCCCTCCCGGTGATGATCATCGGCTGGGCGGCCCAGAACCACCTCGTCCGGGGCCTGTCCATGGGCGCGGTGAAGTAACCGCAACCCAACAGCGCCCGCCCGCCCCACCGGGCGGGCGCTTTCTCTTTGTCACCCGATCAGTCGTGGTTGCGTCGTTCGCCGACCCGCGTGAAATCGGGCAGCAGTGCGGAACACGATGATGGGGTGATGGATCATCCCGAGCGGACCGAACTTTCGCGGGTGGCCGATGACCGGTCGTCGTCGAAGCGAAGTCGGATCCGATCGAACGGAGGTTCACCACCCCTCGTTCAGGGATTCGTCCCTCCTCCGTCCGCAGGTCGCCGGTTCAGCCTCCGTAGTTCTGGGGGCCGACGGTGCTGCGGGCTTCGCTGCCCGCCGACTGCAGGGCCGGGTCGCCGGAGTCGTCGCCTCTCAGGTCGATGTACTTGGACTGGGCGACGATCACGTAGCGGTGGTCCTGGCCGATGTACTGCCACTCGTCCGCGCCGTCCACGTCCCCGTCGCACACTCCCGCGCCGCGGCCGGAGTTCGGGTCCCAGCAGCCGAGCTGCAGGTAGTCCATGGCGTCGAACTTCTCCTCCACAGCGGACGCCGTGGCGTAGTCGGCGAACGGGAAGACCCAGACCGTGGTGATGATCTGCACGTCGTCGTCGATGAAGTTGGCCACCATCATCTGCGAGCAGCCGTTCTCCGCCAGCACCGAGCGGACCTCGTCGGAGACCGAATCGGTGCATTCGTTGGTGGAGCCGGCCTCGTAGGTGTGCCGCTTGCCGGTGTCGTCGGTGAAGTCGTCCGGCATGAACGCGTCCAGGGTGAACGGGGTCCGGTCGGTCGCGGCGTCGTCGAGCGACCCGCCGTTGGAGCTCGTCTCAGCCGTCGTGGAGGCCGAGGACGATTCCGTCGGGTAGTCGTCCGACGTGGTGGTCGCGGATGACGGTGTCGGTGTGGCCTGGTGGCTGCTCGGGCCGGAACCGAGGTTGAGCACGACGATCACGATCAGCGCGACCAGCGTGGCGCCGCCGAGCACCGAACCGAGAACGATGAGCCCGACCGGAGTCGTCCTGGCCGGTGGCATGTGCGGCGGAGGGGGCGCGTGGAACTGTCCGGCCAGCGGGTGCGGTGGGGGGAACGTGGGTGGCGGTTGAGGCCCGGAGAGCGTGGCCGGGGGAAGCGTGGACGGCGGGTGTGGCGAGGAGTGCGTGGCCGGTAGGGGCGGCGATGAGAGCGTCGGCGGCGGCAATGGCGCAGGTAGCGTGCCCGACGGGGAAGGGACGACCGGCGCGGGTGCCGGGGCCGGTGCGAGGGCCTGCCCGGCCAGCGGGTCGATCTTGGTCGCGGCGATGGTCGCCGTCCGGCGCTCGTCGATCATGCTGACGACTTCCGCGGGCAGCCAGCGGGTCCGGTCGCCGGTCATGTCGGCGAGGGAGTCGAGCAGCTGCTTGGCCGTCGGCCGGTCGTCCGGGTCCTTGGCCAGGCAGGTGCTGATGATCCGGGCGAGCTCGCCCGGCAGCTGGTCGAGACCGGACAGGTCGGGTGCTTCGTGCACGACGCGGTACAGGATCGCCTGCGACTCGCCGCCGCTGAACGGTCCGCGACCGGTCGCGGCGAACACCAGCAGCGAACCCAGGGCGAACACGTCGGCGGGTGCTCCGACCGGCTCGCCCTTGGCCTGCTCAGGCGACATGAACGCGGGTGTTCCGAAGACCTCCGCGGTGTGGGTCTCGTTCACCGCTCGCGCGATGCCGAAGTCGATCACCCGCGGGCCGTCCTCGGCCAGGATCACGTTGCTGGGCTTGAGGTCGCGGTGCACCACCTCGCACGCGTGGATGGCGCCGAGCCCCTCGGCCAGGCCCGCGCCGAGCGTGCTGAGCGCCGATGGCGGCAGCGGCCCCTCCTGCTTCACGGCCTCGTGCAGCGTCGGGCCGGGGATGTAGGAGGTGACCAGCCACGGCGCATCGGCGTCGGGATCGGCGTCGACCACCTGTGCGGTGTAGAAGCCCGACACGGCGCGAGCGGCGGTGACCTCCCGCGCGAACCGGCGCCGGAAGTCCGGATCGTCGCCGAGATCCGCCCGCACCACCTTGACCGCGACCAGCCGTCCGCCGCGCGACACGCCCAGGTACACCCGGCCCATCCCGCCGCGCCCCAGGCGGTTCAGCAGGCGGTACGACCCCACCTCCGGCGGATCGTCCGGCAGCAGAGCACCCAGCAAGGACGGCCCCCTCACAACGCATCACCCCGACGAGATCACCCGTGATCATGACACCCGAAAACTCCCGGCAACCCGGATTTCCGCAGATTGCCGGGGTTCGCCGCCACCGGTCGCGAGTGGTGACCGTCACGTCGGGTAGGTGGGGGACTTGGGACGAAGGTCCTGGCCACGGAGCGTGGTTGTTCGGCATGCTGGCTGTAGTCGCCCAGTCCTGGTCGGGGCAGTCCGGGCGGCTTCCGTGCCTTTCTGCGAGGAGTACGACCATGGATGACACCCGGTTCCAGGCGTCCGAAACCACTGGTGTCGCGACGGCGGACCAGACGATGCGGACGCTGCTCGAGGCCGTGCCGGCCGCTCAGGGCGTCCCGGCGCCGCGCGATTCCGAGGAGTCCGTCGCGGGGCCCCGGCTGGTGATCAACCGGGGGCCGGACGCGGGTACCGTTTTCGCGATCGGTGGCCCGAACATCACGATCGGGCGGGATCGGGACTGCGACATCGTGGTGGACGACATGACCGTGTCGCGGGTGCACGCCGAGCTGCGGCTGCGGGACGGCAGGTACGTCGTGGTGGACGGCGGTTCGCTCAACGGCACCTACCTCAACCGGCAGCCGGTGGACATCGCCGAACTGGGCGATGGTGACGAGATCTGGATCGGGCGGGTCCGCTTCACCTTCCGCAGCGGCGACTGAGGCCGCCCGCTCCTACAGTGGGGACGTGCGTGAGCCCGGCGAGACCACCGTGTTCCTGGTCGACGACCACGAGGTCGTGCGGCTGGGGCTGGTCGACCTGCTCGACTCCGAGGAGGACCTGGTGGTGGTCGGGCAGGCTTCCTCGGTGAGCGAGGCGCTGGCCCGCGTCCCCGCGGTCCGCCCCGATGTGGCCGTGCTGGACGTGCGGCTGCCGGACGGCAACGGCGTCGAGCTGTGCCGGGAGCTGCGGTCCCGGCTGCCCGCGCTGCAGTGCCTCATGCTGACGTCGTTCAACGACAAGCAGGCCATGCTCGACGCGATGCTGGCCGGAGCCGCCGGCTACGTCGTGAAGAACATCAAGGGGATGGAGCTCGCCTCGGCCGTGCGCCGGGTCGGGGCGGGCAAGATGCTGCTCGGCGAGCAGGAGACCACCTCGCTGGTGAACAAGCTGCGCGCCGAGCTCGACGGCACCTCGAAGCTGCCGGACCTGACCGGGCAGGAGCGGATCCTGCTGGACTGCATCCGGCAGGGGATGACCAACCGGCAGATCGCCGACCGGATGTTCCTGGCCGAGAAGACCGTCAAGAACTACGTCTCCCGGCTGCTGAGCAAGCTCGGCCTGCAGAGCCGCACCCAGGCCGCCGTGCTGGCCACCCGGTTGCGCCACCACCCGGAGACGTGAGCTCGCCGGGCCGCGCGCGGCCTGTCAGAGTGGGGTGGTGAGCAGGGCGGACTCGCCAGGATCGGGGGAGCTGCGGGAGGGCGCCGCTCCGTCGCTGGTGGGCACGCTGTCCCGGCTGCGACTCAAGGAGCTGCTGGCCCAGGTCCAGGCGCGCATCGAAGAGATCGTCGGCCTGCGGGACCGGATGGACGTCCTGCTGGAAGCCGTGCTGGCCATCTCCTCCGAACTGGAGCTGGACTCGGTGCTGCGGCGCATCGTGCGCACCGCCATCGACCTGGTCGACGCCCGCTACGGCGCGATCGGCGTGCTGGCGCCCGACGGCTCGCTGAGCCGGTTCATCTACGACGGCATCGACGAGGAGACCACCCGCCGCATCGGGCACCTGCCGACCGGGCACGGCGTGCTGGGCGTGGTCATCGAGGCCGACAAACCGCTGCGGCTGGAGGAGATCGCCGGGCACCCGGCGTCGGTGGGATTCCCGCAGCACCACCCGCCGATGCGCACTTTCCTCGGCGTGCCGATCCGGGCCAGGCAGGAGACGTTCGGCCGGTTGTACCTGACCGAGAAGGTCGGCGGCGGCCAGTTCACCGAGGACGACGAGGTGGTGCTGCAGGCGCTGGCCGGGGCGGCCGGGATCGCGGTCGACAACGCGCGGCTGTTCGAGGAGGTCCGCCGCCGCGAGCGCTGGCTGGACGCCACCGGTGAGATCACCGCGGAACTGCTGGCGGGCACCGATTCCATCGACGCGCTGCAGCTGATCGCCGAACGCGCGGCCGAGCTGACGCACGCCGACTTCGCGCTGCTGGCGGTGCCCGCGCGCACCGACGACGTCGAGACCGGGGAACTGGTGGTGACGGTTTCGGCGGGAGCCGGTGTCGAGGAGCTGGTGGGACGGTCGCTGCCGGTCGACGGTTCGGTGACCGGGCAGGTGTTCCGGGAGCGGGTGCCGCGCAACGTCCCCACCCTGTCCACGATCGAGGGAGCCGCGGTGGAGCTCGGCCCGGCCCTCGCGGTGCCGATGCGCGCCGAGGGCACCATCTCCGGCGTCCTGCTGACCGTGCGGCGGGCCGGGGCGAAGCGGTTCGACGAGGAGCAGCTGCTGGTGGTGTCGTCCTTCGCCGACCAGGCCGCGCTGGCGCTGCAGTGGGCTGAAGCTCAGGCCGCGCGGCGCGAGCTGGACGTGCTGGCCGACCGCGACCGCATCGCCCGCGAGCTGCACGACCACGTCATCCAGCGGCTGTTCGCCATCGGCATGTCCATGCAGGGCACGCAGCGGCGGGCGAAGGTGCCCGACGTGGCGGGCCGGCTGACCGAGCACATCGACCAGCTGCACGAGGTCATCCAGGACCTCCGCGCCAGCATCTTCGACCTGCAGGTCGCCGCCGAGCACCCGACCGGGTTCCGCAACCGGGTGCAGCGCGTGGTCACCGACGTGGTGGGCGACAACCCGATCCGGATGACCATGCGGATGGCCGGGCCGCTGGACGTGCTGCCGCCGAGGCTGGCCGAGCACGCCGAGGCGGTGGTGCTGGAAGCGGTGAGCAACACCGTCCGGCACGCGCGTGCTTCGGAGCTGTCGGTGACCATCTCGCTGGACGACGACCTCACCATCGACGTCACCGACAACGGCGTCGGCATCGCGAGCACGATCGCGCACAGCGGACTGCACAACCTGGCCGAGCGGGCGGTGCAGATGGGCGGGCGGTGCACTGTGGACCGGCTGCCGACCGGTGGGACGCGGGTGCTGTGGACGGCGCCGCTGAGCCCCGCACCCGGCTGATCCCGGAACCGCCTGCCGGATAATCGTTTTCGCCCGGAGTGCTCGTCGTGGCAAGATCTCGCGAATGTCCGCATCGCGCGTTGAGCTGCTGCGCTGGCAGTTCGAGATGACCTGGTCGCTGTTCGAGTTCCACCTCACCGAGCTGGTGCCCGCCGACTTCCGCTGGGAACCGGCCGAGCACTGCTGGACGGTGCGGCGCGGCGCCGACGGCTGGGAACCGGACTTCGCCGAGGTGGAGCCCGACCCGATCCCGGTGCCCACGATCGCCTGGACCACCTGGCACATCGGCTGGTGGTGGGCGGTGACCCTGGACCACGCCCAGGGCAGGCCGCCGCGCGACCGCACCGATGTCGAGTGGCCGGGCGAGGACTCGGTCGTCGAGTGGTTGCGCGGGCTGCGCGCGGAGTGGTCGGCGGTGCTGGACCGGCTCACCGACGCGGAGCTGGACGCGCCCGCGCCGTTCCCGTGGCAGGACGACCCGGACAAGACCGTGGCGCACATGCTGGCATGGGTGAACGCCGAGCTGATGAAGAACGTCGCCGAGATCGGACAGCTCCGACTGCTGCGCGCCGCGGGCCGGGAGTGACCGCGCCTCACCGCCACCTGGTCAGTCCGCGCAACGTCAACGCCACCGCGACGAACACCACGATCAAACCGACGGCCCACAGCAGGTCCGGCATCGGTGCCGCCTCCCTCGCGAGTTCTCCTGCCGACACCTCCAGTAGACGCCTCCGGAGTGGGCGCGGGAAGGTCGGCCAGCGGAATCCGCACGTCGCCGGTGTCGATCGCGCCGCGGAAAATCCGTTGTCCTGATCGGTAAAGTCGGTTCCATGGACAGGACGGGCAGCACCAGCCGGGTGGCTGCGGAGGTTTTCGGCGAGCACGGGGTGGATCTCGGCGATGCCCGGCGCGGCACGGGCTGGACCAACCACACCTGGCTCGCCGACGAGCTCGTCATCCGCGTCGCGCCCGAGCCGGGTCCGGGTGACCTGCTCCGCGAGCTGAAGCTGGTCGAGCTGCTCCCGGCGGAGGTCGGATACCCGGCGATCGTCGATGCCGGCGTGCGCGACGGACACGAGTGGGTGCTCAGCCGGCGCGTGGTGGGGGAGAACCTGGACGAGATCTGGCCGACGCTGGACGACGCGGCCAGATCTCGGGCGATCGAGCAGATGTGGGAGCGCGCCCGCCACGTCCACCGCGTCGACGTCGACGCGGCCGCCCCGCACGCCCGCAGCCGCTCGCCGTTCTTCCCGGACGACCCGGCGGAGGTCGATGCTTCGTTCGAGCGGATCGTCTCGGCCGGCATGCTCACCGAACGCCAGACCAACAGCCTCCAGCAGGCGCTCGAGCGGTTCTGGGCCGCGCTGCCGATGGCGCCGCGCGCCTTGAACCACGGCGACCTGTGCGCGCCGAACACGTTGTGGCACGGGGATTCGGTCGCGGCGCTGCTGGACTTCGAATTCGCCGTCATCGCGCCCACCGCGATCGACCTCAACGAGATGGTCAAGATCGCCTTCGGGCCGGGAGATGCCGCCGAGCGCGAGCCGCTGCAGGGCGCGGTGCGCGAGATCGCCGGGTCGGCGCTGGCCGCGGCGGGTGGGCCGGACGTGCTCATCGGCTACTCGATCATGCTCGAAACCTGGATGCTGGACCAGGATCTCGCCGCGGCGGAACCGGACTTGGACGACCGAGCCAACTCGACCGCGATGCTCAGCGCCTTCGCCCAGGGCGACGGCGGGTACTTCGCCCCGATCCTGCCCTGAGAAACCGCGATCACGCGCGTGAGCGGCGGATGCGGCGGGTGAGGCTGCGGCCCAGGTTGTAGAGGACGAGCGTGATGCCCGCCCACGGCAGCACCAGCAGGAACATCCGCAGGACACCGACCACGGCCGCTGCGGCGTCGCCCGCTCCGACCGCGCTGCCCACGCCGTCCCAGTGGGTGCCCAGCGCCTGCCAGACCACGGGAAGCACGTAGGGCGCGAGCACCAGGAACCCGATGATCCAGTACGCCAGGCACGGGATCACCAGCACGACCCAGGCCGTGATCACCCAGCGGACCCAGGGCTTGAGCTCGCGGACCCGGGGATGCGGCGAACGCCCCGGCAGCATGCTGCGCAGGACCGGGCCCATCCGGTCGAACAGGTCGGGAACGCCGACCAGATCGCTCAGGATGTAGTAGCCGTCCAACCGGATCGACGGCACGAACTGCCAGACCGTCGAGACCTGCCAGGCCACCAGCGAGACGAGCAGCCAGGGCAGGCCGGTCACCGCGAAGACGGCGATCATCACCAGCATGGCGAGCACGTTGAAGTAGACGCCGCCCAGATCGGTGCGCAGACGGCCGCCCCGGCTCAGCCGGTAGGAATCGGTGACCGTGCTGTACATCGCCGGCCACACCAGGTAGATCCCCACGCCCATCGCACCCGGCCGCGCGCCGCCGTAGCGGCAGGCCGCGACGTGCCCGCACTCGTGGAACATTCCGGAGAGCACGAGCACGCCCACCACCAGCAGGATCTGCTCCGGCCGGTCGACCAGTTCCCGCGCGCCCGCCAGGAGTTGCGCGACTCCGCCCTGGACGGCGACCCAGATCTCGGCGGCGACGAAGGCCACCAGCACGAGGACGACGACCGGTGGCCAGAACAACGGCTGGAAGATCCGGGCGATGACCGCGACGACGTGCTCGGGAACCAGCGCGATGCGGAACTTCAGCGCCAGCAACCGATCCCGGCCCTTGGGCAGGGGCGCGGACCGGTCCGGTCCGGACTCGGCGACGAGGATTCCCGCGCGGCGCAACCGGTTCTCGACGAGGTAGGACACCTGCCCGGCGGTGATCTCGCGGCCCCACTCGGTGCTCAGACCGGCGGCCAGCTGCGCGTAGGTGCGTTGGCCGTCGAGCCCGGCCGCCACGAGGTAGAGCAGGTGGGAGAGCTGCAGGACCTGACCGTCGACGCGGCGGACCAGGTAGGGCGGTTCGCGGTGGCCGGAGCCCTGGTACCGGCCGATCAGCTCGGTGCCCGCGACCAGGGCGGGCACCACGAGCCGTGCGACGTCCTCGTCGGCCGCGGGCTCGCTGCGGTGCCCTTCTGCGACCATCACGACTCCTCGGAAGTGCTGACGGGTGGTGCGCCGAGCGGCTCGGCGCACCACCAGGACAGCCGGGATCAGCTCGGGTTGCCGCCGCCTTGGCCGCCGATGCCGTTGCCGCCGACGCCATCGCCGCCGATGCCGTCGCCGCCATCACCACCGTCGCCGCCATCGCCGCCGCTACCGCCATCGCCGCCGTTGCCGCCGTTGCCGCCGCCTTGGCCACCGCCGGTTCCGCCACCAGTACCGCCGTCGCCGCCGGTGACGTCACCGGTGGTCGTGACGTCGTTGTCCCCGTAGGCCTCGACGTGGGTGTGCGGGTCTGGGTCCAGGACCACGACGTCCGCGCCGTTCCACGGGAGCCAGAAGGTCGACATGACGGTGCGCGCGGGCAGGAACTCCACGCGCTGCGTCTCGATCTCTTCGGGGCTCAGCGGTCCAGAGGTTCGTGGCATCAGGTGCTCCTTCGCAAACTCAGTGAATTCACCGGAAGAACCGGAACGAGGCCACCCCCTCGAAGAACGCGCTCCAGTGGCGAGTTCCTGGCACACGGGGCAGAACGTAGGAGCACCGGGCGTGCGGTGCACCTCGAATCACCCGCTCGGGTGCGCGATCTTCCGGGTGGTCGTTCTCGGTCAGGACGTCAGGGGTTGCGGCGGCCGGTTTCGGTGCCGGTGGTGGCGAGATGACCGCCGGGGCCGCCCGCACCGCCCGTGCCGCCTGTGTCGGCGACGCCGTTGAGACCGCGCAGACCCGGGATGCCGGGCGTGATCCCGTCGCCGCCGGTTCCGCCGTCCCCGCCGTCGCCGCCCGGGCCGCTGATGGTGTGCACGGTGGCCCGGCCGCCGTCCTGGGACATGATGTTGCCGATGTTGGCGACGCCGCCGTCCCCGCCGGTGCCGCCCGTTCCACCGGCGCCTTCGACCTCGTTGTCCGCGGTCGCGGCGTCGCGGGCGCTCGGCTCGTGGCCGGTTCCGCCGTCGCCACCGCGTCCGCCGCGACCACCCTTGCCGCCCTGGACGGTGATGTCGTCGGTACCGGTGCTCACGATCGTGCCGGTCTCGCCGTTGGCCGCGCCGCCACGTCCGTTGGCCCGCTCGGTGCCACCGCCGCCGTTGCCGCCATCGCCGCCGTTCCCGCTGCGGGTGCTGGCGGTCGCATCCCCGCCGACGCCGCCGGTTCCGCCGGTTCCGCTGTCGCCGCCGATGATCGTGACGGTGTTCTCGCCCTCGCCCGGGTAGATGTGGCCGAGGTTCCCGGTTCCACCGTCACCGGCGTTGCCGCCCCGGCCGCCGCGGGAATCGGCGGGATCGGTGGTGCCCGTGCCTCCGTCGCCGCCCACACCGCCGTTGCCGCCCCTGCCGCCGGTGACGGTGATCGTGTTGTTCCCGGCGCCGCCGTTGATCACGCCGGTCTCGGTCACCCCGGGCCCGCCGGTGCCGCCGTGGCCACCGACCCCCGCGCTGCCGCCGGCCCGCGCGCTGGGACCGGTCGCGCCGTTGGTCCCGGCCGCGCCGCCGGTGCTGCCGCCGTTCTTGCCCCCGTTCTCACCGTTCCTGGTGTCGCCGCTGCGGCCGTCGAGGTGCCCGTTGCCGCCCTTGCCGCCGTCACCGCCCGCGCGGCCGGTGACGATGATCAGGTCGTCCCCGGCGCCCGCGTTGACGGTGCCCGCCACGGCCCCGTTGAGGTAGAAGCGGTCGTTGCCGTCGCTGCCGTCGAGCGTGGTGCCCTCCGGGACGCCGCGTTCGCAGACGACGTCCACCCCGGAGCCGTTCGAGGTCTGCGTGCAGGACGGCGGTGCTGCCTGGGCGGCCGGGACCGCGGCGATGCTGAAGGTGACGGCGAGCATGGCGGCGCTCGGCAGCGGCCACCAGTGCTGGACCTGCCGGATCGGACCGCCGCTAGCGGTCCGAGGTGGGCGATTGCGCATCGGCACTACTCCTTACCCGGGATGATTTCGGCTGGGCCAAACAGCGCGGGAGTCTAGGCCGAGTGGATCAGCGGTGGTGGTATCCGAGCGGGCGACGTTGGGGGATTCGGGTGCGGACCACCCGAATCGGTGGTTGCCCGCCCGGCCCGGCGCCGGAGCGGTCCCGGGACGCATTCGCCCGGGCGCCGTGACGTCGAATTCCGGTGCGTGCGCCGTTCGGTTCTTTTTCCGGGGAGCGGTTTTCTCCGCAATTCGCGGTAGGGCGTCTAACCGTTCCGGTTGTTGCGGGTGAATCTTCGAAGTAGGCTCTGAGCAGGCATTTTCTGCCGAGTTGCGGATGTTGGTTGTTTTCGGACTGCGCTGGTTCTCGGGGGCATTTACCCTCCGAATCGGTGCCGGTGAATTTGGGGGCGTTGGATGGGGGATCTGGGTTTTCGGCCTTGTCCGGCATCGATCTCCGGCTGCATTCCGAGCCCGTTCCGACTGGGGAGGACGAAAGTGATCGATGAAACTGAACCGGTGAGCTTCGAAGAGCTGGGCGACCAGCGCCTTGAGTTCCTGCCGCCGCGCACGGTCATGTCGACGCTGTTCCAGGCCGGCGGCTGGGACGGCGTCGTGATCGAGGGCGGTTCCGGAGGTACCGGTGGCGGCACAGGTGGCGGCACCGGCGGTGGTGACGGCGGTGACGGTGGCGACGGCAACCTGGGCGGCCACGGCGGTCACGGCGGTCACGGTGGCTTCGGCTACGGCGGCTTCGGAATCGGTGGTCCGGGCATCGGTGGCGACGGCGGGCCGTTCTTCGGCTGGTGATCTGCCTTGACGTCGCTCCTCCGCGGGTAGGCCTGAGAGGTCCGCTGAACGCGCTCCGATGGCCAAGGGGGATCTGATGTTCGAACCGAGACGGCAGCTCAGCACGGCGGAGCTCGAAGAACTGGGCTTCGTCGAGTTCCTGCCGCCGCGCACGGTCATGTCGACGTTGCCGGCCCAAGCCGCCGACTGGGGCGGAGTCGTGGTCGAGGGCGCCGATGGCGGCGACGGCGGTGGCACAGGCGGTGGCACCGGCGGCGGCGACGGTGGTGACGGCGGCGACGGCACCGAAGGCGGCGGCGTCGGTGGCGATGGTGGCACCGGCGGCGACGGAGTCGGCGGTGCGGGCATCGGTGGGGCCGGTGTCGGTGGTGACGGCGGGCCGATGGTCGGCGGCTGACCCGGCTCCGCGGATGAGAACGGGCTGTCCGGATCTTCCGGGCAGCCCGTTCCTCGTGCCCGCAGCCGGTGGGCGCCCGCTTGTGCGTTCGTCCAACGGGAGCGACCGGCGTTGGAGCTTCGGTCGATTCCGCACCGGAGCCCGGTGGCGCAGTCTTTGCTGATCAGCGCACGGGGTCGGGGAGGACGGGCCGATGGGCGAAGCGCCGGCGTTCAAGCGGGTGGAGACCAACGGCGTCGAGCGCATCCCCGACGCTGAGCGCACGGCGCGGCCGCTCGACCTGTTCCGGCTGTGCTTCGGCGGCGCGAACACGTTCTCCACGGCGGTGCTCGGCGCGTTCCCGATCCTGTTCGGGCTGTCGTTCTGGCAGGGACTCGCCGCCACCGCGCTGGGGCTGGTGGCGGGTGCGCTCGTGCTGTGCCCGATGGCGGTGTTCGGCACGGTCAACGGCACCAACAACGCGGTCTCGTCCTCGGCGCACCTGGGCGTGCACGGGCGCGTCGTCGGATCGTTCCTGTCTTTGCTGACCGCGGTCACGTTCTTCGCGATCTCGGTGTGGAGCTCCGGGGACGCCCTGGTCGGCTCCGCGCTGATCGTGCTGGCCAACCCGATGTCCTTCGGGGCGTTCCTCGGCGACTGGTCGCGCTATATCCCCTCGACCACGCCGCGCGCCCGCGTGGTGGCAGCGGCGCTGCTCGCGCAGCTGTCGACCATCGTCCCGTTCGGGTTCGGGCTGATCACCGCCACGGTGATCGCCGGATCCGCGCCGGAGTACCTGGCCGGTGACGCCCCGAACTACGTCGGCGGGCTGCTCGCGGTGTCGCCGGGCTGGTACTTCGGGCCGCTGTGCCTGATCGCGCTCATCGGCGGCCTGTCGACCGGCACCACCGCGCTGTACGGCACCGGCCTGGACTTCTCCAGCGTGTTCCCCCGCTTCTCGCGGGTGCGGGCGACGGTGCTGGTGGGCGTGCTGTCCATCGGGCTGATCTTCGTCGGCCGCTTCGGCTTCAACCTGGTGCAGAGCATCTCCACCTTCGCCGCGCTGATCGTGACCTGCACCGGGCCGTGGATGGTCGTGATGATCCTCGCAGGTGTTCAACCGGCGGCAGCGGGGCGGGCGCTACTGGTTCCACCACGGCTGGAACTGGCGCGGCATGACCGCGTGGCTGCTGTCGGCCGGTGTCGCGCTGCTGTTCGTCAACATCCCGGGCCAGCTGGTCGGGCCGCTCGGCGAGCTGGCGGGCGGGATGGACATCAGCCTGCCGCTGTCCCTGGTGCTCGCGGCGGTCGGCTATCTCGGTTTGCTCCGGGCGTTCCCCGAGCCCCGCGACGTGTTCGGCCCGGACGGACCCCGCTGGGTGCCCTGCGCCGACACCCCGGTACCGCCGATCGTGGCGGAACCCGTCCCGTGATCGGCCTTGAGGTGGGAAGCTCGCGCCCGGTGAACGAGAAGACTGCCGACGTGTGACCGCCCGGTCGCCCGAGCGCGTGGCGCGGCCTAAGCCTGGCGGGCTTCGGCGACCTGCGCGAGCAGCCGGTCGAAGACCTTCTTGATCAGTTCCGGGTCCGGGTGCGGCAGGCCGGACAGCGCGCTGAGGTAGAGGCCGTCGCCGACCAGGCGCACGATCTCGGCCAGCACCGGGTCGCCGATGTGGTCGGTGAGCAGCTCCGACCAGCGGCCGAACACCCTGGCCAGCACCTCGCTGCCGGCCTCGCTGAGGCCCTCGGCGCTGCGCAGCGCGGCGATGACCGACCAGTAGAGCGCCATCTCCTCGTCGCTGGCGGGCAGCGAGGTCTGCAGGAAGTACCGGACGACGTCGACGCCGTCCTCGGTGGCCTGCGCGAACTCAGCCTCGGCCGCGTCGTCGAGCCGCAGCGTGAGGCCCTGCAGCATCGCCTGCTTGGAGCGGAAGTGGTAGAGCAGGCCGCCCTTGGACACCCCGGCTTCGGCGGCGACCGATTCCAGGGTCACCGCCGCGGTTCCCTTGCGGATCAGGATCCGCTGCAGCGCGTCGAGGATGCGGTCTCGGGTGTCGGAGGCAGCCACGGTTTGAACTATACCGTCTGGACGGTTAGTATCCCTACCGGACCACTTCTGTACCGTCTGGACGGTACAGATCAATCGAGGCCGTGTAGAGATGACCAACCTGAAATCGCCCAGTACTTCCCGTGGGCAGTGGACCGCGCTCGGCGCGCTGCTGCTGCCCGTCCTGCTGATCTCCGTCGACAACACGGTGCTGAGCTTCGCCGTGCCGCACATCAGCGAGGAGCTGCGCCCGACCGGCGGCCAGCTGCTGTGGATCGTCGACATCTACTCGCTGATGCTCGCCGGACTGCTGGTCACGATGGGCACCCTCGGCGACCGGATCGGCCGTCGCCGCCTGCTGCTGATCGGCGCCACCGGCTTCGGCCTGGCCTCGGTGCTGGCGGCGTTCGCGCCCAGCGCCGAACTGCTCATCGCCGCCCGTGCCCTGCTGGGCGTGGCCGGTGCGACGCTGATGCCCTCGACGCTGTCGCTGATCCGCAACATCTTCACCGATCCGCGCGCCCGGACCACCGCGATCGCCGCCTGGACGGCGACCTTCGCCGGTGGTGCCGCGTTCGGGCCGCTGCTGGGCGGCCTGCTGCTGGAGCGCTTCTGGTGGGGATCGGTGTTCCTGATCAACCTGCCCGTCATGGTGCTGCTGCTGATCGTCGGACCGCTGGTGATCCCGGAATCGCGCAACCCGAACCCGGGCCGCTACGACCTGCCCAGCGCGGGGCTCTCGCTGCTGGCGATGCTGGCGCTGGTCTTCGGCGTCAAGGAGTTCGCCGGCGGCGGCTCGCTGGCGCTGCCCGCGGTGGCCGTGGCGCTGATCGCCGGGTACGCGTTCGTGCGCAGGCAGCGCAGGCTCGACGACCCGATGCTGGACCTGGGCCTGTTCGCCAAGCCGCGGTTCAGCGTGGCGGTGGCCAGCAACCTGCTGGCGGTGTTCGTGATGGTCGGCGGGCTGTTCTTCATGACCCAGTACCTGCAGCTGGTGCTCGGGATGTCCCCGCTGCGCGCGGGCCTGGCGCTGCTGCCGGGCATCGGGCTGTCGGTGGTCGGCTCGCTGGTGGCGGTTCGCCTGATCCGCCGGGTGCGGCTGGCCGAGCTGCTGGGTGTGGCGATGTTCGCGACGGGTCTGGGCTACCTGCTGATGGTGCTGCTGCCGTCGGAGGGCAGTGCCTGGCTGGTGGTGGTGGCGTTCATGATCGTCGGCGTCAGCGCGGGGATCACCGAGACGGCCACCAACGACACCATCATGAACACGGTGGCCCCGGAGAACGCGGGCGCGGCCTCGGCGATCTCGGAGACCGGCTACGAGCTGGGTGCGGCGCTGGGGACGGCGGTCCTCGGCAGCGTGGTGACGGCGGCCTACCGCAGCCACGTCGACGTGACCGGCCTGCCGGAATCCATTGTGGACACCGCGCGTGACACGCTCGGCGGGGCACTGGCGGTGGCCGGTGAGCTGCCGCTGGAGCAGGCGGTGGCCCTGCGCGATTCGGCGGCGCACGCCTTCACCTACGGCGTGCACGTGACCAGCGTGGTCGGCGCGGTGGTGCTCGCCTTCGCGGCCTTCCAGGCCTGGTGGGTGCTCTCCCGCCGCTGATCGAGGAGGTGGCGGCCCCGTTCGGGGCCGCCACCTCTTTCGTCCACTGAGGACTTCAGGAGTCCTTTGCTCGCAACGGTTGCGGCCTGTTGGTGCTCGGAAGCCTGGTCTTGGTGGCGGATCGACTGGAACCGGCGTTGCTGCCAGGCTGGGCAGGACGAATCGGACCAGGGGAGCGGATCCTATGCGCCGAGCACGCGGATGGCTGGTCCTGCTGAGCGCTGCCGTGCTCCTCGGCGGCGCCGTGAGTGCTTCGGCCAGCGAGGACGAGCGCGCCCGGCCCGGTGACTGGCCCAGCTGGCAGGGCGATCTCGCCGGATCGCGGTTCAACGGCGCCGAGGACCGGATCACTCCCGAAACCGTCGGCGGGCTGAAGCTCAAGTGGGCGTTCGCCTACCCGAAGACCGGCGCATGGGTGAAGAGCCAGCCCGCGGTGGTCGGCGACGACGTGTTCTTCGGCGGACCGGACGCGCGCTTCTACGCCGTCGACGCCCGCAACGGGCAGCTGAAGTGGCAGTTCGACCTGACGTCGGTGGGCCCGGCGCCGATGGACGGAGTGGCGTTCAACGGGGCGACCGGTCCTGCGGTCGCCGAGGGCAAGGTCTTCTTCGGCGACAGCCGCGGATACGCGTACGCGCTGGACCAGCGCACCGGCGAGCTGATCTGGGCGGTGGACACCGAAGACCACCCGCGTGGCTGGCACACCAGCTCGCCGCTGTACCACCAGGGCCGGATCTACCTGGGCGCCTCCAGCGCCGAGCACGGTGGCGGACCGGACTACCCGTGCTGCACCTTCCGCGGGCACGTCGATTCCCTCGACGCGAAGACGGGGGAGCTGATCTGGCGCTACTACACGGTTCCCGAACCGCAAGCGGTCGGCACCTGGCCCAGCGGTGCGACCCGGTACGAGCCCTCCGGCGCGGGGGTGTGGGGATCGCCGGTCATCGACGCCGAAACCGGCACGCTGTTCGTGGGCACCGGGCAGAACTACTCCGGCAACGGCGGCGACTTCGACACCCTGCTGGCGCTGGACGCCATCGACGGAACGCTGCGCTGGAAGCAGCAGGTCACCGACGTCGACAGCTGGCGGGACCTGTGCAACGTCCCCGATTCGGCGGGCTACTGCCCGGGTCTGCAGGACGGCACCGCGCTGGACTTCGATCTCGGGGCGAGCCCGAACCTGTTCCCGGTGCAGGGGCGCACGCTGGTCGGCGTCGGGCAGAAGAGCGGCGTCTACCACGCTTTCGACGCGCGGACCGGTGAGGTGCGCTGGCGCAGGCAGCTGTCGGTGCCGTCCCCGCTCGGCGGGGCGACCGGGCTCCAGTGGGGTTCCAGCTACGACGGCGAACGCCTGTACGCGGCGAGCTACTTCGCCGGCCCGGGCACCTTGAACGCCATGGACCCGGCGACCGGTGAGGTCGTGTGGACCACGCCCAACCCGGCTGACGGCTGCGACTGGGGCGGTGCGGCCGCGCATCCCGACCAGTGCGTGCTCGCGCACACGCCCGCGGTGACCTCCACGCCGGGCCTGGTCTACGAGGGCAGCACCGACGGCAAGATGCGGATCTACTCCGCTGAAACCGGCGAGGTGCTGTGGGAGTACGACACCGTCCGGGACTTCGCAGGTGCCAACGGGTTGACCGGGTGCGGGGGCTCGATCTCCGGAAACGGCGGCGCGGTCGTCGCCAACGGCACGCTCTACGTCCAGACCGGGTACGAGCCGATGTACCCGAGCGAGCACGGCAACGTGCTACTCGCCTTCGACCTGCCCTGACCCGCGCGGGAAAGCGCCGGCTGCTGCTGCCAGTGCGGCAGTTCCGGCCGCGTGCGCGGGCAGTTCCGGGTCGGGCGGGGTGCCGAGCAGCACCAGCTGGTGGTAGAGCGGTGCGGTCGCGGCGATGAGCAGGGCGCGCGCGTCGATCCCGGATTCCAGCTCGCCGCGCTGAACCGCCCTGTCGACGACGATTTCGCAGCGCTCGTAGCGGTCTTCCCACAGCCGCCGCAGCGCGCGGGCGGCGTCCTCGGAGCGGAAGGACGCCGCGATCAGCGCCATGGCGATCGAGGGGCGCTCGGTCAGGGACGTCTGGATCTCCTGGTTCAGCGCGGTGAGATCGCCGCGCAGCGAGCCGGTGTCGGCGGGTTGCCAGTCGTCGTCGCTCGTCGAGTCGAGGAGATCGGTGAGCAGGCCGCCGACGTCGCGCCAGCGGCGGTACACCGTGGTGCGGTGCACGCCGGAGCGCGCCGCGACGGCGTCCACGGTGAGGGCGTCGTAGCCGTTCTCGGCCAGCTCCGCGCTGACCGCGGCGAGCACCTGGGCGCGGTTGCGGGCGGTGCGGCCACCGGGCCGGGGCTGTGGCGTGGAACTCATCGTCGGCGGTCCAGTTGCTCGTCGGGACGGGATGCGCTTATCCTAACGCAACAGTTGTCGCACTAGTGAGGTTGCCGATGCTCTTCCGAAGCGTTCGTCCCACCCCGCGGTTCCCGCTGGCCGCGTCCCCCTCGAATGCTTCGGAGTCCATGCATGCCAACGCAGATCACCGCGCTCGCGGTCAGCAAGTCCTTCCACGGCAGGCCCGTCCTCGACGCGGTGACCTGCTCGCTCGCCGCGGGTGAGCGCACCGGGATCATCGGTGAGAACGGGTCCGGGAAGTCCACCCTGCTGCGCCTGTTCGCCGGAACCGAACAGCCCGACCGCGGCGAGGTCGTCGTGCACGCCGACGGCGGTGTCGGCTACCTCGCGCAGGACGAACGGCTGCCGCCGCAGCTGACGGTCCAGCACGTCATCGACCGCGCGCTGGGCGACCTGCGCGCCATCGAACGGCGGATGCGCGCTCTGGAAACCGCGATGGCCGACGGCGACGACTCCGGCCTGGTCGAGTACGGCGAACTCACGACCGCCTTCGAACTGCGCGGCGGCTACGACGCCGACGCCCGCGTGGAACGAGCTCTGCACGGTCTCGGACTCGGGCTGGTCGACCGCGACCGCACCGTCGGCGGGCTCTCCGGCGGCGAACAGGTCCGGCTGCGGCTGGCCGCTCTGCTGGCCGCCGGGCCGGAAGTGCTCCTGCTGGACGAACCCACCAACCACCTCGACGACAACGCCGTGCACTGGCTGGAAGAGCACCTGCGCGCCCGGCGCGGCACCACGGTCGCGGTCTCCCACGACCGGGTCTTCCTGGAACGGATCGCGACGAGCCTGCTGGAGGTCGACGCGGACCGGCACTGCGTCGTCCGGTACGGCAACGGCTACGCGGGATTCCGCGCGGAGAAGGCAGCGGCGCGGGAGCGTTGGGTGCAGGCCCATGCGCAGTGGCAGGCCGAGGCCGCCCGGCTCCGCGAGGTCGCGGCGACCACCGCGCGCGACGTCGCGCCGGGCCGGGCGATGCAGGACAACAACAAGATGGCCTACGACCGGGCAGGCGGGCGGGTGCAGCGATCGCTGGCCAGCCGGGTCCGCAACGCCGAAGAACGGCTGCGGCGGCTGCTCGCGGAACCCGTGCCACCGCCGCCGGAACCACTGCGGTTCACGACGACGCCGCGAGCCGGTGGAGTCGGGGGAACCGTCCTCGACGCCACCGACATCGCGGTGGCCGGGCGGCTCGACCGGACGAGCGTTGCGGTCGAAGCGGGGCAGCGGCTGCTGATCACCGGCCCGAACGGGGCGGGTAAGAGCACCCTCCTGCGGGTGCTGGCCGGAGACCTCGCGGCGGACCGCGGCACTGTCGTCCGCCGCGGCCGGGTCGGCTACCTCGCGCAGGACCCCGGTCCCGTCGTGCCGGGAGAGACACTGCTCGCGGCCTTCTCCCGCGGCCGGCCGGGAGGCGCTGAGCAGCTGCTCTCGCTGGGACTGTTCACCAGCGCCCAGTTCTCGACGCGCGTCGAGAACCTCTCCACCGGACAGCAGCAGCGGCTCGCACTGGCGCGGCTGGTCACCGAGCCGTCGGACGTGCTGCTGCTCGATGAGCCCACCAATCATTTGTCGCCCGACCTGGTCGAGGAACTGGAAGACGCCTTGGCCGACTACCGGGGCGCGCTCGTGGTCGTCAGCCACGACCGCCTGCTGCGCCAGCGCTGGCAGGGCGAACACCTCGCCCTGCAGGCCTCGGTGTGCGCCTGACACCACTCACCTCAGCGAAGGAGGTCCTGCTGTGCCAAGCATTCCCGCGGATCCGACCGTGCTCCACCCGATGCCCGACCAGCCGCGCGTGGTGCTGCTCAAGCCGCTCGTCACATCACCGCTGATCGAAGTCGGGGAGTTCTCCTACTACGACGACCCGGACGACCCGACCGCGTTCGAAACCCGCAACGTGCTCTACCACTACGGCCCGGAGAAGCTGATCATCGGCAAGTTCTGCGCGTTGGCCACCGGAGTGCGGTTCATCATGAACGGCGCCAACCACCGCGTGGACGGGCCGTCGACCTTCCCGTTCCCCACCATGGGCGGCTCGTGGTCGGAGCACTTCGACCTGCTCACCGGTCTGCCGAACCGGGGCGACACGGTGATCGGCAACGACGTCTGGCTCGGCCGCGACGTCACGGTGCTGCCCGGCGTGCGCATCGGCCACGGCGCGATCATCGGCACCGGATCGGTCGTCACCGCCGACGTGCCCGACTACGGCATCGTCGGCGGCAACCCGGCCCGGCTCATCCGGACCCGCTACGCGGAACCGGACATCGCCCGCCTGCTGGCGGTGGCCTGGTGGGACTGGCCGCTGGAGCACATCACCGAGCACGTCCGCACGATCATGTCGGGCAGCATCGCCGACCTCGAAGCCGCTGCTCCGGTCGGCTAGCGCGGCCGGACACGATCTGTCGTTGATCACCCGTACCGGTGAAATCCGGGCGAGGTGGGCGGGTCAGTGCTGGTCCGGTGATCTCACCGGGGGTAGTGGTGTGTCGCGATCGGTGAACACCGGTCTGCGGATGCATCGAAGGGAACAGGACATGGCCCTGACCAAGGACCAATTGGTCACCGAACTCGCCGAAGTCGTGGAGGTGTCCAAGACGACGTCCCGAGCGGCTCTCGAAGCCCTCGCCGGCATCGCCGCGGAGCAGCTGAGCAGTGGCGAGGAGATCACCCTGCCCGGCATCGGGAAGCTCAAGGCGGTGGACCGCCCCGCGCGGACCGGCCGGAACCCCGCCACCGGTGCGGAGATCAAGATCCCGGCGAAGCGGGTGGTCAAGTTCGTCCCGAGCAAGAACCTCGACGAGACGGTGAACAACTAGCACGTGGTCGCGGTGGAGCCTCCGGAAGCCGCAGGCTCCACCGCGCGGTCGTCACCGGTCGCGGAGCTTGTCCCGAGCCGCCTCTTCCGCCGGGTCCAGCTCCTCCAGCGCGACCTGGAGCGCACCCATCGCCACCCCGGTCCGCATGGCGAACCGCGCCTGGGCGATCGGCCGGGACAACGGGTTCCGCTCGTAGGACGCCGCTGTCTGCTCCGCCGACTGAATGGACCGGACAGCGGAAGCGAGATGGTGCTGCAGCCGCTCCGAGTCGACGTCGAGCAGCTCGGCGGCGCAGGAGGTGACCTTGTCAGCGGCCCCCTCCAGCTCGGCGGCGCGCTCGATGCAGGACGGCGTCGTGAAGGTCGCCAGCAGATCCCGGACCTCCCGGAGCCCTGCTGCGGCATGTGCGTGCATGCGGCCCATCTTGCCTGATCGGGATGCTGTTGATCTCGGGGCGACGGGTGCACCGGCCGCGGCAGTCACCGATCTCGTCGGCTACGCCGTCCGGGCGCACACCGCAGGTGGAGGCTCCGGAGCGCCGGAGGCTGCGTGGAACCGGGCGATGAGTTCCTGCGGATCGAACGGCTTGGTGATGTAGGTCGCTACCGCGGCGGAGCCTGTTGGTCATCTCAGCGGGTCATCGCGGTCGCTGAGGGACAGCACCGGAATGGGAACACCAATGCCCGGAGTCGCTGGATCACCTCGAAGGCGTCCAGATCCGGCAGCATCACATCAAGCAGTGCCAGATCCGGGTTGCAGAGTCGCGCTTGCTCCAGCGCCTCGCCGTCGCTGGCTGCAGAAGTCACCTCGAACCCTGCGAACCGCAGTGTGGCGGCCAGCAGCCCCGCACCGTGGGTTCGTCGTCCACGACGAGCAGATCGGTTACGGGTTCCAGGTGCCACGCTGAACCTCTCCGAACGGCCCTGTCACCCCAGGTAGCTGTGACTGACGACGCGAGTGTCACACACCCTGGCCGGGGTGGGGACGGCGGAGTGCGGCGCCGTAGCCGCTGCTGACTCGCACGACGTCGGCGGGACTTTCGGTTGTGGACTCCCAGATTTGGAAGAGGTAGTCCTTGACCGGCTGCATGGTGGCGCCATCGATGTCGGTGTCACGTCCGGTCGCGTGCACGCGGACGCGGCACACCACGCTGCCGATGGGGAACGGAATCCGAAACTCGGGCGCGGGGTCGAGCATCAACCCGGCCACGCGCAGCTCCGCGCGCCGGATCGGCAGGTCGCGAGTTCGACGATGTCCTCCAAACTCGCCGGAACGACGGGTGGGGCACTGTGGAACCGCTCCACCATGAGGTTTATCAACCCGGTGTGGATCCGTGGTCACCAGCCCGTTGTCACGCCAGTACAGCATGCCGCCGTCCTCGGGACAGGCCCCGCGATCCAGCAGGAAGAACTGGTGATGACTGACGTGGACTGTGCCCGACATCCGGGGCAGCGGCCATCCCATACCGATCAAGCTGGCCCGCGAAGGACCTCGTTTCGAGCGTATCGGGCGCGAGACGAACTCCACTGGCTCCGCCGCGGGAGACCACCAGCGACCAGCACGCCGGGAGCCCGATCGACGCGGCGGCCGAATCACCACTCCTCACCCGAGCAGACCAGGGTGAGTAGGGACGACCGCTCGCATCGCCGGGTGGAAGGGCGTGCGGGGGTGGCCGCCCGGGGCGGGCGGCTCAGACGCGTGTTTGTGGTTCCTCCGGCTGGCGTGGTTGTGGGATCAGCTGGTGGAGGAGCGCGTTGTGTTCGGTGCCGGTGGGCCGGCCGCCGGGTCTCGGACTCCGTTCGGAGTCCACTGTGGTGGGTGCGGTGAAGACGGGGTGGTCGTCCTCGATGGCGATCGTCCAGTGCTGGGTGTGGATGGTCCGGTGGTGGTGTCCGCAGAGCATGACGAGGTTGTTCAGATCGGTGGCGCCGCCATCGATCCAGCTTTCGACGTGATGTGCCTCCGGCGTTCCCGGCGGGCGGTCGCACGCCGGGAAGGCGCACGTGCCGTCGCGCAGGAGCAGCGCGGCACGCAGGTGGGGCGGTGCGGTCCGCTCGGTGCGGCCGACGTTGAGGGGCAGCCCGTCGCCGCCGAGGACGACGGGGAGGATTTCGGCATCGCAGGCCAGCCGTCGGACGGTGGCGGCGGTGATGGGCTGGCCGGTGGAGGTGAGCGTGCCCGGCATACCGCGCTTCTCGGTGTCGCCGAGCGTGCGGATGAGGTCGTCGTAGTTGATCGTGATGGTGATGTGCGGGCGCTGGCCGCCGGATCGGGGGAGCTGGTCGGAGGCCAGGGCGATGTCCAGCAGGGCGTCGAGGGCATCTGCGTTGCGCTGGCCGGGACTGCGGAAGTCCGGCTGACCGTCTTCAGAAGGCAGGGGCGCGGCCAGCGGCTGGAGCGCGGCGCGGAACTTCGCACCGGCCTCGCGGGAGAGGCGGGCGTTGATCACGGTCATCCCGTCGGCATCGGTGCCGTAGTGCAGCTCGCGCAGCACGTGCTGGACTTCCTCGGTGCGGAAGGCGTTGTCCTCGTCGAAGTAGTAGCGGACCCGTTCGGCCAGCGTCGCCAGGTCGTGCGGGCTGTGGACGCGGGCGTAGTCGGTGAGCACGGCTTCGGCCTGCCCCAGCTCGTCCGGGGTGCACACCGGTGCCATGCGGCGGACGCCGTTGATGATGGTCCGGGCATGCGCGACGGTGATCGCGCCGGTGTTGATCGCTTCGGCGACGGCGGGCAGTTCAGCGGGGACCGGATCGCCGTCGACGGTGGTGCTCTCGGTGGCCATCCGCGCCACCAGCACCCGGGACTTGGCCTCTCCGGCGGCGATGTTGAGCTTCTCCCTAACCCAAGTCTGGGTTTTGCGCGCGCCCTGCGCTGCGGGAATACCTCGCTGCTCGGCTTCGGCGATGGCTCGCAGCTGTAGTGCCATCGCGGCCCGCATCACGGCCTCGGTATCAGCGATCACGGCCAACAGTTCAGCATCCGAGCACGCCGAGACAGTCGACTGTGGACTCTCACCGTCCACACCCGACCCCGACAGCATCGCCAAGACATCCATGAAAACCACGATGCCAGCGTCGAACGCCTGTTTCACCACACGGACAGGTGTAAACCACCTAGCCGACCGAAAGAGATCGCTGGCCTTGTCCCGAAGGAAACCAGCTCCTCCAACGTGATCGGTCATCGGCAACCGGCAGAAGGCGCGGCCTCCGTCGACCACCGGGCCGGGAGACCGCAGCCGGAACACCGGGGCGGTGCCGGTGGGGGAGCCGGCCGCTCCACCCCACCGGCACCGCTGGCCGGTCAGCCCCAGGGGGTGTCGTCGCCGGGGGCGGCCACGATCGCGGCCGGAGCGTCGGAGGTGGTCGCGAGGGCGGTGGTGACCGGGACTGCGGCGGCCAGGACGGTGAGGGCGATCGCGAGCTTCTTGAAGAAGGACATTGCTGCTCCCGTGCTGTGTGACGTGGCTCTTCCGGTGCCGGCTTCGTCGTGAACCGGAACTGCCGATGACGTTAGGGAGCCGACTTATCAGGCCGCCGTCGCGCGGCTGTCATCTCCCCATCGTCCCCTCCGCAGGCGGTGATGGCGCAGTGATAGGCCGCTGATGGGGCGGTTGTGGAGAGTCTGTTCGCACGGGGTCGGACATCGGGGTCGGCCGCATTCCGGAGAGGAGCGGGTCAATGCTGCGGAACGCCTCCGGATGGTCTCGCTGGTTGTTGCGCGATCCCGATCCCGGCAGCCGGGCCCTGCTGTTCGCGCTGCCGCACCCGGGGTGCGGTGCCGAGACCTACCGCAGGTGGCCGCGCACCATCGGCCGCTGGGAGGTCTGCCCGGTGCAGCTGCCGGGCAGGGACGTGTTCGCCAGGCGCTCGCGCCCGGCGTGCTTCCAGCAGCTCGCCGCGGAGCTCGCCGGTGCGCTCGGCCAGTACTGCGGGCGGTCGCTGGGCTTCTTCGGGCACGGTGCCGTGGCCCTGCTGGGCTACGAGACCGCGGTCCGGATGGCCGGGCGTGGACCGGTGCAGGTGTTCGTCTCCGCCCAGCCCGCGCCGGGGTGCCGGCCGGATCGGTTCGGCCGCGCGTCGGATGCGCTGCTGGCCGAGGTCCTCTTCCAGGTGCTGCTGGAAGTGGGCGGGAATCCGCTGCCGTCGCTGGTGGAGGCCCGGGTCGGGGTGTTCCGCGACGACCTGGCCTCGGCAGCCGCCTACCGCCCGGCCGTGGCTTCCGACCGGGTCCGGGTGACCGCGGTCGGGTGGGCTGACGACGGGATGTCGTCGGTGGACGGGTGGCACGAGTTCGGCGGCGTCGCCGCGCACGTGCTGCCGGGTGATCAGTTCAGGTTCCTGTCGGCGCCGGTCGCGCTGCAGCGGGTGCTGGATCCCGCGCAGTAGTCCGCCGGAGCAGTCGCAAGTCGAAACGCACGCGTCCAGAGTCGCGCTACGGGGAGAAGAGGTCATGACGGAAGCGATTCCGAGGGAGATCGACGCACGGCTGGCCGAGTTCGTGCGCTCGCAGTGGCGGGATGATTCCACCCTGGTCGAGGTCGGCATCGATTCGCTGACCGCGGTGCGCATCGTCGTCGGGTTGCTGCCCGACGACGACGCCGAGATCGACGCCGCCCGGCTCGGCGGCATCCGCACCGTCGGCCAGTTCCGCCAGTGGCTGCGCGATCTGCTGTCCGAGCAGGCCGGAGTGGCCCGATGACCGCCACCGTGGTCCCGGTGGAGGGCCGGGACGAGCAGGATCCGGCCGCCGCGCCGCTGACCGAGTCGCAGTTGGGCCTGCTGGTCGTGCACCGCTCAGTGCCCGCTGCCCACCTCTACAACGTGGTCGCCGAGATCGGCCTGGACCCGGGCTTCGACGGCGTGCGGATCCGCTCCGCGCTCGCGGATGTGCTCGCGGTGCAGCCGGCGCTGCGCAGCGCACTGCGCGAAAGCCCGCGCCCGCACGCCCATGTGGCGGAACCGGTTCCGGCGAACCGGGTACCGGTGAGCCTCGCCCAGGCTTCCGCTGCGGAGTTCGACGCGGAGAAGCACGCCCTGCTGACCGAGCTGGCTAACACGGCCTTCGACCTGGGCGACCCGCCGCTGCTGCGCGCAGCGCACCTGCGCGCCGCCGACGGCAGCCGCGCCGTGCTGCTGCTGGCCGTGCACCACACCGTCTTCGACGGATTCTCCCTGCGCCCGTTGGTCGATGATCTCTCCAAGGCGCTCACCGGGACACTCGACGTCGCCGCGCTGCAGAAGAAGCGGGAACGTGCACTGCGCAGGGAACTCCAGGCGCAGGTCGCCGCCGCGGACACGGCTGAGGCTGAGGCCGCGGTCGAGGCCATCGCCGAGTTGCTGCGGCAGACCTCGCCGACGGTCCTGCACCCGAGGCCGAACCGGCCGACGAGCACCGACTTCAGCGGTGACCGGGTCGAACTGCGGCTCACCGCCGAGGAGAACCGGCTGATCGACCAGGCCTGCGGCGCGCTGGGCATCAGCGCCTTCACCTTCTTCTCGGCGATCTACGCCGCGGTGCTCGCGCGCCACAGCGGGCAGGACTCGGTCGTGTTCGGCGCACCGCTGATGGCGCGGCGCACGGTCGGCTCCTTCGACCTGTGCGGGTTCTTCGTCAACACGCTGCCGCTGGTCGTGGACGTGCCGTGGCAGGTGAGCTTCGAGGCCTACCTCCGCGATCACGTGGCCCCGCGAGTGCAGGAGGTCAAGTCCAACGCCGCGGTGCCGTTCACGCGCATCGTCCGGCGCGTCGATCCCAGTCGTGGTGGCAACCGAAACCCGCTGTTCTCCTGCATGCTCGCGATGCAGGACTCCACTGATGTCGCCCCGGATTCGCCGGTCAGGGAGCTGCGCGAGCACGGCACCGGGACCGCGAAGTTCGACCTGTGGCTGGGCGTCACGCCGACCGGTGACGGCTGGTTGCTGGAACTGGAGCACGACCGGACGCTGCTGCCGCCGGAGATCGTCGACGGCATCGCGGGTTCGCTGCGCAGTGCTCTGCGAGCCGTCGCAGCCGACACCGACGTGCGGTTGTCCGACCTGTTCACCGACGCGTCCACAGTGGAGACCGAGCGTGCCGACGGTTTGGGCGTGCAGCCCGCGGCGCCGGATCTGGACGGCTGGCTGCGCAAGGCGTGCGCGGCCCGACCCGACGCGATCGCGGTCGACGAGCACGACCGGCAGGTCAGCTACGCGGAACTGGACGCCTCCGCCGGGGCGTTGGCTGTGCGGTTGCAGCAGTGCGGTGTGCGCGCGGGCGACGTCGTGGGGCTCGCAACCGGTTCGCTGCTGGACACGATCGTCGCGATCCTCGCCGTGCTGCGGTTGCGCGCCGCCTACCTGCCGCTGGATTCCTCGCTGCCGGACGAGCGGCTGGCCTACATGCTCGACAAGGCCGAATGCCGGGTCGCGGTGGCCGACGCCCCGGTTCCGGGAGTGCGCGTGGTGGCGCCGGGAGGCGCCGGCCCGGCGGAGCTGGCGGAGCAGCCCGGTACCGATGCCGACGCGGTGTACGTCATGTTCACCTCCGGATCCACCGGCAAGCCCAAGGGCGTGCTGATGCACCACGCGCCGTTGGTCAACCTCACCGCCTGGCAGGTCGACGCGCTGGGCATGGACTCGACGACTCGGTTCCTGCAGTACGCGCCGGGTGGTTTCGACGTGTCCTTCCAGGAGATCGTGCCGACGCTGGTCGCCGGCGGCACCGTCGTCGCCCGCGACGACGTCGACCGCCGCGATTTCCCCGCCCTGGTGCGGCACGTGCGCGACAAGGCCGTCACCCACGTGTACCTGCCGGTCGCCGCGCTGGCGCCGTTCGTGCAGGCGGTCGAGGCGGCGGGGGAGCGGCTGCCGTCGGTGCGGTGGCTGTGCGTCTCCGGTGAGCAGCTGGTCATGACCGCTCAGATCAGGCGGTTCTTCGCGCAGCGACCGGGCATCGACCTGGTCAACCTCTACGGCCCGACCGAGACGCACGCGGTGACCACCTTCTCGCCGACCGCCGCCGACCACTGGGACGCGCACGTCCCGATCGGCCGCCCGATCACCGGCGTGACCGCGCAGGTCGTCGACCGGACCGGGCACCTGGCCCCGCGCGGCGTGCTCGGCGAGCTCCTGCTGGGCGGTCGCTGCCCGGCGCACGGCTACGTCAACGATCCGCAGCGCACCGACGAGCGCTTCCTGCCCGATCCGCGCAGGCCCGCGGGCCGCCGGTACCGCACCGGTGACCAGGTGATGTGGGCGGCGGACGGCCAGCTGGTGTTCCTCGGCCGCAACGACGACCAGGTCAAGATCCGGGGCTTCCGGGTCGAGCTCGGCGAGATCGAGGCCGCCGCGCAGGAGCTGCCGGGCGTGCGCCTCGCGGTGGCCGCGGTGGACGGTGACGCTGCGGCGCGCCGGCTGCTGCTCTTCCTGACCACGCAGCCGGATTCGGCTCCGGAGCCCGCCGAGGTGCGGCGGGAGCTCGCGGCGCGGCTGCCGGGCTACATGGTGCCCGCGGTGGTGGTCGCGGTGGAGCGGATCCCGACCACCGCGAACGGGAAGGTCGACCGGAACGCGCTGGTGGCCGCCGCGGCGGACCTGCTGGCCGAGGACGACCGCGCTGCCGCACTGGCCGCGACGCTGTCGGCCGATCCCGTCGAGGCCTGGTTGCAGTGGATGTGGGCCGGGCTGCTCGGTGACACGCTGCCACCGGTCGACGGGTCATTGCTGGAGCTCGGCGCTCATTCGCTCAACGCGCTGATCGCGCTGGCCCGGATCGAGGAGGAGTTCGCGGTGTCGTTGACGATCCTCGACTTCTTCGCCGATCCGACCGTCGCGGCCATGGCCGCAGCTCTGCGCGCGGAAGGGGTGAAGCGATGACCAGCGCGCTGGCGTCGCTGCTCGTGCCGATCAAGCGCGGCACCGGGCCGCTGTCGGTCGTGCTGCCGCCCGCGGGCGGCGGTGTCGGGCCCTGCCTCGGTGCGGCCGCGCACCTGGCCCGGCGCGGGCCGGTGCAGGGCGTCCGGGCCAGCGGCCTGATGGCCGGGGAAGAGCCGGACACCGAGGTGGCGGCGATGGTGGAGCGCTACTGGGCGGCGCTGGAGCCGCTGGGCGCGCCGAGCGTGCTGTTCGGCTGGTCGCTCGGCGGCTCGCTGGCCTGGGAGCTGGCGCTGCGCTACGCCGAACTCGGACGGCGCCCGGCCGTGGTGATGGTCGACAGCCCGGCCGTCGCCGAGCCGGTGCCGGATGACCAGCGCGACCACCTGCGGGACCTGATCGCCGGTGGCACGGACGACGAAGCTGTCCGCGCGACCACCGATGCGCACATCACCGCCGCGTCCGGATACCAGGCGCGGCAGTGCTATCCCGGGCCGGCCCTGCTCGTGGCGTGCCGCCGGGAGAACCCCGCCCACGCGGCGGCGTGGCGGGACCTGGCCGGTCACCTGCGCATCGCGGAGGTCGACTGCGGGCACTTCGAGGTGCTCGCGAGCCCGCACCTGGCGGCGGTGCTCGGCCATCTCGACGAGTTCCTGAACTCCCTGGAAGAAGCATGAGACCCCTTGTGCCAACAGGGGTCAGGAGTCCGGCTCAACCGCACCTCAGGGGACCGTGATGCAACCCAGCCACAAGAAACCGCACAACGCGAGAACAACGCCAAACGCAACCACCACTGAATATCGCGGAGAGGCGGGACAGCCCAGACTCGCGATCGTCACCGGTGGGACCCGGGGCATCGGCGCGGCGCTGAGCGCGCGGCTGGCCAAGCTCGGCTACCGGGTGATCGCGGTGTACCGCACCAGCGGCGGCGCGGCGGAGGGCACCGGAGTGCTGCCGGTCCAGTGCGACATCTCCGATCCGCAGGCCGTGGCAGCGTTCGCCGATCAGGTCCTCGACGAGCACGGCACGCCTGCGGTGCTGGTGAACAACGCCGGTATCAACATCGACCGGCCCTTCCTGGAGCTGACCGGCGCCGACTGGCAGCGGGTCATCGACACCAACCTGTCCGGACCGTTCCACCTGATCAAGGCGTTCGCCCCGGCGATGCTGGCGGCGGGCGCGGGAAACATCGTCAACATCGGCGCCACGACCGGGATCCGCCCGCGGTCCAACGGCGTGAACTACGCGGCGAGCAAGGCCGGGCTGCTGCAGCTCACCAAGTGCCTGGCCACCGAGCTCGCCCCCGCGATCCGGGTCAACTGCCTGATCCCGGGCATGACCGAAACCGACGAGCTCATCACCCGATTCCGGCTCGACGACCCGGAGCACCGGGCCGCCGTGCTGGCCGAGATCCCGCAACGACGCATCGGTTCCCCCGACGACATCGCCGACGCCCTGGAGTTCCTGGTCAGCGCGCACAGCAGCTACCTCACCGGGCAGAAGCTGATCGTCGACGGCGGCCAATTCATGTGGTAGGAGACCATGACTGACGAACTGCTCCGCGCGTCCCGGCTCGCCTACGACACCGCACCTCCGGTCGGTGACCCGGCGTTCCTGCGCTATCCCGCCGAACTCGCCCGCGCCCTCACCGAATCGTGGCCGCTCGTCCTGGAGGCCAACGCCCGCGACGTGCAGGCCGCTCAGGACCGCGGTCTGCCGCCGGTCCTGCTCGACCGGATCCGGTTGGGGGAGGCGCACCTGGAGCAGCTGCGGGCGCTGACCCGCAGCGTGGCCGCTGAGCTTCCCGACGTGCTCAAGCCCGGCCCGGAGACTCCGGTGGGCAAGGCCGCCTCGCTGCGCAAGGTGCCCAAGCCGCTGGGTGTCGCTCTGATGGTCTACGAAGCGCGGCCGACGGTCACCGTGGAGGGCGCGCTGCTGCCGGTGGTCACCGGCAACGCCGTGATCCTGCGCGGTGGCAAGGAGATCGCCGCCACCAACGCCGCTCTGTCCACTGTGGTGGACAAGGCGCTGGCGGCGTCCGGCCTGCCGATCGGCATGGTGACCACGCTGGACGATCCCAGCCGTGCCGTGCTGCGCGAGCTGCTCGGCCGCGGGGACGCGATCGACGTGCTCATCCCGCGCGGCAGCCCGTCGCTGATCGACTACTGCCGGACCACGAGCACGATCCCGGTCATCGCCAGCGGCGGCGGCGTCAACCACCTCTACGTGCACGAATCCGCCGACCTCGCGCTGGCCGCGGCGGTGGCGCTGGACAGCAAGCTGGCCGAGCCCACCGCCTGCAACACCCTGGAGCTGGTCCTCGTCGACGAGCAGGTGGCGACGCCGTTCGCCGCGGCGCTGGCCGACGCTGCCGAGCAGGAGGTGACGTTCCGCCTCGACGAGCGCGTCACCGCTCCCGCCAGCGCCGACGGTGCGCTGTGGCGGATCGGGGCGCTGGCCGAGCACGACTTCGGCCGCGAGTTCCTGGAGCCGGCGATCGGCGTCCGCGCCGTGGCGGGCCTGGCCGAAGCGGTCGAGCACATCCGCCGGTTCGGCTCGATGCACACCGAAGGCGTGGTCTCCGGTGACGAGCGGGTCGCCGCGGAGTTCGTCAAGCGGGTCGACGCCGCCGCGATCGTGGTGAACGGATCGCTGCGGCTGCACGACGGCCCCACCCTCGGTCTCGGCGCCGAGGTCTCCATCAGCACCGGCCGCCTGCACGAGCGCGGCCCGGTGACGATGCGCTCGCTGTTGACCCACACCTGGCTGGTGGCGGCCAACGGCACGCTGCGCAGCACGGTCAGCTGAACCCGCACCTGGAGGAGGAATCATGTCCACAGCCACGCTCGACCGCGCGGCGGTCGCCGAAGCCGTCAAACGAGTGGTCATCGCCGAATCGCGGATTTCCCTCACCCCGGACCAGATCCCGGACGACGAGCTGCTCAACGGAGACCGGTTGTCGGTCAACTCCCTCGGCTTCGTGGGAATGCTGATCCGCTTGGAGGACGAGCTGGACGTCGAGCTCTCCGACGACCTCTTCGTCGGCCGCCAGTTCCACACCGTCAACGACCTGATCAACGTAGTCCTCCAAGCCGCGGAGGTGACGGCATGAGTTCCTTGCCTTCGAGCTGGCGCAGCGTCTTGCCGCACATCGATGAGCTCCCGGCCGATCGCAGCCCGCGGGTGACCAGCGGGCAGGGCGTGCAGGCCAACCTGCCGATGGAGCTGGTGCGGCAGAGCATCTCCCGCAAGGAGTACTGGCCGATCCCCGACGAGATCGCCGACGCCTACCGGAAGTTCCGGCCGACTCCGCTGTGGCGGGCGACCGGTTTCGAGCGGGCCATCGGTGCCCGGGTGCCGGTCTACGTGAAGTACGAGGGCGGCAACATCTCCGGCAGCCACAAGCTCAACACCGCGCTCGCGCAGGCCTACTACTACTCGCGGGCCGGGGTGAAGGAGCTGGTGACCGGGACCGGTGCCGGGCAGTGGGGCACGGCGCTGGCCGCGGCCTGCGCGCTGTTCGGCCTGCGCTGCACGGTGTTCATGGTCGGGTCGAGCCTGAGCCGCAAGCCCTACCGCGGCGTGCTCATGCGGATGCTCGGCGCCGAGGTCCACGCCAGCCCGAGCGACCTGACCGCGGTCGGCCGCGATCACGACGGCAGTCGTGGCAACAGCCTGTCGCTGGCCATCGGCGAGGCGGTGGAGTACGCCAAGGCCACCGACGGTGCCGCGTTCAGCATCGGCAGCGGCGAGACCTACAGCATCCTGCACCAGTCGGTGATCGGGCAGGAAGCGCAGGTTCAGCTGGCCGAGCTCGACGCCGACGTCGACGCGGTCGTCGGCTGCGTCGGGGCGGGTTCCAACTTCGGCGGCATCGCGCTGCCGTTCCACGCCGAGGCCGTCGCCACCGGCACCCCGGCGCCCCTGCTGGTGGCCGCGGAGTCCAGCACCACGCCCAAGCTGAGCCGCGGTGTCTACGCATACGACCAGACCGACGCGACGGGAACCGGGCCGCTGGAGGCGATGTACACCATCGGCAGTGACTACGTCATCCCCGACTCGCACTCGGCGGGCCTGCGGTTCCACGCCGCGGCGAAGGTCGTCTCGGCGATGCGGCACGCCGGTCAGGTCGAGGCGATGGGCATCGGCCAGGTCGAGGCGCTGGAAGCGGGTCGGCTGCTGACCGTGCACGAAACCGTGCTGCCCGCACCGGAATCCGGTCATGCGCTGGCGGCCGCGGCGAAGCTGGCGACCGGCACCGCCGAAGGCATGCGCGCCGAGCGCGGTGTGCTGGTGTGCGCCAGCGGTCACGGCTATCTGGACCTGGCCGCCTACCAGCAGTTCCTCGACGGCGAGCTCAGCGACGTCGCGCCGCTCCCGGAGGCGCTGTCCGCCGCCGTGTCCGGGCTCGACCGGGTGGGCGAGCTCTCGACGGTGGGGAGGCGGCCATGACGGTGCGGTCCGAGCTGCTCGACTGCGTGCAGGCCAACCTCGCGGTGCTGGCCGACCGCCACCACGGCGCGGGCACGCACCTCAACCTCGGTGCGGCGCTGCGCTTCCGGTGGCGCGCCGAGCAGCTGCCCACGGTCGAACCGACGCTGGAGCAGCACATCTCGGACGCGGAGAACCTGCTCGGCCTGCGCCTCGCGGACCGGCGCACGGTCACCGACGGCCCGCTGACCGCAGCCGTGCGGCCGGGTGAGCAGGCGTACGTCATCGCCGACGCGTACGAGCTGCCGTGGGTGCCGTACTTCCAGCAGCGGCACATGGAGCACAGCTTCCTGCTCACCGCCGACGGCGAGGTGGTCGACGCCTACGCCAACGACACGCAGTGGGGCCCGGCGACACCCGGAACCTGGCAGTACCCGGATCTCCGGATTGCGGGGGAGGTTCTGCACTTCACGCCGGGTGTCGCGCCGAATCCCGTCGCGTCGCTCGACGGCGGCGAGATCGAGGAGTACGTGTCCGCCTACGAGTCCGAGCCGGACCGCGTGGCGGCGCTGGACCGGCTGACGCTGGAAACCTGGCTGCTGGCCCGTTCCCGGAAGCTGCACGCCGCGTTCCGTGAGCACCGCGGCCTGCCGACGCCGACCGCGCTCGCCGAGCACTTGAGCCGCTGGGACGCGCTGGTCGAGCAGACCTACCTGGCCTACCGGCGCGTCGTGCGCGGCAGGCCCGAGCCCGCTGCCGTGGTGGAGCGCTTGCGGGCGGTGCTGGCCGCCGACCGCGAGGTGTTCGCGCTCGGCGACGAGCGGTGGCGGCGCTCGGTCGCCGGCGTGGTGGCGTCGGTGCTGGACGTTCCCGAGCAGCAGCTGCTCGGTGGCGTCAGCTTCACCTCGCTGCCGCGGTTCAGCTCGTTCCGGCTGGTGGAGATCGTCGAGCAGCTGGAGAGCGAGCTGGGCGCCGACATCGACGCCGCCGACCTGCTGCCCGAGAACCTGCACCGCCTCGACGACCTCTGCCAGGTGATCCGGCCGCCGGCGGTGCGCACGGAGGGAGTTCTGCCATGACGTTGCTGCACGAACTGCTCGACGACGCGGCCGAACGGTGGCCCGGTCGTCCGGCGATCACCGCGGCGGGTCGCACGCTGACCCACCTCGAACTGGCCGCGGCGAGCCGCCGCCTGGCCCGGCTGCTGCACGAGCGCGGCGTCCGGCGTGGACAGCGCGTCGTCGTGGTGCTGCCGTCGAGCGTGCTGCACCCGGCGCTGATCTACGCCGCATCGCGGATCGGCGCGGTCATCTCGGTGCTGCACGAGCAGACGACCGATCGCGCGCTGGAGCACGTGCTCGACGACTGCGAGCCCGTGCTGGTCGTCTCCGACGACGTCTCCGAGCCCGCTCACGCTCGCGGGATCGCGGTCCTGAGCAGCGCGGAGCTCATCGAGCGGCTGAGCGGGGGAGCGCAGGAGGTGCCGGAGCGGGAGCCGCTGGCGGTGGACCCGCTGTTCCTGATCTACACCTCCGGCACCACCTCGGCGCCGAAGGCGGTCGTCAGCACGCACCAGCAGGTCACCTTCGCGGTGACGGCGATCCAGTCGGTGCTGCGCTACCAGGACACCGACGTGGTGTACTGCCCGCTGCCGATGTCCTTCGACTACGGCATGTACCAGCTGTTCCTGGGCGCGGCTTCGGGCGCGCACGTCTGGCTCGGCCGCCCGGCCGAGGTCGGGCCGAGCCTGGTGACGAACCTGGTGGAGGCCGGTGCCACCGTGCTGCCCGCCGTGCCCGCGGTCGCCGACGCGCTGGGCAGGCTGCTGGCCCGGCGCGCGGCGGTGGTGCCCGCGATCCGGCTGGTGACCAACACCGGTGCGGCGATGCCCGCGGAAGCGCTGGCGCGGCTGCGCGCGGCGATCCCCGGGCTGCGGGTGCAGCTGATGTTCGGGCTCACCGAGTGCAAGCGCGCGACGATCGCCGAGCCCGACGACGACCTGCGGCGCCCCGGCACCTGCGGGCGGGCCCTGCCCGGCACCGAGGTGTTCACAGTGGACGGTGAGGGGCGCAGGCTGGAGCCGGGCGAGGTCGGCGAGATCACCGTTCGCGGGCCCAACGTGATGGCCGGTTACTGGCGGCAGCCGGAGATGTCGGCCCGCCGGTTCCTCCGCCGCGACGAGCTGTTCCCCGAGCTGCGCACCGGCGACTACGGATGGGTCGACGAGGACGGCCACCTGTACTTCGAGGGCCGCCGCGACGACATCTACAAGGAGCGCGGCTTCCGGGTCAGCGCCACCGAGGTCGAGGCCGCCGCGCGGCGCGTCCCCGGGGTGAGCTCGGCCGCGGTGCTGCCGCCCGAGGGACAGCGGCGGGCGGTGCTGATGGTCGTCGCCGACACCGGGCCCGACGAGGTGCTGGCGGCGATGCGCGCCGAGATCGAGGAGTTCAAGATCCCCGGCCGGTGCCTGGTGGTCGAGCGGATCGCGTTGACCCGCAACGGGAAGGTCGACCGCAAGGCCATGACCGCGATGCTGGAGGCCGATCATGGTTGAGGCCCTGCTGGAGCGCAGCGGTGTCCGCGACCGGCTCGGCGCGGTGCGGACCCCGGCCTACGTCTACGACCTGGCCGTGGTGCGCGAGAACCACGCGCACCTGCGGTCGGCGCTGCCGGGCTCGGCTGAGGTGTACTACTCGCTCAAGGCCAATCCGCACCCGGCGCTGCTGAGCGAGCTCCGCGCCGGTGGCGCGCTGCCGGAGGTCTGCTCGCCGGGCGAGCTGGACGCGGCGCTGCAGGCCGGCTGGTCCGCCGGGCAGGTGCTCTACACCGGCCCGGGCAAGCGCGACGCGGACCTCGACCGGGCGGTGCGGCTGGGCGTGCGGGAGTTCTCCGTCGATTCGGTCGTGGCGCTGGACCAGCTCGAAGCGGTCGCCGCGGCCCACGACGTCCGGCTCGGCTGCCTGCTGCGGATCAACGACGACCAGCCCGCCGCCGGGCAGGGCCTCGCCATGACCGGGGTGGCGTCGCAGTTCGGCGCCGACCTGGCCTGGGTGCTGGCCGAACCCGAGCGGTTCGCCGGGCGGGAGCACGTGCGGATGCGCGGCCTGCACCTGTACATGGGCACCAACCTGCTCACCGTCGACGACCTCGTCGCGCAGTTCCGCCAGTCCGTGCGCACCGCGGCCCGGCTCTGCGAGGTCTTCGCCGCGCACGGCGAGACGATCGAGCTGCTCGACCTCGGCGGCGGTTTCGGCGCACCGTTCGCCAAGCGGGGCGACCGCATCCCGCTCGATGGTCTGAAACCCGCGCTGGAGGCCCTCTTCCGCGAGGAGCTCCCGGACCCGGCACCGGCGATCGCCTTCGAGACCGGCCGCTACCTGGTCGGCACCGCGGGCACGCTGGTGACCTCGGTGCTCGACGTCAAGCGCTCGCACGGCCGCGACGTGGTGGTGCTGGAGTCGGGCATCAACCACCTGGGCGGCATGGCCGGGCTGCGGCGCGTCCCACCGCTGGTGCCCGACCTCGTCGGCGAGCCGGACGGCCGGGGCCGGATGACCGCGATGATCGCCGGTCCGCTGTGCACGCCGCTGGATCTCTGGGCGCGGTCGGCCGAGGTGCCCGAGGTGCGGCCCGGTGACGTGCTCGCCGTGCCCAACGTCGGCGCTTATGGGCTCTACGCGAGCCTTCTGGCCTTCCTGGGCCACCCGATGCCCGCGGAGGTCGTCGTCGACGGCGACGACCCGCAGCGGCCCCCGCAGGTTTCCCGTTTGGAACTGATCCGAACCCACGGAGAGGACTGATCACGATGGACGCGCGTTTCACCGAGCTGCTGGTTCCGTTCCTGAAGTTCGCCGGCGGTCGCGAGATCACCGAGGACACCGGCCTGCGCGAGCTCGGGCTGGACTCCATGCAGGCCATCGAGCTGCTGTTCGCCATCGAGGACGCCTACGGCATCGCCCTGCCCGACGACGAGCTCAACGACGAGAGCTTCGCCACCGCGGGAAGCCTGTGGCGAGTCGTCTCCGCGCAGATACCGGAGGCAGTGGCATGAGCAGCTCCGTGTCAACTCCAGTTCTGCTCAACCGCACCCCAGGGGAACGTGACGCGAACCAGCCACGAGAAACCGCGAAACGCGAGATCGAGCCGGACGTGACCACCGCTGTGAATCGCGGAGAGGCGGAAACGGTCGGGTTCGACGCGCTGGCCGACCAGGTGGCCGCTGTCGCGGAGGAGCACGTCGCCGCGGCCGACCGGGAGGCGGTGTTCCCGGTGGCAGCGCTCGACGAGCTCCGCCGCACGCGGCTGCTGGGGCTGCTGGTGCCCGTCGAGCACGGCGGGCTGGGCGGCAGCGTCGCCGACGTGCTGCGGATCGGCATCCGGCTCGGGCGCGTGGACATGTCGCTGGCGATGATCTTCACGATGCACTGCCAGCAGGTCGCCGCGGTCGTCCGGCACGCGGCGGAGCCGCTGCGGTCGGAGCTGCTGGGCAGGCTGGGCAGCGGCGCGGAGTACCTGGCGTCGGTGACGACCGAGGTCGGCACCGGCGGGCACCTGCTCAGCGCCGGGTCGGCGCTGCGCTCCGACGGTGCGCAGCTGGCCGTCGACCGGTTCGCGCCGATCGTCACCGGCGGTGCGCACGCCGACGGGTTCCTGATCACGATGCGCGCGGTCGAGGCCGATGCGCCGAACCAGGTGTCGCTGGTCTACGCCCGCCGCGACCAGCTCACCACCGACGCCTCCGGTGACTGGCAGCCGATGGGCATGCGAGCCAGCCACAGCATCGCGCTGCAGCTGACCGGGACCGTCCCCGCGCACCAGATCGTCGGTGCGCCAGGCGGTTTCGCGGACATCGCCGGCTCGGTGTTCGGGCCGCTCGCGCACCTCGGCTGGTCGGCGGCGTGGCTGGGCACCGCGGCCGGAGCGCTCTCGCGGGTGCTGCGGCTGCTGCGGAGCCCGGCCGGGCGCAAGCGGTTCGACGTCAAGTCCGAACTGCTGCTGACCAGGCTCTCCAAGGCCCGGCAGCGGCTGGACTCCGTGCACGCCTTGCTGTGGCGGACCGAGGAGATGGTGCGCACCACCTCGAACCTGTCGCTGCCGAGGAACCAGCTGCTGCTCAACGCGCTCAAGATCACCGCGGCCGAGCAGTGCCACGCCGCCGTCGACGACCTGGTCGACGCCGTGGGGTTGCGGCACGGCTACCTCAAGGACTCGCCGACCAGGCTGGAGCAGGCGCTGCGCGACCTGCGATCCGCCGCCCTGAACTACAGCAACGACCGGCTGCACCTCGCCGACGGCCGGCTCGCGCTGATGGACTCGGAGGTGCGCTTTGCCTGAGGCGGCGTTGTCACCGGAGCCGATGGTCGAACTGCCCGGCTTCGACGCGCTGGAGAAGGTCCTCGACGAGCTGGCCCCGGCGGCCTCGGCGCGGGAGATCTGGGCGGCGCTGGGCCAGACCGGCCTGATCGAGCAGGTGTACCGGCACGGCTCGCCCGGCGCCGGGGTGATTCCGGCGCGCCTGGCGCGCGTGCTCGCGGCGGTGGACGCGCGTTTCCCGGTGGGCACAACGCTTTCCGTGTGCGTGCAGCTCGCCACGGTGCTGCCGCTGCTCGCCGGGGACGACGGCCGGCCCGCGCAGACGCTGCGCCGGGCCCTGGGCGGAGCGGCGATCGTAGGGCTGGCCGCCACCGACGTGGGCTCGGGTTCGGATCTGACGGCCCTGGAAACCGAGGTGGCGCTCGGCGAGCGCGAGATCGTGCTCCACGGGACCAAGCGGTGGATCACCAACGCGGTGACGGCCGACGAGTTCCTGGTCCTGGCCCGCCACCGCAGCGGTCGGCACTTCACCAACTTCACCTGGGTCCTGGTGCCCGCCGGAACTCCCGGGGTGTCCGTGCGGGCGGCGGATTCCGACCTGTTCCACGGTTCCGGCGTCGGTGATGTGACCTTCGACGACGTCCGGCTGGAGCGGTCCTGCGTGGTGGGCCGGCCGGGGCGCGGCCTGGCGAGCTTCGCCCGGCACATCGCCACCGAGCGGCTGGCCGGTGCACTGTGGGCGCTGGCGCTGTGCCGCCGCACGCTGGAGCACACGCTGCGCGGCCTGTCGGTGCGCTCGCACCAGCAGGGCACGCTGTGGGACCTGGACAGCGTTCGGCAGCGCTTCGCGGCGTGCCTGGTCGACCTGCGGCAGCTGGACGCGCTGGCCCGCGAGCTCAGCGGCCGCATCGCGAGCCGGTTCGACACCTCCGCCGCCGCCCTGCTGAAGGCGGCCGTCGGCACCACTGTGGACAGAGTGCTCGCCGAGTGCGCGCAGCTGCAGGGCGCCGAGGGGTTCACCTCGACCGGAGCGCAGCGGTTGCGGGCGCAGGCCGCGATCTTCGGGATCGGCGGCGGCACCACGGAGGTCGTGCGATCGGCGGTCGCCGACGACGCCGTGGTGGTGCTGGCCGAACTGGACCCGAGCGACTGGCCATGCACGGCCGGCTGATCGAGGTGGCGGAGCGCACCTGGGTGGGCACGGGTGCGATCGAGCGGCTTCCGGACCGCGCGCACCCCGCCGACCTGGCGCGCACCGCGGGCATGCCGGCGTGGCGGGCGCGGGAGTTCCTGGCGGGCCGGAGCCTGCTGCGCTCGATGCTGCGCGAGCTGTACCCGGAGGCCGCCGAGCTGGAGGTGACGGCTTCCGGCAACGGCAAGCCGCACCTGCTCGGCGAGCAGGACCTGGGCATGAGCGTGTCGCACGACAGCGGCGTCGTCGCGGTGTGCGTGGCCCCTGGCCGCGAGGTCGGGGTCGACGTGCAGGGCCCGCCGGAGAAGCTCGAACGCGCACTGGCGCGGCGCTGCCTGCGCGCCCACACCGACCAGGTCATGCAGTTGCCGTCCGCGCGCCGGGCTCTCGAATTCGCCTGGGTGTGGACGGTGCAGGAGGCGTGCGTGAAGGCCACGGGCGAGGGCATCAGCGGCCGCCCGTGGGCGATCGACGTGCCGCCGGGCGCCTCCACCGGCAGCTGGGGCAGCTACCGGTGGGTGAGTCTGCGCGGAGCTTCGGAGGTTCCGCTGAGCTGTGCCTTCGGGCCGGCAGGAGAGGAGGGATCGTGACCGCGACGATGCGCGGCCAGGCCGAGCTGAGCTGCTACACGGCCAGTCTCGCCGCATACCTGGCCATCGAGGACCCGGAGGTGTGGTGGCGGCTGGCCGAAGCGGTGCGGCTGCGCGTGCGGCCGCACGACGGCGGGCTGATCTTCAGCCATCACGCACGCATCGACCGGGGCGAGCTGGCCTACGACAGCGCGGCGCAGTGGGCGGAGTGCGCGACGGCGCTGCGCGCTGAGCTGGAGGCGCACGGCCGCGTGCTCGCGGTCGCCAACACCGGCTTCCTGCCTTGGGCGCCGGACTCCTCCGGGCAGGCACCGCACTGGGTGCTCCTGACCGGGCAGTCGAACGGAACCTGGCACGTCGTCGACGAGTTCGAGGCCCTGCTGCCGACCGGTGAGCAGCACCCGCAAGACCTCTGGCTCACCGATGCCGAGCTGCGCCGGATCATGACTCCCGTACCCGCCCCGTCGCCGTCCATCCGCAACCGCGATGCGCACGCGCTCGGCGAACAGGTCCCGCTGCCGCCGTACGAGCACTACCGCTGGCTGATCCGAACGGCCAACACCGTTGGGACGCAGCAGGAATGGCCCGGCGACGCAGCGTCCACATTGGAGGTGGTCGCCGAGCACATCCTCCGCGACGGCGCCGAGTCCCTGGCGGCGCACATCGAGGACATGTGGGCAGCCGCCCGCCACCACCGCTTCCAGCTGACCTCCTTCGTCGCGGCGGGACTGCTCACCGCGGAGCAGGCGCAGCCGGCGCTGGACGCGTGGGGCGAGCTGCCGAGAGCGCTGCGCTTCGCGCTGGACTCGGCGCGCCGGTCCCGGCCCCGGCCGGGCCTGGTGGCCAAGACCTTCGCGCAGCTGACCGAGGTGACCCGAGAACTGACCGCGAGAGGGTGACGAGGATGACCGACAAGACCACGATGTACGACTGGTTCGCGGCATCGGTGGCCGCGAACGGCAGCGGAATCGCACTGGAGGTCGCCGGGAGAGCGCTGACCTACGCGGAGCTGGCCGACCTCGCCGAGGGCATCGCGGGCGCGATCATCGACCGCAACGGCGGCGCGGTACCGGCCAGGGTCGGGCTGCTGGCCGCGCGCAGCGTCGCGGCCTACGCGGGATACCTCGCGGTCCAGCGCCTTGGTGCGGCGGTGATCCCGCTCAACCCGTCCTTCCCCGCGGTGCGCAACACCGCCATCGCCGAGGAGGCCGGGCTCGACCTGGTGCTGGTGCAGGACGACCTGGACGCGGAGTTCCCCGTCCCGGTGTTGCGACTGGAGGAGAACGGCTTCGGCCCGCAGCGTGAGCTGCCGGAACCGGCCGCGGGCCCGGAAGACCTCGCCTACATCCTGTTCACCTCCGGTTCCACCGGGCGGCCCAAGGGCGTGCGGCTGCAGCACCGCAACGTCACCGCCTACCTGGAGCACGTCATCGCCCGCTACGAGGTCGGGCCCGGTGACCGGTTGTCGCAGACCTTCGACCTCACCTTCGACCCGTCGGTCTACGACATGTTCACCGCCTGGGGCGCCGGTGCCACGCTCGTCGTGCCCACCCGCAACGACGTCCTGTCGCCGGTCCGGTTCGTCGAGCGCAACCGCATCACGCACTGGAACTCGGTGCCGTCGGTGATCTCGCTGGCTGCGCGGCTGCGCGCGCTGAAGCCCGGCACCATGCCGACGCTGCGGTGGAGCCTGTTCTGCGGCGAACCGCTCACCCTGCAGCAGGCGCGGGCCTGGCAGGCGGCGGCGCCGAACTCGGTGCTGGAGAACATCTACGGGCCGACGGAGATGACGGTGACCTGCACCGAGTACCGGCTGCCGCAGGACCCGGCGCAGTGGCCCAGCCCGGCCAACGGCACGGTGCCCATAGGAACCGCCTACCCGCACCTGGAGCACCTGGTGCTCGACGAGGACGGCCGGCCCGCCGACACCGGCGAGCTGTGCCTGCGCGGGCCGCAGCGCTTCCCCGGCTACGTCGATCCGGCCAGCAACACCGGCCGCTTCGTCCGCTTCGACGGCGACGTGGCGGAGGTCTACGACGGGTCGGAGCCGCTGACCGACGCGCACTGGTACCGCACCGGCGACCGGGTGGCGGTGGCGCAGGGGCAGCTGGTGCACCTCGGCCGCCTGGACCACCAGCTGAAGATCCGCGGCTACCGCGTGGAGCTGGGCGAGATCGAGGCCGCGCTGCGCGACCAGCCCGGCGTCGCCGACGCCGTCGTGCTGGCGGTCCAGGGCGAGGACGGCGAGACCCAGCTCGCCGCCGCCTACACCGGCGCGGTCGTCGACGACGAGGTCCTCGTCGAAGCGTTGGCGCGCCGCCTGCCCGGCTACATGGTGCCGCGCACGGTGGTCGCGTTCGAGATCTTCCCGCTCAACCCGAACGGCAAGATCGACCGGAAGGCGCTGGGCGGCAGCCTGGCCGCGACCGCGGGGCGGCGATGACGGTGACAGCTCAGGTGGATGTGCGGATCCCGCTGGACAGCAAGGCCTTCCGGCGCGCCATGGGGCTGTTCCCGACCGGCGTCGCGCTCATCACGCGGGGCAGCGGTGCCGAGACGGAGGTGATCACCGCCAACTCCGTCGTGTCGGTGTCCCTCGACCCGATCATGGTGCTGGTCGGAGTGCGGGCGGACGGCCGCATCCGGCCGCGGATCGACGCCGCGGGCAGCTTCGCGATCAACGTGCTCAGCGCGGAGCAGCAGGAGCTCTCGGCGACCTTCGGCCGCCGGGAACGACCGCGCGGCCGCGACGCCGCCCGGCTGCTCGGCGATGAGGTCGACGGCGCGGGCAACGCCCTGGTCGACGGCGCGGTGTTCGGGCTGGAGTGCCAGGTCGACGTCGCGCACCGGGCAGGTGACCACGTGCTGTTCCTGGCGCGGGTCGTGGCGGTGCACATGGGCGAAGCGGACCGGAGCCCGCTGGTGTTCCACCGCGGCGGCTACGCGTCGGTGGCGTGAGCGCCGGGGCGCCCGCCGGTCACCGGTCGGCTTCCGGTGACCGGCGGTTGCGCGCGGCGAAGCTGCGGGCCTTGTTGCGGTTGCCGCAGACCCGCATCGAGCACCAGCGCCGGCTGCGGTTCTTCGAGTTGTCCCAGAAGACCCAGCCGCAGTCCTCGGCCGGGCACCGCTTGATCCGCTCGTTCTCGCCGGTGATCAGCAGCACGGCGAGCGCGGCGGCCAGGGCGCCGAAGGCGCGGGGAACGGTCGGCAGCTCCGGTGCCGGCTGCAGGGCGGAGCCCGCGGCGGTGGCCGAGACCAGCAGCGGCAGCTCGCGCAGCACCGAATCGGCTTCGGCGAGCACGTGGGCCTGCCGGTCCTCGGTGCCGAGCAGTTCCCGGACGCCGCTGCGGAACCGCAGGCATCGCTGGTGGTCTTCGGCGGTGACGGCGGGCGTCGAGGAGGTCAAGCCGGTCTCGGTGAGCCACCGGGCCAGGCCCGGGACGTCGGCGAGCGCGTCGGTCTGCTCCTCGATGTCGACGGTGTTGGCGAAGGCCATGATCAGCTCTGCCTGGGGCGACGGATCGGTCACCGGGCACCTCCCCGACCTTCGATAACCGCTCAACTCGATAGCAGGTTACCCATTCGCCGGATGCGTGTGCAATGATGCGCCCGCATAGTATCCAGCAAAACGCCTTTGATGGTTATTTCGAGGTGGTTCGGATGACTGATCGACTCGTCGAAGACGCGCCCCCGGACGTGGCGGCGCGGCCACGCGATCGCAGCGCGCACAACACGGTGGTCCTGGTGGTGTTCACCGCGATCACCAACCTGGCCGACGGCGTGGTCAAGATGGCGCTGCCGCTGATGGCGACCACGCTGACCTCCTCGCCCGGGCTGGTGGCGGCGGTATCGCTGACGCTGACGCTGCCGTGGCTGCTCACGGCGCTGCACGTGGGTGTGCTCGTCGACCGGTTCGATCGCCGAAAACTGCTGTGGCTGGCCAACTTCATGCGCCTGCTGACGCTGGCCGTGCTGCTGTCCGTCCACTTCTCGGACGGCATCACCATCCCGCTGCTGCTGATCGGCGGCGCGGTGCTGGGCATCGCGGAGGTGATCGCGCTGACCTCGGCGATGGCGCTGACGCCGACCGCGGTCGGGCCGCACTGGCGGGAACGCGCCAACGCCTGGATCACCGGCGCGGAAACGGTCTGCAACGAGTTCTGCGGCCCGCTCGTCGGCGGCCTGCTGGTGGCGATCGGAAGCGCGTTCGCGCTAGGCGCCACGGCGGCGAGCTACGTGCTGGGCACGGTCGTGCTGGTGCTGCTGGTCGGCCGCTTCCGCGTGCCGCGCGAGGCCAACGAGCAGCGGGAGAGCGTGAGCCGCCAGATCGGCAGCGGCCTGCGGTACGTGTGGAACCAGCAGCTGCTGCGGCTGATGGCGCTGGTGCTGACCGTGCTGTGCTCCTGCTGGGGCGCGTGGCTGGCCCTGATGCCGCTGATGGCGACCACGGAGCTGGGCCTGGACGCCCGCGAGTGGGGCATGCTGCTGAGCGCGCTGGGCATCGGGGGCCTGGTGGGCGCGCTGACGGTCACCACGGTCAACCGCCTCATCGGACGCCGGTGGGCCCTGTTCGCCGACCTCATCGGCACCCTCGCGATGGTGGTGACGCCGGTGCTGACCACGGAGCTGTGGATCCTGGCGGCGGGCGCGTTCCTCGGCGGCATGGGCGGCACGCTGTGGGTGGTCAACGCGCGCACCATCGCCCAGTACCTGGTGGAGCCGGAGATGATGGGCCGCTACAGCTCGGTGGCGCGGCTGTTCAGCTGGGGTGCGATGCCGATCGGTGCCGGCCTCGTCGGCCTGCTGGCGGAGATCTTCGGCATGCGAGCCGCGTTCATCATCTTCGCCGTGGCGGTCCTGATCACCATCCCGCCGTTCCTGCGCACGGTGACCCCGCAAGTCCTGGCGGCCGTCGACGAGGCCAAGCAGCGCCAGATCGCCGCAGCGGGCAACACCGAGCACTGACCTCGCACGATCTCGGGCCGGTCCGGGTCGCCCCGGCTTCGCCGCACGCACCTGGCCCGGCTCTCGCCCCCTGAGAGAAAGCCCGCATGCCGGTCGTGGCGAGGCACCCGCGGGTTGCTGGAGAATGCGGGCATGGTTGAGCAGAGCATCTGGATGCAGAAGGTCGCCGCCGACCCCGGGCACTCCTCCTGGTACGTCGAGCGCTTCCGCTCGATGGCCCGCGCCGGTGACGACCTCGCCGGGGAGGCCCGCCTGGTGGACGCCCTGGTGCCGCGCCGCGCCCGCATCCTCGACGCCGGCTGCGGCCCCGGCCGGATCGGCGGCTGGCTGGCCGACGCCGGTCACGACGTCGTCGGCGTCGATGTCGACCCGTTCCTGATCGAGGCCGCCGAGCACGACCACCCGGGCCCGCGCTGGCTGGTCGGCGACCTGTCCGAGCTCGACCTGCCCGCTCGCGGCATCACCGACCCGTTCGACGCGATCGTCTGCGCCGGGAACGTGATGACCTTCCTCGCGCCGACCACCCGCGGCGAGGTGCTGAAGCGGCTCCGCGCGCACCTCGCACCGGGCGGCCGGGCCGCGATCGGTTTCGGCGCCGGTCGCGGCTACGAGTTCCCGGCCTTCCTCGAGGACGCGGCGGCGGCAGGATTCGAACCCGACCTGCTCCTGTCCACTTGGGACCTGCGCCCGTTCGCCGACGACTCGGACTTCCTGGTGGCCCTCCTCCGCGGCCGGTGAACGCGCACCGATGAACGGATCTGGTATCAGAGGTCAATTTTCTGTTACCGAAGAGGCGATTTCACACACTGCGGACTCCTATCGCGAGGTTTTCCGGGAAAACCCGGGGAACGGCCGATGCCGTTGCCACCGGTGGCGTCTCCCGGGGCTCACCGGCCCTGTTGACCAGCGGTGATCGACCTCCCCACGTCGTTCCGCGACCGGAACGGGCGACCGGGGTGAATCGCTGCGCGATACAACGTCCGGGGCATCGGCGTGCGCTGGATGGTGGCGAGAGCGTTCCCGAGGCGTTCGGCGATCCCCTTGCGCGCCTTGGGAACTCCACTCTGATTGGCCGATGGCGCGGTGTTGACCAGTCGATACGATCCCTACTTGGTTCAGGTAGGACGACTTTCGCCCGCTCTGGGGTTCGATTCTTTCGGCGCGGGCGACGCGATGGTCACCGGGCGAGGGGGTTTGGGGTCGTGAGCGGGAGCGGATCCGACTTCCACGGCGGTCCCGTGTTCCGGGTTCTGGGACCGGTGGAAATCGGCGCGGGTGATTCCGTTCGGCATGTGACCGCGTACCGGCAGCGCACCGTGCTGGGCCTGTTCCTGTTGCGGGCCAACGAATTCGTCTCGGTGGAAGAGCTGATCGACGCGATCTGGGGCGAGGCCCCGCCGCCGACCGCCCGCGAGCAGGTCCAGATCTGCGTGTCCAGGTTGCGCCAGATGCTCACCGGGATCGGCGAGCCGCGGTCGATCGTGACGCGCTCGGGCGGCTACGTCTGCCAGGTCGATCCCTCGCGCGTGGACGCGGCGCTGTTCGAGGAGTACTCGCGGGCCGGTGAGCAGCACGGCGCCGCGGGCCGGACGGCCGAGGGCGCGGAGATGTTCCGGCGCGCGCTGGCCCTGTGGCGCGGCGAGGTGCTGGCCGGGGCTTCGGGCAAGGCGCGGCTGCTGGCCGATGCGTTGGTGGAGAAGAAGATCGCCGTCGTCGAGCACTGCGTCGAGCTCGAACTGGAGCTGGGCAAGCACCGGGAGCTCATCGGCGAACTGGCCGGGCTGGTGGCCGAACACCCGTGGCGGGAGCAGCTGCGCGCCTACCTCATGGTCGCGCTGCACCGCTCGGGCAGGCAGGCCGAAGCGCTGGAGGCGTACCGGCAGGCCAGGCGGGACTTCATCGACGAGCTCGGCATCGAACCCAGCGATTCGCTGCGACAGCTCGAATCCGTGATCCTCTCCGGCTCCGACGAGCCCGAGATCGACGGTGTCGTGCCGTCCGGTCCGCCACGCCGGGCCGAGGAGGTCGTGCCGCGGCAGCTGCCCGCCGCCATCGGTGACTTCACCGGCCGCGGCCTCGCCGTGTCGGCCATCGAGGAGAAGCTCGGCGGCCCCGCGGCGGAGAACACGATGCGCATCGTGTGCATCGCCGGGCGAGGCGGTATCGGCAAGACGGCGCTCGCGGTCTACGTGGCGCACCGGCTGTGCGACGACTACCCGGACGGCCAGCTCTTCGTCAACCTCCGCGGCACGACGGCACCGGTCGAGATCGCCGACGTCCTCGCCCGCTTCCTGCGCGCGACCGGCCTGCGCGACAGCGAGATCCCCACCGACCCGGAAGAGCTGCAGGACCTCTACCGCAGCCGGTTGAGCGGGCGGCGCGTGCTGGTCGTGCTCGACGACATCGCGGGGGAGGAGCAGATCACGCCGCTGCTGCCCGGCAGCCCGAGCTGCTCGGTGATCGTCACCTGCCGGCGGCCGCTGGGAATCCTGCCGGGCGCGGTGACGCTCAACCTCGACATCCTGGAGGGCAAGCAGGCGCGCAACCTGCTCGCCCGGCTGGTGGGGCACGAGCGGGCGAGCGCGGAGAGCGAGTCGCTGGAGGCACTGACGCAGCTGTGCGGTCACTGGCCGCTGGCCATCCGCATCATCGGCGCGCGCCTGGCGGGCAAACCGCACTGGACGCTGTCGGCGATGGTGGAGCGGCTGCAGGACGAGCAGGGCCGGCTCGACGAGATCGCCTACGGCAACCTGCACGTGCGCTCGACCTTGTCGATCTCCTACGACGGCCTCTCACCGCAGGCGAAACGCCTGTTCCGGATGCTGGGCCTGTGCCGGGTGCCGGACTTCGCGCTGTGGGTGCCCGCCGCGCTGCTGGACACCGACCTGCGCACGGCGGGCGACGTCCTGGAAGAGCTGATCGAGGCGAAGCTGGTCGACGTGGTGGCGGCGCAGGGCACCCGCTTCGGCTGGCACGACCTGATCCGGATCTTCGCGGTGGAGCGGTTGCGCGAGGAGGACCTGGCGGCGCGCGCGGCGGCCGAGCGGCGCCTGCTGGGCGCCTACCTGGGCTTGGTGCGCGAGGCGCACCGACGGTTGTACGGCGGCGACTACACCGTGCTGCACGGCGACGGCTACCGCTGGGAACTCCCCGAGAACCAGGTGGACCGGCTGCTGGCCGAGCCGATGAGCTGGTTGGAGGCCGAAGAAGCGGGGCTGGTCGCCGCGGTGCACCGAGCGGCGGAGACGGGAGCCGACGAGCAGTGCTGGGACCTGGCGTTGACGTCGGTGACGTTGTTCGAAGCGCGCGGCCAGGTGCACCGCTGGCAGGAAACGCACGAGCGCGCCCTGGAATGCGTCCGCCGCGCAGGCAACCGCCGCGGTGAGGCGGCCATCCTGTGCTCGCTGGGATCGCTGCGCCAGACGATGCGCGGCGATTCCGGGGTCGAACTCCTCGAAGACGCGTTGCGCCTGTTCGCCGAGCTCGGCGAACAGCACGGGCAGGCGCTGGCGCTGCGCAACCTGGCCTTCGCCGACCGCATGGCCGGGCAGTTCGACAGCGCGGCGGTGCGCTACACCGCCGCCGTGGAGAGCTTCCGCGAAGTCGGCGACCTCGTCGCGGAGGCGCACACGCTGATCAGCCTGGCGCAGGTGCATTCGGGCCTGCGGCGCTTCGACGAGGCGACCCGGGCGCTCAGCGAGTCGATGACGTTGTGCCACCGCACCGGCAACCGCCGCGTCGAGGCCCAGGCGTGGCAGCGCTACGGCGAGCTCTACCTGCAGCAGGAGCTGTTCGGCAAGGCCGAGGAGGCCTTCCGCAAGGTGCTGGAGCTGGTGCTGCCGATGGGCGACCGGGTGGGCGAGGTCTTCGCCCTGAGCGGGCTCGGCGCGACGTGGACCGAACAGCGCAAGTACCCGGAGTCGGAGAAGGCCCTCACCCGCGCGCTGGAGCTGTGCCAGCTGGTCAGCGCGCACCTGGGCGAAGGCCGGGTGCTGCTCGAACTGGGCTGGCTGCACCTGGCGAGGCAGGAGCTCAACAGCGCCGACGAGTACCTCCTGCGGGCGTCGGACTCGTTCGAGGAACTCCGGGCCAAGTTCTGGCAGGCCCGAACCCTCGACGCCCTGGCCCAGGTCCGCCTCCACAGCGACCAGCGAGCAGCGGCGGGCACGCTGTGGCGCAAGGCGCTCGACCTGATCAAGTCGACGACCTCGCACGAAGCGGAGAAGCTCGCCGAGAGGATCGAACGCCAACTGCGAGTCCTGGAAAGCCCGCTGCCCGAGTGACGGCCAGCACGACAGAGGCGACAGCGATCTTCTTCCCGATGGCACCAAGGTGAGGAAGGCGTGCGAATCTATCTTCCCGGCTCGGGGAGGAATTGCTTCCCGGCCGGAGTGCGCACCTGGTAACCGGCGGCCAGAGCTCCGACGAAGACGAGCAGGTAGGCGTTGCCGTAGACGATCTCCACGCCCTGCCACGGTGGTACCGCGCTGATGCCGAGCACCGGGAAGTGGATGTCGAGCCCGAACAGGATGTGCACCGGCCAGGCGAAGGTGAGCGCGAGCAGACCGGCGATGGCGGTGGGGGATGCGAACCTGACGGCGAGCACGGCCAGCGGAGCGATCCACACCCAGTGGTGGCTCCAGGAGAACGGCGAGACGGCGGTCGCGGTCAGACCGCAGAGAGCCAGCCCGAACAGCTCGTGACCACGAGCGCGCGCGACGGCGGCCAGACCGATCCCCAGCGCCACCACGGCGATCGCGCAGATCAGCCACATCAGTCGTTGGGCGTCCCCGACGCCGACGAGCCGGGCGATCAGGCCGTTGATCGACAGGTTCCCGGATCCGTCGGTGTCCGAGAACCTGGTGTTGTCCAGGAACGTTCCTCCCCAGTAGCGCGCAGAGTCCTCCGGGGCGATGAGGAACCCGGCGCCGGTGGTGGCAGCCGCCGTGATCGCTGCCGCAGCCGCGGCCCGGAACCGTCGCGTGCACAGCAGGTAGACGATGAACAGCCCCGGGGTGAGCTTGATGGCGGTTGCGATGCCGAGCCCCACTCCGCTCCACCTGCCGCGAGCGGTGAGGTCGAAGAGCACGACAGCCAGCAGCAGCAGGTTGATCTGCCCGAGCCACATGGTCCACGTGATCGGTTCCAGCACGAACAGCAAAGCGGTGATCGCCACCGCAGCCCGGCGCAGCTCCCGATCCGGGAGGTGCCCGATGCAGCGCAGGCACCGCCACACCACGGCGGCCAGGAGCGCGATGTGCGACGGGATGACAAGTGCTTGGCACAGCCACGCCGGGATCAGGGCCAACGGCGTGAACAACACGGCCGCGAACGGCGTGTAGGTGAAGGGGAAGTTGCCAACGGCCACGCGCAGATCGGCTTCGTACAGCGGTTCCCCGTGCAGCAGAGCGGCGCCACCGGCCCGGTAGACGGTGATGTCGAGGAAGTCGCCGACGACCATCTGCCCGGACAACGCCCAGTGCAGCAACGACGGAACGGCGAACACCGCTGCCGAGAGCGCGACGATGGCCACCGAGTGCCGGGATAACCAGCGAAGCCGCGGCGAAAGTCGTTTCTCCTCAGCCGAAACCGTAACCTGCACGCCCGTCCTTCAGTTCTGAAACGACGTCCAACTGGCCACGAGGACGGCGCGCCAAGTGCTGATCTGCGGTGCTCCGCCGCCCGGCAGCGCTGTCCAGTGATCCGCGCTGCCCGGCGCTTCAAGCTACATCAACACGCCCGAGTTCCATCCGCGTTTCAGGAAAGTTGTGGAGGGCGACGATTTCGCGCGAAATCGCGGTCCCCTCGCACCGCGCTGAGGGTCGAGAGGGGTGTGGTCATTCGACGTCGACTGCGGTGCTGACCGTGGCGTGCGAAGACGACGGCGTCGATGTCGTGAGAGAACGCGCCTGGGGGCTCAGTTGTCGTCGCAGGTGCGGCGGCGTTCCAGGAAGACAGTGTCGCGCCAGACTCCGTGGTGCTGGGCGATGCGCTCGCGGATGCCGACGGTGCGGAACCCCGCGGAGTAGTGCAGGGCCAGGCTGGCGCGGTTCTCCGGGAAGATCGAGGTCTGCAGCGTCCACAACCCGTCCAGGTCGGCGGCGGTGACCTGCTTGTGCAGCAGGGCTTTTCCGACGCCGCGACCGCGGAATGCTTCGCCGACGTAGAGCGAGTTCTCGCCGACCCCGGCGTAGCAGTCCCGGTTGGACACCGGCGTGATGGCGGCCCACCCGGCGACCTCGCCGTCGATCTCGGCGACCCACCGGTGCGCCGGAATCCACTTGTTCTCCAACGCTTTGCGCGGCGGCACGTCGGTTTCGAAGGTGGCGTCGCCGGTGGCGATGCCCTCGGCGTAGATGCGCCGCACCGCCGGCCAGTCGGCGGCGTCCAGGGCGCGGACCGTGACGTCCTCGGGGAGGTTGTCCGGGCAGCAGGGGCGGGCGAGCATGCCCATGACGGCTTCGGCGGCGTGCGGCAGGCCGGTGCAGCACGCGGTGTTGATCGAGACGCGGGTGGTGGTGCCCTGCTTGGACAGCACCACGAAGCCGACGTCGGCGAGCTTGCGCACGTGGTGGGAGCAGGTCGACTGGCTGATGCCCAGCAGCTCGGCCAGCGCTCCCACGGTGGTCGAGCCCGCGGCGGCCACGGCGTGCAGCAGCCGCACGCGCATGGGTTCGGCGAGGCTGGCGAACCAGCTCGCGTAGGTCGCCGCGGCCTCGGTCGGCAGCAACTGCGTCTCGGGCGTCGTCATGGACCCAAGTATCGACACAGACCGATGGTTGCGTCAATCGATTCCCATCGATACATTCGGTCCATCTTCATCGAACGACGTCGATAAAAGGAGTGACTCGTGGACGAGCTGCCGGTGGTGGTGGTCGGTGCCGGGCCCATCGGGTTGGCCGCAGCGGCGCACCTCGCTGAACGCGGATTCGAACCGCTCGTGCTGGAAGCGGCGAGCGAAGTCGGGGCCTCGGTCCGCGAGTGGGGCCACGTGCGGCTGTTCTCGCGGTGGGCGGAGCTGATCGATCCGGCCGCCGCCCGGCTCCTGGAAGCCCGGGGATGGCAGCGCCCGGATGCGGCGGTGTACCCGACGGGCGCGGACTGGGCCTCGGAGTACCTGGAGCCGCTCGCAACAGCCCTCGGCGACCGGGTGCGGCTGGGCGCGCGGGTTGCCGGAGTGGCGCGACAGGGCCGGGACCGCGTGGTCGACGCCGGGCGGGACACCGAGCCGCTGACCGTGCACGTGACCACCGCTGGCGGCGAGGAGCGGATCACGGCGCGGGCGGTCATCGACGCCTCCGGCACCTGGGGGTCGCCGAACCCGCTGGGCGGCGACGGTCTGCCCGCGCTCGGCGAACGCGCGGCGCGCGAGCGGATCACCTATCAGGTCCCGGACTTCACCGATGAGCAGGTGCGAGCGCGCTTCGCGGGCAAGCGCGTGGTGATCGCCGGTAGCGGGCACTCGGCGCTGACCGCTCTGGTCGGGCTGGCGCACGTCGCCGAAGAAACGCCGGGCACGGAGATCGTGTGGGTCCTGCGCCGCGGCACGCCGGGCAACATCTTCGGCGGCGGCGAGGCCGACCAGCTTCCGGCGCGCGGCGCGCTCGGACTGCGCGCCCGGCAGGCGGCCGAGGCGGGATGCGTCCGGACGGTGACCGGGTTCCGCACCGCCTCCGTCGAGCCGGACGGGGACGGCCGCCTGGTGCTGACCTCCTTCGACGGGCACAGGACCGATCCGGTCGACGAAGTCGTGGTGCTGACCGGGTTCCGGCCGGATCTGTCGTGGCTGTCGGAGATCCGCCTCGAACTGGACCCGGTGCTGCAGGCGCCGGTGGCGCTCGCGCCGCTGATCGACCCGAACGTGCACTCCTGCGGCACCGTCTACCCGCACGGCGCGAAGGAGCTCTCGCACCCGGAACCCGGGGTGTTCCTGGTCGGGATGAAGAGCTACGGCCGCGCGCCGACCTTCCTGGCGATGACCGGCTACGAGCAGGTCCGCAGCGTCGTCGCCGCGATCGCCGGCGACACCGAGGCCGCCGAACGCGTCGAGCTCGCCCTCCCCGAAACCGGGGTGTGCGGCGGCGCCGGTCTGTTCGACGAGCCTGAAGCTGAGAAGGGCGGCTGCTGCGCCGCGCCGGAGGTCATCGGCTTGACCGCGCCGCCGTCCCGCGCGGGTTAACCGGCGGCTTCGTCGCGCTGGAGCTCTTCGGCGATCGCAGCCGCGGTCGTCTTCGCGATCCGGCTCGCGCCGACCAGCGTGGCCGCGGCCCAGCCGGTCCAGTCCCCGTAGCCGAGCAGGTGCAGTCGCGGCTCTTGCAGGCAACGGGTTCCCTCGGTCGGCACCACGCCGTTGTCCACCTCCAGCCCCAGTGGTGCGAGGTGACCGAGGTCCGGGCGGAAGCCGGTGCACCAGATGATCGCGTCGCAGTCGAGTTCGCGGACGCCGTCCCAGCCGACACCGCCTTCGGTGAGCCGGCCGAACATCGGCTCCGCGCGCAGGACACCGCGGTCGCGGGCGTCGCGGACGGCGGGCAGCATCACGATGTCGCCGAGGCTCCTGGTGCCGCCGTTGTCGGGGAGCCCGGCGCGGCGGGCGGCCTCGCGCTGGGTGGCCACGTCGAACAGCACCCGCCCGTCGACGTCGTCCGGCATGAACCGCGGCGCCCGGCGAGTGACCCACGTCGTCGCCGCGACCGTGGAGACCTCCGCGAGGATCTGAGCGGCGGAGTTGCCACCGCCGACCACCACCACGCGCTGACCGGCGAACTCCTGCGGAGACCGGTAGTCGGTGGTGTGCAGCTGCCGGCCCGCGAACAGTTCCTGACCGGGATAGGACGGCAGGTGCGGAGTGCCCCAGGTGCCGGTCGCGCTGATCACGATCCGCGCCCGCCACGCGCCCTGGTCGGTCTGCACCGCCAACCACGCGCCCGCATCGTGCACGCCCCGCACCCGCACGGGCCGCCGCACCGGGAGGTCGTAGCGCTGTTCGTAAGCGGCTAGGTAGCCGGCGACGTGCTCGGCCGTCGGGAACTCCTCGCCGGGTTGCCGGGGCATCCACCAGCCCGGCAGCGGGCTGTACTCGGCGGGGGAGAACAGGCGCAGCGAGTCCCAGCAGTGCCGCCAGGCGCCGCCGGGCCCGGGCTGGTCGTCGAGGACGACGAAGTCCACGCCCGCCCGCCGCAGGAAGTACCCCACCGCCAGACCGGCCTGACCACCACCGATCACCACCACGTCCCGAACCTCGGTCACCCGCGCCTCCCGACTCCACGACCTCCCCGAGTTACCGGTCACACCACCGCGGGGAAGCCGCCACCGAGCTTGCGTCCTGTATCGATGGCTGTCAAATTAGATCCATGTCGAAACACGAGTTGCCGATCGTCGACGCCTGCTCGACGCAGGTGATGCGCGAGCCCTTGACCGCCGAGCAGGCGGCGGAGCTGGCCAAGGCGTTCAAGGCGATCGGTGACCCGGTCCGGCTGCGCCTGCTGTCGCTGATCGCCTCCCACGCCGGCGGCGAAGCGTGCGTGTGCGACCTCACCGGCGCTTTCGAGCTGTCCGGGCCGACGATCTCCCACCACCTCAAGGTGCTGCGCGAAGCCGGGCTCATCACCGGCGACCGCCGCGGGACCTGGATCTACTACCAGGCCCGTCCCGAAGCGCTCAAGCTGCTGGCCGAGTCGCTGCTGCCCGCGCAGGCGGTGACGGCGTGAACCAGACCGTGGAGAGGGCAGTGGTGGTGAAGCTGTCCACACTGGACCGGTTGCTGCCGGTGTGGATCGGCGCCGCGATGGTGCTCGGCCTGCTCGCCGGACGCTGGATCCCAGGTCTGGGATCCGCGCTGGATTCCGTGCAGCTCGACGGGGTTTCGCTCCCGATCGCCCTGGGGCTGCTGGTGATGATGTACCCGGTGCTGGCCAAGGTCCGCTACGACCGGCTCGACACCGTCACCGGCGACAAGCGCCTGATGATCTCCTCGCTCGTGCTCAACTGGATCCTCGGCCCCGCGCTGATGTTCTCGCTGGCCTGGATCTTCCTGCCTGACCTGCCCGAGTACCGCACCGGGCTGATCATCGTCGGCCTCGCCCGCTGCATCGCCATGGTCATCATCTGGAACGACCTCGCCTGCGGCGACCGCGAAGCCGCCGCCGTGCTCGTCGCGCTGAACTCGCTGTTCCAGGTCATCGCCTTCGCCGGGCTCGGCTGGTTCTACCTCTCCGCGCTGCCCGGCTGGCTCGGCCTGCCCCAGGTCGGCCTGGAGGTCTCCGCGTGGGAGATCGCGAAGAACGTGCTGATCTTCCTCGGCATCCCGCTGGTCGCCGGCTTCCTCACCCGCAAGCTCGGCGAGCGCACCAAGGGCCGCCAGTGGTACGAGGAGCGGTTCCTGCCCAAGATCGGTCCCGTCGCCCTCTACGGCCTGCTGTTCACCATCGTCGTCCTCTTCGCGCTGCAAGGTGACGCGATCACGTCCAACCCGCTCGACGTCGCCCGCATCGCACTGCCGCTGCTGGTCTACTTCGCCGTCATGTGGGCGGGTTCGTTCGCGCTGGGCAAAGTCATCGGCCTGAACTACGAACGCTCCGCGACGCTGTCGTTCACCGCCGCGGGCAACAACTTCGAACTCGCCATCGCGGTGGCCATCGCCACCTTCGGCGTCACCAGCGGCCAAGCCCTCGCCGGTGTCGTCGGCCCGCTCATCGAGGTCCCGGTGCTCGTCGGCCTGGTCTACGTCTCGCTCGCCGCCCGCCGCTGGTTCGCAACCTCGTGACACCCAAGGAGCCGCTGTGCCCACCATCCCCGAAGCCCTGTTCGTCTGCGTGCACAACGCGGGCCGCTCGCAGATGGCCGCAGCCCTGCTGCACCACCACGCCCAGGGCCGGGTCACCGTCCGCTCAGCCGGATCCGCACCGGCCGGCGCCATCAACCCCGCGGTGATCGAGGTGATGAGCGAACTCGGCATCGACCTCTCCCGGGAGTTCCCGAAGAAGCTCACCACCGACGCGGTCGAAGAGGCCGACGTGGTGATCACCATGGGCTGCGGCGACGCCTGCCCGGTCTTCCTGGGAAAGCGCTACCTCGACTGGGAACTCACCGACCCGGCGGGCAAACCCATCGACGAAGTCCGCCCGATCCGCGACGACATCGACCGACGGGTCCGCGCCCTGCTCGCCGAACTCCTCCCGGAACGCCCCGGCCGCCAACGATGACCGGGGCGCGCGAGCATCACCCGTGGACGCCACCGGACACGTAGAGCACCTGCCCGGTGATGAACCCGGCGTCGGGGTGGGCGAAGAACGCGGCGGCGTGGGCGATGTCCTCGGGCTGGCCGACTCGCCCGACCGGGATCGAGGAGGCAGCGATCCGCTGGTGCTCCTCGAAGTCGCGGCCCAGCCGCTTGGCGGTGGCCGCGGTCATGTCGCTGACGATGAAGCCCGGCGCGATCGCGTTGGCGGTGATGCCGTCGGGAGCCAGCTCCAGCGCGAGGGCCTTGGTGTAGCCGAGCAGCCCGGCCTTGGCCGCGGAGTAGTTCACCCGCCCCGGCGTTCCCAGCGCTGAGATGCTGGAGATGTTGATGATGCGGCCCCAACCGGCCGTCCGCATGTAGGAGTGCGCGGCCTGGGTGGTGTGGAAGGCGGCGTCGAGGTGAACGGCGATGACGTCGTTCCACTGCTTGCGGGTCATCTCCGGCAGCACCGAGTCGCGCGCGAACCCGGCGTTGTTGACCAGCACGCCCACGCCGCCCAGCTCCTCGGCAGCGGTGTGGACGGCGGAGGTGGCCGCGTCCGGATCGGCGATGTCGGCACCGATGGCGATGGCCCGGCCGCCGGAGGCGTTGATCTCCTCGGCGGTACTGCTGGCGCGCTCCCGATCGATGTCGACGAGGGCCACGGCGAGCCCGTCAGCGGCGAACCGGCGCGCGATCCCGGCCCCGATGCCGTGCGCCCCACCAGTGACAACCGCGGTACGAGTGATTTCCATGAGAAGGATCATGCAACCGCGCCGACGCTCGCAGGAAGAGCCCAGCAGCCGCGGACTGATCTCCACGGCATTCCCGCAGAGGTCACCACGCTCAGCCGACCTGGGTGGGTCGCCCGGTTGGTTCACGCCAGCCGACCCGGCGCGATGTCGCGCACACTGGGAGGTGTGCTGCGCGTCGTGCTCGTCGTGGTGCTGGTGATAGCCGTGGTCCTGGGCTCGGTCTGGGCGTTCCAACGCAGGTTGATCTACTACCCGTTCGGTCAGCCGCCGCCGGTTGCCGCGGTGCTCAGGGGCGCTGAGGAGGTCGTGCTGCGCACGAGCGACGGGCTGCAGCTGGGTGCCTGGTATGTGCCTGCCCGCGGCCAGCAGCGCGGTACGGGTGTGCTGGTCGCCAACGGCAACGCGGGCAACCGGTCGCTGCGGGCTCCGCTGGCCGACGCGCTCGCGGACCGCGGACTGGCGGTGCTGCTGTTCGACTACCGCGGTTACGGTGGCAACCCGGGCGACCCGAGCGAGGCGGGATTGGCGAAGGACGTCCGCGCGGCGCGGCGCTACCTCGTCGAGGATGCCGGCCTGCGACCGGATCGGTTGGTCTACTACGGCGAAAGCCTCGGTGGGGCCGTTGTCACCGAGCTGGCGTCCGAGCACGAACCGGCCGGGCTGGTGCTGCGGTCACCGTTCACCGACCTCGCTTCCGTCGGCCAGCGCCACTACCCGTACCTGCCCGTGAGGTCGTTGCTCCGGGACCGGTACCCGCTCGCGATGCACCTGCGCGACGTCCGGTGCCCGGTCGCCGTCGTCTACGGCACTGCCGACTCGATCGTGCCCCCGGAGGAGAGCCGGGCCGTGGCCCGGATACGGCCCGGCACGATCGAACTGGTCGTTGCGAACGCGGGCCACAACGATCTCGCCCTGCTGGACGGGCCCGAGATCATCGAGTCGGTGGTGCGGCTCGCGAACTGACCGGTCCACCGCCGCTCACGCCTGGACGGTGCTCACCGCCAGGGGATCTCCTGGGCGCGCCACTGGGCCATCTGGAAGGAGCGGGTCTCCTGGAAGTACTGCTTCGACGGCTTGCGGCAGACCAAGACGATGAACGTGATGGTGCCGGTCAGAGCCAGGACGCGCACGAACGCGGTCATGACGATCAACCCGATGGGAAGTCCGAGATCCCACGGCAACCCGAGCGCCGCGTAGATGACGGGTGTCAGGAGGCTGCTCAGCAGTTCCAAGCCCAGCCAGACCGCGGCGAGCACGATGAGCGTCACGCGAGCCCAGTTCCGGCCCGCGCGCACCTGCAATCCGAACGCGATCCACAGCGCGACCAGAACGAGGTACATGACGGCGGTGTAGAGCCAGTCCGTGTCCTGGGCCGGCACCGGTTCCACGCCGTACCGCGCCAGGGCGGCGTCGAGGCCGGAGGCGATCACATCGTTCGTCAGGTAGGCGAACACGGTGTCCAGCGTGCCGACCACCAGCGGTACGACCATCGCGATCCAGAACGCCATCTCGACCGTTCGCGGCCAACGCGGCTCGGTCAGCTCCTGTGCGGGCACCGGTGGAGCCGCGAACGGATGCCCGTGCTGCGCGTGCGGGGAACCGGCCTGCGGTAGGGGTGACTCGCCGCCCTGAACGTGCGACTGCTCGTCGTGGAATTCCGGCTCGGGGCGCCCGTCCTGGGGCTGTTCGCCTTGACCTTGAACAGGTGGCAACGTCACGAACGAACAGTAGGAACATCACCGAACCCCGACCACTGAATCCCGGCAATCGTTACGGAACCGCCGAATTCATCACCAGCCCGGTCCACGCTCGTCCGTCGCATCGGGGGCTACCCGCCGTCGACTCGCGCCAGCCCCGGGGCCACGCGGCAGGGGGCTGCCGAACCAGGTGATCACCGGTCACGTACGATGGCCAGCACAAGCCCCCGTAGCCCAACGGCAGAGGCAGCGGACTCAAAATCCGTCCAGTGTGCGTTCGAATCGCACCGGGGGCACGCATCGACGCAGGTCAGGCCATCCAGAGGCCCGACCTGCGTTTCGGCGTACCCTGGATCATCCATGCTAAACCCATGGTCTTGGAGATGATCATGGCTCGCCCTCCGCTCCCGCTCGGTTCCTGGGGCACGATCCGGATCTACGGCAAAGTCGCCGGCAAGTGGATCCCCAAGGCTGAGCTCCAGGTCGGAACTGCAGCGACCCCCGGCATCTCGAAGCGAGAGATCACAGGCTGCGTCGTCGCCCATCACGCTCGGCTGGAGCATCCTTGGCCGTATGGCCGACCCGGCCTACACCGCCGCCGCCCAGCGTGCCCGCGAACTCGGGCTGGCTCGCGGCGGCTTCGTACCCGACGTCGCCTGACACATCGAGATCAAGGAAGCCGCCACGATGACCGCGGACGAGACCCGGGCTGGCCTCGTTCATGTTCGGCGACAGCGTTTGTGCGTTAACTTGAAACTAAGAACGGCGGGTTCTCCATTGGTTTCTGGAGGGCACGCCGATTTTTTATTCTCCACCCGCTGTCAAGTCGCGCCCACAAAAAAGAAGGAGCGCGCAGGCTCCTTCCATTTCCAAGGTATAGCGCACCTGGGGGCTTGCCGCAAGACCCGGGTCGTGCCGCAGAATCTACGCTCCATAGCCAGTACCTGCGGAAACGGGAGTTGCGGAGTGCGTGTGTTGTTGTCGACGTATGGGTCACGGGGAGACGTCGAACCGGTGGCGGGGCTCGCGGCGCAGCTGCGGGAACTGGGCGTCGAGGTGCTGATGAGCGCACCGCCGGACGAGGAGTTCGCCGATCTGCTGGCCGGGCTCGGAGTGCCGCTGGTGCCGGTCGGGCCGTCGGCGCGGGAACTCACGAAGTCGGCGCCGCCGCCCACATCCATCCCCGAGCATGCCGCCCAGATCGTCGCCGCCCAGACCGAGGCGATCCTGCCGGTGGCACAGGACTGCGACGCGATGGTGGTGACCGGCATGATGCCCGCCGCGGCCGGCGCGCGGTCGGTGGCCGAGAAGGTGGGCATCCCCTCGGTGTTCGCGGCTCTCCAGAAGGTCATCCTGCCCTCGCCGCACCACATGCCGCTCGCGTATCCGGGCCGGCCGTTCCCGCCGGAGGTCACCGACAACCGGCAGCTGTGGGACCTCGACGCCGAGAGCGTGAACGCCCTGTTCGGCGACGGGCTCAACACCGACCGGGCGACCATGGGCCTGCCGCCGGTGGACCACGTCCGCGACTACGTCTTCGGCGACCGCCCGTTGCTGGCCACCGACCCGACGCTCGACCCGTGGCAGCAACCAGCGGACCTCGACGTCGTGCAGACCGGCGCGTGGCTGCTGCCCGACACCCGCCCGCTGCCGCCCGAGCTGATGGCGTTCCTGGACGCCGGCACCCCGCCGGTGTTCGTGGGTTTCGGCAGCATGCCGATGCTCGGCGCGCCGGACGCCGCCACCGCGGCCATCGAGGCGGTCCGGGCGCAGGGCCGACGCGTGGTCGTGCGGGCCGGGTGGGCCGACCTGTCGCTGATCGACGACCGGGACGACTGCTTCGCGGTCGGCGAGATCAACCAGCAGGCGCTGTTCCCGCGGGTCGCGGCCGTCGTGCACCACGGCGGCTCGGGCACCACGACCACCGCCACCCGGGCGGGCTCGCCGCAGGTGGTGGTGCCGCAGCTGGCCGACCAGCCGTACTTCGCGAGCCGGGTGGCCGACCTGGGCGTCGGCGTGGCCCACGACGGTCCGAACCCGACGTTCGAGTCCCTGTCGACCGCACTCAAGTCGGCGCTCACGCCCGAGACCCGCGCGAGGGCGACGGCCGTGGCCGGCATGATCCGCACGAACGGCACCATCGTCGCCGCTCGGCTAGTCGCAATGCTGGGAAGTTAGGGAGTGGGTGGTGTTGTCAACCCGCTGAGGTAGGTAACGGGGTTCCTGCTAGAACAACGTCGACCAAGATCGATGCACGGCAGGAACCCCGTTGGAACATCAGTGTGTCATTACTCGCCATGTCCGCGTGGCCGAGGGCCGTTTCGCGCCTGGCCATCTCGGCGAGCTGACTCGCCTCATCCCGTTCGAGATGGCCAGGCGCGAGCCGTTCGTCGTGGCCTTGGGATCGCACGCCCGCCGCACCGTGATCGCCGAAGTGGCCGCACGGCATCCGCTGACCGAGCTCAACCCGTTGTGGCAACAGATACAAGCGGTCGCGACGCGGCTCAAGGCCCACCGAGAACGAAACAAGATTCCCTCGGGCGCCCCGCCAAACACCACGGCGACCTCCGCACCCGAGACAAAGGAGGGGCCGGTGACCATCGACGCATGTTGGGCCGTGTTCACCGAAGATGGTGTGGGACGCGGGGCACACCTGCTCGTGAAGGGACGCGACCAGGTGCGCGAGCTGGTCGAGCTGCTCGCCGACGAGGCCGCTGACGTGGCGCGGTTGATCCACCGCGACTGGCCGCTATGGGACATCGAACGCGGGTTCTTCGACCACGACGTCTACGCCACCGTCCGCGACGGGTTCGGCTACCTCTCCTACCAGGAGGCCGATCGGGACAAGGCGTATCCCTAAGGCGACCCCACTTCGGAAGGCTGCGAGTTCGACGACGATGACTTCCCGCCCGGTTCGGGCCTGCCGGTCGAGCCGTTCGCCGAGGCGCTCGTTGAGTTCCCCACCAGCGCCGACCGGCCCGCGTCCGTGACGTGGCCCAACGGCGAGAACCTCAGAACATCGATTGCGAGGCATCAACGGGCCAGCAGAAGTTGCGATCCTCGCCAGCCCGCTGGGGCTGGCGCCACCGACCGCGACCAGTTCGTCGCGCTGCTCCAGTCGATCGAGTTGCGATCCTCGCCAGCCCTCCGGGGCTGGCGAGGATCACAACTTCATCACCGTCATCGGCGTGCTCGCCGGCGGGGCGGTGGCGACAGCCCTCTGGGGCTGGCGAGGATCGCAACGCGGTCGCGGGTGTGAGTAGCTGGACGTAGTTCGGTGGCGCCGACCCGCCAGGATTGGCGAGAATCGCGTTCAGGCGACCGCCGACGTCGGGCACCGGATCGTGCTGGGTAGCACCAACCAGCGAGGTGCACTAGTGCTCACTAACGGGTGTACGGCCAGATCGGATCCGTTTCACCAACGCACGTGCACGCGCAGAACCCACACCGAGTTCCCGACGCAGCGTCTCCGCCGAGATCGGCCGACGATGCCGAAGCCAATGCTCTACGTCGAGAACAACGGCACGCGACACGAGCTCCTCGGCTTCGCTCGTTGCCACATCGTCACCATCCAGCTGCTGACCAGGAACGTTGTCCGACACCGTGCGCGACGCTGTCGACACAGCATCACCGTCACCAGTCAGGCCAATGGCAGTCTGTCCTTCAGCGTTGGACGGGGTCCCGGCCGACGAGATCGCTTGCAGCAGCCCCGGCCCGACCTCCGCCCAGCCGATCAGCGGCAACGGACCCACCGCATCGAAGGCGGCTTTGCCGAACTGGCCGGCGCAGATCGGCTCGGCCACGTTCAACGCCAGCGTCACCAGCGACGCGAACAGCAGCAGCCGCCGCGCCGGGCGTTGCTGCTCCGGCTGCGCACCACGTAGGGCGAGGTGCCGCGTACCCAGCAGCAGCCCGAGCACCGAGAAATCGACCGCCGGAGCCACCAGCAGCGCCACGTACATCGGTACTCCTAGCCGCAACGCAAGACCAAGGACGTTGCCGAACCCGAACAGGAAGGTCAACGCGACGACCGACCCCATGATCACAGTCACCACCCGCTCCACTGGATCCCAGGATCCCGAATCCACCGCGGACGGAGCTCGCTCCTTCGATCCGGCCTCACCTTCCCACCTCACCGACGCTCACCGCGCTTCGCGCGACGCTCCATGGCGAGCGGGACTTCCACCCGAATCAGCAGGTCACGAGGCCCGAAAACTGGTGTGATTGCTGCGTGTGTCGCACCGGGGGCACATATTGGTGCAGGTCAGCCCACGTGTGGCTGGCCTGCATTTTGGTATGCCACGGGTCGACCTCCCGAACTCGCCTTCTCGGCATGGGGTGGGCGCAGCGGACCCGACCGCCATTCATGTCGTGGCCGGACGTGTCGTGTTGCGGTGGGCTTTCAGCAGGGTGAGGTGCGGGGTTTGCAGGGCTCGCCGGCGGGGGCGCTCAGCCTGTCGAGGCTCACCACACCGTCCGGGCCGATCTTGAGGATGGGGACGGCCTTGTTGATGGCTTCGCCCTGTGCGGACAGGGAGATGTAGCCGCTGGCGCCGCGGACCAGGTTTCCTCCGTGCAACCTGGCCAGCGCTTGGCCGACCGCGCCGGGGGTGGTGTTGGGCGCGTAGGGGTCGCGCACGGCGGTCACCGCTGTGAGCACCGCGTCGAAACCGATGATGATGCCGCCGTCCGCGAGTTCTTCCGCGGTGTCGCGGCCGGGGTAAACGCGGGGATAGCACCATTGGTCGCACGGTCCGCGCAGCGCGGTCACCGACGCCTGCGGGAAGGCGGATTGGTCAGCGTCCCAGGCCTCGGGGTGGGCGAGGCCGGTGTACTCGACGGTGACCTGAGCGCTCAACGCGTCCCGCAGCCCGGGCTCGTCGCGGGCGACCGCGTTGGCGAAGGCGACCGCGTCCGAGCCGGTGATGATCCGCACCGGCTGTTGCGGGCAGTTGCGGGAGGGCAGGGCTCGGACGAGGGTGTTGAGGTCGTTGCTGCGTCCGGCGAAGAACACCACGTCGGGGCGGGTGTCGCAGATGTCGCGGACGATACCGGCCATGGTGGTGGCGACGCCTTCTCCTCCGCCGTCGAAGGTTTCGTTCCCCACCAGCTCGTGGGCGGAGTCGGCGAAGCTCTCCTGGAACGCCTTGCCGAGGGAGTCGGCGTAGATGTTGGCCGGGTTGCGGTCCTGGATCACCATCGCGGTCGAGGCGCTGGACTTGACCGCTGCCGCAGCGGCCGCGGCTTGGTCGCGGTTGGTCGGTGCGACCCGCGCCAGGGGCACGTTCGGCGAGGGCGGGGCGTCGGTGAGCTGGTCGGCGGTCAGCCGCGCCGCGATCACCGGGATCGACACCTGCGTGAGCCGGTCGAGAGCGGCGCGGGTGGTTCCCAGGGAGCGCCCGGAGGCCACGACCGCGACCAGCCGCTGGTCGTGGCTGCCGCCGGGGGCGCGCTCGATCAGCCCGGAGACCGCCGTGGACCAGTGCTGGGCGTTCTCACCGCTGTTGGCCACGACCAGCCGCACCTGCGGCCGGTCCCCGATCAGCTGGGCGTGGTTGGCCTGGATCTGGGCCAGCTGGGCGCCTTCGAGGTCGTGGCGCACCGCGGTCAGGTAGTCGTCGTCCGTTCCCGGGCTGGGCAGCGGGATCAGCACCCCGATGGTCACCGGCGGGGTGTTCGACGGGGTCTGCTCCACCGCGGTGTTCTCTCGGTGGATGCCGGCCATGATCGCGGCGATGCCCGGATCCGGGTGCAGCTGGGCCGAGCCGTCGCTGACGCCCGCGCACTGACCGTCGCCGGTGCTGGTGAGTCCCGCGCCGCAGGGGCGCAGCAGCGGGTAGATCCAGTACACCGACGCGAGGAACAGGGCTGCCGCCACCGCTGTCACCATCAGACCGGTGGTGAAACCGCTGAAAGGCCAGCCCAGTCGTTCCGGTTGGTCTGCGTTCGCGGATCTTCGGAGAGGTGTCATGTCCGGGACCTCATTCGCCGAAGTTGCGCCAGCGGGTGTGGCAGTCCTGGTAGATCGTGGCGTGGTCGTGGAACGTGCCCGCCGGGCCGTACTTGTCGCCCAGTGCGGCCAGTCCGTGGGCGATGACCGCGCACATGTTGTGGTGCGGATCGCCCAGCGGGTCGTTGTGCAGCTGCATGGCCAGCACCAGCCGGGCCAGCACCGGCTCGTCGACCGCACCAGCGCTGGACACCAGCTCGTGGTGGTGCTCGACGACGGGCTGCGACGTCGTCACGCGTGCGAGCGGGGCTTGGGTGATCGCTTCGAGCCTGCCCAGCCAGTCCTTGGCTCCCAAGGTGCTCTCGCAGAGCCACGCCTCCAGGGCGTCGACGACGTCGGCCACCTTCCCGGCCGCGAGCTTGTGGTACAGCGAGGTGACCGGATCGGACTTCTGCATCGCTACGGCGACCTGGGTGTGCCAGGTTTCCCACACGACGTGGCGGAAAGCCCTTGCTCCCACCTGGTGCGCCACCGCGCGGCGCAGCAGCGGATGGATCACCGGAGGGGCGGCGGGATCGTCGGGGTCGTACTCCACCCAGGCGTCCCGTGACAGGAACTGCGCGAGGTCGCTGCCGACACCCGCGCCGGTGCCGTTCGCGTCGGCCGCCGACGCGGCGGTGTCGTTGTTCCGGAGCGGGGCGTAGACCTGGTCGGTGCACTCGTCGGTGAGCGTGCGCAGCAGGGCGAACCGGATCACCCCGGGGCAGATGGCCGCCGGCCAGCGCGCGGTGGCCAGCTCGATCACCCACTCGTCGAAGCGCCGGTCCGCGGTGGTGAGCTCGCACAAGCCGCGCGGGTCGGGCAGCTGTCCGCCGTGCTCGTGGGCGTGGGCCGCGATCGCGTCCATCAGCACGGCGGTGGCACCGGGATGATCGCCGGTGAGGCGGCGGATCGTGGTCACCAGCGGGCGCAGGTCAGCACTGCTGTTGGCGGGCAGCTTCCGGCTCAGCGCGACCTGAGTCGTGAAGGAGCCCTCCTGCTGCCGGCTCGTGGCGCGGATGTTCACCGCTGGGCGCCAGACCAGCGGGTAGCGCAGCTTCCAACCGTCCCCGCGGGCCGGATCCCAGCCCTGGTAGCGGGAGTTCGCGATCAGCTTGGGGCGCCACAGCGAGGCTGCCTGGCCCGGGATCACCGGGCGCAGCGGACCGCCTTCGACCAGCAGCGCCGGACTGGTCCTGGGGCCCGAGTCGGTGGTGCGGAGCTCGGCGAACTCGCGGATCACCTGCTGCACCCCGTTTCCCTGCACGCGGTAGGGCGTCTGCTCCGGCGGGGTTCTGTCGAACACGATGAGGCAGCGCCGGGACCGCTTGAAGACGCTGGGCCGGGTTTGCTGCCACGCCGCGAGATCGGCCAGCACGGCCTGGCACAGGATCGGTGCGACGGCGTCCTTGTTGTCTGGGTGCAGCGCTGCCTTGTGGGCCAGCTCGATCAAGCCGTCGACACCGGTTCCGACGTTGGTCCTGGTGATCTCGTTGCGGTACCAGTGCAGCGGTTTTCCGCGCAGCAGGAGGGCGCGGTGCAGGTATCCGGCCGCCGAGCCGGTGGCCGTGCCCACCCAGGCGGCGGCGGTCGACGGGACGCCGAAGGCCTCGGCCAGCGCCGTTCCGGTCTGGTTCAGCCAGTTCACGAGCGCGCGACCGCCGCCGAGTTTGCCGCCCAGCGTGCGGTTGATCATCTCGTCGCGGCGGGCGTCGGGCAACGAGCTCTCCAGCTTTCCCTGGCTGGCCAGCACACCCAGTGCGAACCGCGGGAACCGCGGTGCCGAACGCCAACGCGCGCTGCGGCTCAGCTGCTCGGTGAGGCGCAGCAGGACTTCGAGCATCGAATCGCCGTGCAGCTGCGCCCGGGTCACATGCGCAGCGGGAACGATCGGTCCCCACCGCTTGTACAGCGTTTCCAGCGCTTCGGGCAGCTCGGTTCCCGAGGCGCCCCACAGGCTCAGCACCGGCGGCTTGCCCGGTGCTGAACGCACTTCCAGCGCTTCGGCCACCAGTTGTCGCAGCCGCGTCTCATCGGAGTCCCCCACGAGCCCTCCCAACGCCGCCACGCGCCTCGAATGAGAGCAACATCATATCGAGCAGCGAGTCGACGTGATCGCGTTTGCTCGAATTTCCCGCGCGGTGCTCGTTCGGCTCGAAAAGTGCGCGCGGCACGGGTGCGGGCTCCTGCGGAGACACCGCCGGGCGGCGATCAGCACGTGATCGCCGCCCGGAACCCGCGGTCAGCCCGCGAGGAGTTCGGTTGCGAAGTGGACGATTCCGCTCATGCGGCGGGAACCTTCTCCGGGATTCGAGGTTCGGAGGTGATCGTCGACGGGCCCGGGCCGAGCAGTCCTGTGGCGAGGGCGGCGAGGGCGAGTGCTGCGGCCGTCCAGAGGAGAGGTGTCATGCCCGCGATCTCGAACACCGTGCCGCCGAGGAAGGCTCCGAGAGCGATGGAGGCCGTGAAGACTCCGACGTATAGGCCGGTGACGTTCTCCTCGTTGCCCGTTGCGGCGCGGGTCATCCAGATCTGGCCCGCGACCGAGAGTCCGCCGTAGGCCAAGCCCCAGACGACGATGGCCGCGATGGCGATGGCGGCCACTGCGCTGAACAGCGCCAGGATCGTGATGGCGACAAGGATGCCGAACGCCAGCAGTACGACCGTCGCCCGGGAGCGCTTGGCGGCGAGGGCTCCGGCGGCGAAGTTGCCGATGAGACCGAAGACTCCGTAGGCGAGCAGGATCGCCGCGATCGAGGCCGCGCTGATCCCGGTGCTGCTCTCCAGGACCGGGCGGATGTAGGTGTAGGCCGCGAAGTGCGCGGTGACCAGGAAGACCACGACGATCAGTCCGACGACGACCGCCGGAGTGCGCAGCAGCGGCCGACCGCCGGTCGACGAGGTGGCAGAAGCGGTCGGCTTCGGGAGTTTCGGCAGCGAGATCAGGAGAATCGCGGCGAGGAGCAGCGCGCTGGCGGTCAGCGCGCCGAAGGCGCTGCGCCAGCCGAAGGCGTCGCCGATGAGCGTGCCGAGCGGGACGCCGATGACCGAGGCGGCCGCCACGCCGCTCACCGCGAGCGACACCGCGAGGGCAGCGTGCCGCGGGGTGACGAGGCGGGGCGCGACGACCGCTGCCAGTGACCAGACCACGCCCATGCCGATGCCGAGCACGGTGCGGGACACGACGAGCACCGCGAAGTCCTGCGCGAGCACGGTGAGCGCGTTGCCCGCGGCGAGCAGCACCATCGCCACCGCCAGGACCGTGCGCCGGTCGAGGGTGCCGAGCACGCGGGGGACGATCGGGGCTGCGATCGCGGCCACCACGCCGGTGATCGTGAGGCTGTAGCCGGCCATGCCCGGCGTGATGCCGAGCCCGCCCGCCATCGGGGTCAGCACGCCGACCGGCAGCATCTCCGAGGTGACCACGATGAACGTGCACAGCGACAGGACCGCGACGGCCAGCCACTGCCGGAGCGGGGCGCGGTCGGTTTCCAGTGGGGTGTTCACGTCCTGATTCGAACAACGCCCAGGAGGCCGAACAACAGCGATTCGCTGCACGATCGATGAGCTAGGCTCATCGATGGAGGGGGATGACGGGATGGATCAGCTTCCCGCGCGGGAGATCGAGTGCCTGCTCGTACTGGCCGAGGAACTGCACTTCGGGCGGACCGCCTGTCGCCTGGGGTATTCGCAGAGCCGCGTCAGCCAGCTCATCGCCGCTCTCGAACGGCGCATCGGCACCAAGCTCGTCGAGCGAACCAGCAGGCGGGTCGAGCTGTCCAGGTTCGGAGCGGAATTCGTCAGCGAGGTCGGCCCCGCCTACGCGCAGCTGGTCGGCGTGGTCGGGCAGGCGCGCGATCGTGCCAAGCGCGGCGGGCTGCCCGAGTTGCGCATCGGATTCCAGGGCAGTGCGTACGAAGAGGTCACCGAGGCACTGCGCCGATTCCGGGTGCGCTACCCGATTTCCGTTGTGGTGCAGGAGATCCCGCTGGGATCGCCGTTCTCCGCGGTGCTCGACGGCGCCGTCGACTGCGCTGTCGCGCTGCTGCCGGTCCAGGACGAGCGGCTCACCGTCGGCTTCCGCTTCCCACCGCAGGACCAGTACTTGGCGGTGGGCGCGACACACCCGTTCGCCAGGCGCGAGTTCCTCGACGTCGAGGACCTGGCAGCGGTCGACCTCATCTCCTCCGCCGGTGACGCGCCCGACTACTGGACCGAAGCCCAGGTTCCTCCCACGACGCCGTCCGGAACCGAACTCCGTTCCACGACAAGCGTTTCCACGTTGCAGGAAGGCCTGACGCTCGTCGCGGGCAGCGAGCACGCGATGCTCCTGTGCCGCCCGTTCGTCGAGCGCAGCACCCGCCGCGACGTGCGCTGCGTCCCGGTCACCGGACTGAGCGGAACATCGCAGCTCGGACTGATCTGGCGCACCGACCGCACCACGCCGCAACTGGAGTACCTCGCACGACTGCTGGCCGAGGAGTCCGCCCGAGCGGCTTCCACCGCGTGAACCCATGACCGGACGGATTTTGAGTCCGCAGCCCGCATCGCTCAGTGGTTTCCGTCCAGGCCGGTGTTCTTGGGCAGCAGGAGGAAGACCGCGACTGCGGTGGCGATCATGATCAGGCCGCCGAACAGGCCGGTCTGGGCCAGGGCGTTGGTGAACGCCTCCTCGGCTCGGGCCGCGAGTTCCGGCGTACCCGTTTCCGCCGCGATTTCCAAAGCAGCGCCCAGGGATTCCTCCGCGCCGACCGGAACGCCCGGGACACCGGCCTCCAGGTGCGCGCGGTAGGCGACCGAGGCCGCGCTGCCCAGGACCGCCACACCCAGCACGTTGCCCAGGTCGTAGGCGGTTTCCTCGGCTGCCGCCGCGTTTCCCGCCTTCTCCGGCGGGGTGCCGGACATGATGATCGCCGAGGCGATCGCCAACGAGCTCGCGCCGACGCCCAGCAGGGTCAGGGCGAGCAGCACCACGGGGTAAGTCGGGGGCAGCGCGTAGAGGCTGAGGAAACCCAGGCCCGCCACCGCCAGTCCGCCCGCCACCGTCGTGCGGGCTCCGATGCGCGCGGCCACGGTCGGGGCCAGCGGTGAGACGATCGCGGCACCGACGGCCATCGAACGCGGCGTGCCAGGAGAAGTGCTCCAGCAGCAGGCCGCCCGCGATCGGGCCCACCGCCATGCCCAGCGAGGAGACCGCCGCCCACACGCCCAGCGCGGTGGCGCGCTCGCGGGGATCGGTAAACAGGGAGCGGATCATCGACAGCGTGGTCGGCATGATCATCGCGCCGCCCACGCCCAGCAGGGCGCGGACCGCGATCACGGCGCCCGCGGTGTCGGCGGCCAGCACCAGCAGCGACGCGCCGCCGAAGACCGCGAACCCGCTCAGCAGCAGCTTCTTGCGCCCCCACCGGTCGGCCAGCCTGCTCATCGGGATCAGCAGCCCGGCCAGCACCAGCGAGTAGACGTCGATGATCCACAGCTGCTGGTCCGCGCCGGGCCGCAGATCGGCGGCCAGGCTGGGCAGCGCGACGTTGAGGATCGTCATGTCCATCGCGATGACCAGCAGGCTGGCGGACAGGACGCCGAGGCCCGCCCAGCGGCGGCGTGCGGACAGGGCCGGGGCCGTGAGGTCGGAGGTGCTCACGACCGGCTTCCGGGACGCATGAGCGCGGTGATCGCGCGGCGCAGGAACTCGGCGTCCCAGGATCAGCGGCCGAAGTCCTGGGTCCAGTAGTCGCCGTTGACCGCCACTCCGACGGTCTTCATCGAGCAGTTGACGATGTTGGCCTTGTGCCCCTCGGACTTCAGCCAGCCGTCCATGACCTCCGCGGCGCTCTTGTAGCCCTGCGCGATGTTCTCCGCGCCGGGGGAGGGGTGCCCGGCCTGCTTGATGCGCTGGCTGAAGGACTCGCCGTCGGGGTTGGTGTGGTCGAGGTAGGAGCGGCCGGCCATGTCGGCGCTGTGCTCGGCGGCGGCCTTGGTGAGCCGGGCGTCCACCTTGACGGCCTTGCAGCCCGCTTCGGCGCGGGCCTGGTTCACCAGGGCCACGACCTGGTCCTCGATCGAGCCGGAGGCCATCGCCGCGGGGGCCCAGGCGGCGGAGCCGATGCCGATCAGCAGTGCGGTAGAGGTGATTACGGAGCGTCGAAGAGTCGGGGTCTTCATGCCAGCTCAAGCTACCCATACGAGTGAGATCGAACTGTTATATATGGAGTAAGTCACGCTGAGTAATGCACAACGTGATGGCGCGGCTACGGTCCGGTGCGACCGATCGGCCTGGTTCCTCCCGGTTCGGGACTCTGGTGGCGCTGATCAACGCGAGTTAGGTTCACAGCTCAACCGAGGGTCACCGGTCGGACGGGGGCTGTGATGGTCGACGAAACCGCGATCGAGCACGACGACGCCGGGCTGCGGCGGAGCCTGAAGAACCGGCACCTCCAGATGATCGCGCTCGGCGGCATCATCGGCGCCAGCCTGTTCATCGGCAGCGGCGCGGTGATCTCCACCGTCGGGCCCGCGGCGGTGCTGTCCTACGCGCTCGGCGGGCTGCTCGTCGTGCTCGTGATGCGGATGCTCGGCGAGATGGCCACCGCCGCGCCGACGCTCGGGTCCTTCATGGAGTACGCCCGCACCTCGCTCGGCGACTGGGCGGGATTCACCATCGGCTGGCTCTACTGGTACTACTGGGTCGGCGTGGTGGCCTTCGAGGCCGTTGTCGGCGCGGAACTGCTCAACCCGCTGGTGCCGGTGGTGCCGCAGTGGGTGCTGTCGCTGGTGCTGATGTTCGCGCTCACCGCGACCAACCTGGTCTCCGTGCGCTCCTTCGGCGAGACCGAGTTCTGGCTGGCCTCCATCAAGGTCATCACCATCGTGATCTTCCTGCTGTGCGGCACGGTGTTCGTGCTCGGGCTGTGGCCGGGCGCGGAGTTCTCGGTGGGCAACATCGCGCGCGACGGATTCGTCGCCAACGGCTGGTTCGCGGTGCTGCACGGCGTGGTGATCGTGATCTTCTCCTACTTCGGCACCGAGATCGTCACCATCGTCTCGGCCGAATCCGACGAGCCCGAGCGCTCGGTGGCCAAGGCGACCAAGGCCGTGGTGTGGCGGGTGCTGCTGTTCTACGTCGGCTCGGTGGCGCTGCTGGTGATGATCACCCCGTGGCAGCAGATCCCGGTCGACAGCAGCCCGTACGCCGCGGCGTTCTCCCGCTTCGGCCTGCCCGGCGCGGAGGTCGTGGTGAACGTGGTGGTGTTCACCGCGGTGATCTCGGTGCTCAACTCGGGCCTCTACACCGCCTCGCGGATGCTCTTCGCCCTGCAGCGGCGGCGTTTCGCGCCGGCCTGGGTGCGCGACGTCAACCGGCGCGGAGTGCCGTGGAAGGCGATCCTGCTGTCCACTCTGGTCGGCTACGTCGCGGTCGCGGCCAGCTACGTCTCACCGGACACCATCTTCTACTTCATCATCAACTCCGCCGGCGCGGTCGCGCTGTTCATCTACGCGATCATCGCTGCCTCGCAGCTGCGGATGCGGCGGCGGCTGGAGGAGCAGGCGCCGGAGCGGCTGAAGCTGCGGATGTGGTTCTTCCCCTATTTGACGTGGGCCACGCTGGTGGTGATCGCGGCTGTGATCGTCACCATGGGAGCCATCGGGGAAGTCCGCTCGCAGCTCACCCTCAGCCTGATCAGCCTGGCGGGCATCCTGCTGGTCTACGTGCTGTTCGTGCGGCCGCGGCGGCGCTCGGCGTGATGTCGCAATGGTCACGTCGCGGGTTAACCTCGACGTCAAGTCGGGACCGGTATTCTGCGGTTTCCGGTGCAGATCGCACTGGAAACCCGAGCTCTATGGAGGACCCCGGTGACGACGCCGGCTACCGAGGACACACGCGAGGCCAAGCCCGTCGAACGTCGCGTACTCGTGGCCGAGGACGAGGCGTTGATCAGGCTCGACCTGGTGGAGATGCTCCGGGAGGAGGGCTACCAGGTCGTCGGTGAGGCCGGGGACGGGCAGGAAGCCGTTCGCCTCGCCGAGGAGCTGCGCCCCGATCTGGTGATCCTGGACGTGAAGATGCCGAAGATGGACGGCATCGAGGCGGCCTCGAACATCGCCGGTGAGCGGATCGCGCCGGTGGTCATCCTGACCGCCTTCAGCCAGCGCGACCTGGTGGAGCGGGCGCGCGACGCGGGGGCGATGGCCTACCTGGTCAAGCCGTTCGCCAAGCGCGACCTGGTGCCGGCCATCGAGCTGGCGGTGTCCCGGTTCACCGAGGTGCAGGCGCTGGAGTCCGAGGTCGCCGACCTCACCGAGCGGCTCGAAGCGCGCAAGACGATCGAGCGTGCCAAGGGCCTGCTGATGAGCAAGCACAGCCTCTCCGAGCCCGAGTCGTTCCGCTGGCTGCAGCGCACCGCCATGGACCGCCGCACGACGATGAAGGCTGTCGCCGAAGCGGTGCTGGAGAACCTCTCCTGAGGACGTGAACCGGAGCCCGTGAGCCGCCGCGCTCACGGGCTCCGTCGCGTCACCGGCCCGGGGGCTGGTCGCGGAGCACGCAGGTCAGGCGCGCGGTGCAGGTCCGGCGGTCCTGCTCGTCGGTGATCACGATCTCGTAGGTCGCCGTGGAGCGGCCCCGGTGCACCGGCGTCGCGACCCCGGTGACCTTGCCCGCGGTGGCCGCGCGGTGGTGGGTGCACGACAGCTCCAGGCCGACCGCGATGCGGCCCTCGCCCGCGTTGAGCGCGGCGGCGATGGAGCCCAGCGTCTCGGCCAGCGCCGCGTTCGCGCCGCCGTGCAGCAGGCCGTAGGGCTGGCGGTTGCCCGCGACCGGCATGGTGGCGACCACTCGATCGGGTGTCAGCGTCTCGTACTCGATGCCCAGCTTGTCGGCCAGCTGCTCCTCGGCGGCCGACAGCATCTCGATCGACAGGCCGTTTTCGCTGGTCATCGCCTCACCACTGGTCATATCCGCCACCTCTGGTGCCTCCCGTCGCCTCCGGTCACGCGCTGTCGGGGCTTGAGCCTAGACTCGCCGCCGTGACGCATTCCGAGGACCGACGCCTGCTGCTCATCGACGGCCACTCGATGGCCTACCGCGCTTTCTACGCCCTGCCGAAGGAGAACTTCCAGACCGGCACCGGGCAGCACACCAACGCGGTCTACGGCTTCACCTCGATGCTGATCAACCTGCTGCGCGACGAGCAGCCCACGCACCTGGCGGTGGCCTTCGACGTCTCGCGCAAGACCTTCCGCTCCGAGGCCTTCGCCGACTACAAGGCGAACCGCAGCAGCTCGCCCGACGAGTTCCGCGGCCAGGTCAGCCTGATCCAGGACGTCCTCGGAGCGCTGAACATCCCGGTGCTGAGCAAGGACAACTACGAGGCCGACGACGTCATCGCGACGCTGACCACCCAGGCCACCGGAGAGGGCTTCAAGGTCGCGATCTGCACCGGCGACCGCGACGCGCTGCAGCTGGTCACCGACGACGTCACCGTGCTCTACCCGACGAAGGGCGTCTCCGAGCTGACCCGCTTCACCCCGCAGGCGGTGGAGGACAAGTACGGCCTGAGCCCGCAGCAGTACCCGGACTTCGCCGCGCTGCGCGGCGACCCGTCGGACAACCTGCCGAAGATCCCCGGCGTGGGGGAGAAGACGGTCACCAAGTGGATCCAGCAGTTCGGCTCGCTGGCCGAGCTGGTGGACCGGGCCGACGAGGTCAAGGGCAAGGCGGGCCAGGCGCTGCGCGACCACCTGTCGTCGGTGCTGCTCAACCGGCAGCTGACCGAGCTGGTGCGCGATGTGGAGCTGGAGATGGGCCCGCCGGAGCTCGCGGTGCGCGCCTGGGACCGCGACGCCGTGCACCAGCTGTTCGACGACCTGGAGTTCCGCGTGCTGCGGGACCGGCTGTTCGCGACGCTCTCCAGCGCCGAACCGGAGGTCGAGGAGGGCTTCGACATCTCCGGCGGTGTCGTGCAGCCCGGGCAGCTGGCTGCCTGGCTGGCCGAGCACGCCCGCAACGGCGACCGCGTCGGCCTGGCGTTCACCGGGCAGTGGGCGCGGGGCCGCGGTGACCTGACCGGTCTGGCGCTGGCCACCGCGGCGGGCGCGGCCGCGTTCGTCGACGTCAGCACCCTGACCACCGAGGACGAGCAGGCGCTGGCGGCGTGGCTGGCCGACCCGGCGACCACCAAGGCCGCGCACGACGTCAAGGGCCCACTGCACGCCATCCGCGACCGGGGCTGGCAGCTGGCCGGGCTGACCAGCGACACCGCGCTCGCCGCCTACCTGGTGCGGCCGGGTCAGCGCTCCTTCGAGCTGCCCGACCTGGTGGTCCGCTACCTGCAGCGGGAGCTGCGCGCCGAGACCGGCGAGGAGGACGGCCAGCTGTCGCTGCTGGAGGACGAGTCGGAGACCAGGGAGAAGGCGGCCTCGGCCGAGCTGGTCAGGGCGCGCGCGGTGGCCGAGCTGGCCGACGCGCTCGACACCGAGCTGGACCGCATCGACAGCCGCGGCCTGCTCACCGACCTGGAGCTGCCGCTGCTGGTGGTGCTCAGCGAGCTGGAGGGCGCGGGCATCGCCGTCGACGCCGACCAGCTCGCCGAGCTGGGGGCGCGCTTCGCCGCGCGCGTCAAGCAGGCCGCGCAGGACGCCTACGGCGTGATCGGCAAGGAGATCAACCTCGGGTCGCCGAAGCAGCTGCAGGTGGTGCTCTTCGACGAGCTGGACATGCCGAAGACCAAGCGCACCAAGACCGGCTACACCACCGATGCCGAGGCGCTGCAGACGCTGTTCGAGAAGACCGAGCACCCGTTCCTGCAGCACCTGCTGGAGCACCGCGACGCCACCCGGCTGAAGACCACTGTGGACGGACTGGCGAAGTCCATCTCGGACGACGGCCGGATCCACACCACGCTGAACCAGACCATCGCGGCCACCGGGCGGCTGTCCTCGACCGAGCCGAACCTGCAGAACATCCCGATCCGCACCGAGGAGGGCCGCCGGATCCGCGAGGTGTTCGTGGTCGGCGGCGGCTACGCGGAGCTGATGACCGCCGACTACAGCCAGATCGAGATGCGCATCATGGCGCACCTGTCCGGCGACGAGGGGCTCATCGAGGCGTTCAACACCGGCGAGGACCTGCACAACTACGTGGCCTCGCGGGCGTTCGGGGTGCCGATCGAGGAGGTCGACCAGGAGCTGCGCCGCCGGGTCAAGGCGATGTCCTACGGCCTGGCCTACGGGCTGTCGGCCTACGGGCTGGCGCAGCAGCTGCGCATCTCGGCGGAGGAGGCGAAGGCGCAGATGGACGCCTACTTCGCCCGCTTCGGCCGGGTCCGCGACTACCTGCGGGAGGTCGTCGACCAGGCCCGCAAGGACGGCTACACCTCGACGATCCTCGGCCGCCGCCGCTACCTGCCGGACCTGACCAGCGACAACCGGCAGCGCCGCGAGATGGCCGAGCGGATGGCGCTCAACGCACCGATCCAGGGCAGCGCGGCCGACATCATCAAGGTCGCGATGCTGGGCGTGCACCGAGCGTTGCGGGACAACGACATGCGGTCGCGGATGCTGCTGCAGGTGCACGACGAACTGATCGTCGAGGTCGCCGACGGCGAGCAGGCCGAGGTGGAGAAGCTGCTGCGCGAGCAGATGGGTTCGGCCTACGAGCTCTCGGTTCCGCTGGAGGTCTCGGTCGGCTCGGGCCGCTCCTGGGACTCCGCCGCCCACTGAGGACTCGGCGCCGAACCCCGCGATGTCGTGGGAAATCAGGTCCACCACGATGTCAAGGGAAATCGCGTGGGTCGTCGTTGCCCCGGGCGCCCGACGCACCGACGGCGTGTCGGGATGTTGCGCGATTTCAATGGAAATCGTACGTCTGATTTCCATTGAAATCGCGCAGCACCGCGCGTCGGAGCCGTCGCCGCCGGGAGCGGCCGGAGGAGGTTGCGGGTCAGTCACGAAGTCGGTGTTGCCCGGGCGCCGGGCCCGGCGGGTCGCCTTGAATGGCGGACATCACCGTCGGCGCACCCGCCGTTTCCCGCGTTCGATCGGTGCGGTTAGCCTGCCGTACGCGTGACCGGGCGCGGCGGGGGCACCTCGGAGCCGCTTCCACGCCGACCTCTAGGAGGAGCATGATCAACATCGACAGAGTGGACCACCTGGTCCTCACCGTCGCCGATGTCGATCGGGCAGTGCAGTTCTACGAGCAGATCCTCGGCATGACGCCGGTGACGTTCCCCGGCGAGCGGCGGGCGGTGAGCTTCGGCGGGCAGACCATCAAGCTGCACGCGGCCAGCGAGCTGGTCGAGCCGACCGCGACGCACCCGGTGCCCGGTTCGGCGAACCTGTGCTTCGTGACCACCAACGCGCTCAGCGAGGTCCAGGAGCACCTGCGCGCCAACGACGTGCGCATCGAGGAGGGCCCGGTCAGCCGCATCGGCTCGGCGGGTCCGATCACCTCGCTGTACCTGCGCGATCCGGACGGCAACCTGCTCGAGATCGCCCGCTACGACGAGCCCGCGGAGTAGCGGAGTGGACCTTGCCCCCGGGGCAGGGTCCAGACTCGTCCCATGCTCAGCATTGGGGAATTCGCGCAGTTGACCGGCCTGAGCGCGAAGGCGCTGCGGATCTACGACAAGCAGGGGCTGCTCAAGCCCGCCGAGGTGGATCCGTGGTCGAACTACCGCCGCTACTCGGCGGGCCAACTCGAAGCCGCGATCCAGCTGAAGGCGCTGCGCGCTGCGGAGATCGGTTTGGCTGAAGCGCAGCGCGCGCTGTGCGGGCGCCAGGACGCGGCAGCGGTGCTCGCCGAGCACCGCGAGCGGTTGGCGGCGGAGCGCGCGCGTCAGGACGAGGCGCTGGCGGTGGCGTCGGCGCTGCTGGAGCGCGATCCGCTCAGCTGGGACGTCCAGGAGCGGCAGGTCGAGGCGCAGCACTGGGCCGGCGTGGTGCTCCCGGCGACCGACGAGCTCACCGATGACCAGGCCGACCTCGCCTTCGGCGCGCTGCACCGAGCGCTCTCGGCAGCGGACAACGCGCCGACCGGGCCGTTCTGGTCGTCGCTGCGGGCCGGTGCCGGCGAGGACGACGTCGAGCTGCTGTGCTGCTGGCCCGTCGCGCGGGCGGTGGCGCCGGACTGGTCGGTCCCGGGTGCTTCGGTGGTGCGCGGTGGGATCCGCGCCGGGCGGGAGCTCGTGGTGGGGTGGCGGCACGACGACGGCGTTCCGGTCGTGGACTCGGCCGTGCATCCCGCGGTCCTCGTGCTGCTGGCCGAGGCGGAGCGGCGCGGCGCGGAGGCAGGCTTGGCCGAGCTGCGCCAGATCGGGCTGCTCGACGAGACCGGGGACGCCGTCGGCGTGGAGGTCGCGATCCCGCTGATCTGACCGGTGAACATCGATTCGGCATATACCACCGAAGCGGTGCGGCTGCTCGGCCGAATGGGTGCTGATCGCCCGATCGTGTTCCGGGGTGCAGCGATAGCGTTCGGCGGGTCGGAGAACGTGCGCGGCTTGTCGGGAGCTAAGACGTGGGTTTCGCCGCCTCGGAGTTCACCCGTGACAAGGTCGGCTTCCTCTCGGTGGAAGGTCAGCTCGTCGAGTCGCTCGACGAGCAGGTGGATGTCGGGGACGAACGGCAGTGGCTCGCCTGGCTGACCGCGGAGGCGACCCGGCGCCAGGACGGCCGGGAGCAGCTCGCCACCGCGCTGATCGCGCACTGCCGGGACAAGGGCATCCAGGCCCCCGCGCACGACCAGGCCCGCGGCGTGGCGGCCCACGCGCTGCAGGACTTCGAGCGGCTGCTCTGCCACCGCGTGGTGGACCAGCTCGGGGATGCGGCCGGGCAGCTGGAGGAGCTGCTGCCCGAGCCCGGGACCGGCAGCGGCTGGCTGCTCGCCGAGCTGCGCTCCGAGGTGACCCCGATCGATCTGCGCTCGTTGGCCCGCGAGCTGGACGACATCATGTCGCTGCAGGCGCTGGGCCTGCCGACCGACCTTGCGGCGGATTCGGCGGATCGCGTCTGGTTGCGGAGCCTGCTGACCGAGGTGGAGAAGCTGACCGCGTTGCGCCGGTTGTGCCTGCCCGCCGATCTCCTCACCGGCTTCCCGGCCGAGCTGGTGGCCGCGTGGAGCGCGCGGGCGGCCGATGCGCAGCCGGAACAGCTGCAGGCGCTGCCGCAGCCGGTCCGCGTCACGTTGCTGAGCGCGCTGTGCGCGGTGCGCCGCGCGGAGATCACCGACCTGCTCGGGCACGCGCTGATCGGCCTGCTCCACCAGATCCGGGCCCGCGCGGAGCACCGGCTCGGCGGCGCGGCCGACGACGTGCCGCTGCCCGGCACCACGCGGGACGTGCTGCTGTTCGACCTGGTCAAGGCGGCCGTCGAGAACCCCGATGACACCGTCCGCGCGGCGTTGTACCCGATCGCGGGCGAGCCGCTGCTCAAGCAGCTCATGCGGGACAGCGCAGCCCGGGCCGCCGAGCACGCCAGGCGCAAGCGCGCAGTCCTGCGGGGCACCTACTCGGCCTGCCACCAGCAGCTGCTCCGGCTGCTGCTGGCGAGCCTGGAGTTCCGCAGCCGGGAACCCGGCTGCTGGCCGCTGCTGGCCGCGCTGGGCGAGCTGGTCGGCGAGTACACCGCCTGCTGGGGGCGGGGGCGGTTCTACGAAGCCGGGCACTGCGCCCAGCTGGAGGACGTCGTGCCGCCGGAGTGGCAGTCGGCCGTCGTGGACCGGGAGGGGCGCGTGGAGCGCATCGCCTACGAGTTCTGCGTGCTGGTGTCGCTGCGGGACCAGCTCTGCACCCGGCAGATCTACCTCGCGCACGGGCACCGGTGGGGCGAACCGCCACCGGTGCCCGCGCGCGCCCGGCACGCAGAAGTCCGCTGGCCCGCCCAGGACGAGTAGGCCAGCGGACGGGTCACAGGGGATCGGTGGTCGTTTTGCGTGGGTGGTCGCTTGGCGGAACCTGAGTGCTTCCCTGGACTGCGGGTGCCCCTCCTGATGTATGAACGAATACACGGCGGAGGGGCCGTCCTCGCCAGGAAACCACTCAGAACCCGCGGCGGTGCGAGCTGCGTGCGTGCTCAAAGCGGCTGGCGCCGCTTACAAAGGCGAGGACGGCTACGCCGACAGGCCCTTACAGCGAGAGCTCGGGCTTCAGGCGGGACGGCGTCCACACCCGCTGGCGCCATGCCGCGATGGTGCTCAGCAGCAGCGCGGCGACGAGGTAGCTCACCAGCACCGTCACCGAGGTCGTCACCGCCGACATGTCACCGCCGTAGAGCAGGTGGCGCAGACCGCTGACCACGTAGCCCAGCGGCAGCACCTGGTGCAGCGGGTGCAGCGGCTCCGGGATCGTCTGCCACGGGAACGTGCCGCCCGCGGTGACCAGCTGGAGCACCAGGACGACCAGCGCGATGAACTTGCCCTTCGGCCCGAACGCCGCGTTGAGCGAGTGCACCACCGCGGTGAACGCGAACGAGGTCAGCACCAGGAAGCCGAGCGTCTTCCAGGTGTGCGCCGGCTGCACGCCGACGGCGTAGACCACGACCAGGTACAGCAGCACCGCCTGCACGAAGCCGACGAGCGCGGCGGGCAGCCAGCCGCCGAGCGCGACGCGCCACGGCGCGACCCCGGCCGCCAGCGCCCGGCTGGACAGCGGCCGCATCAGCAGGAACAGCACGAACCCGCCGACCCACAGCGCCAGCCCCATGAAGTAGGGCGCCAGCCCGGCGCCGTAGGTGTCGGCTTTGACCTGGGCCAGGGTGTCGATGGCGAGCGGGTCGCCGATGGTGTCCGCGGTGGCGTCGCGGGTCTGCTCGTCGGGGTTGGGGATGTCGTTGACGCCGCGGCCCAGCTCGGTGGCCAGCGTGTCGGAGCCGTCCTTGAGCTGGCCGGAGCCGTCGCGCAGTTGGTGCGCGCCGCCGGCCAGCTGGTCGGCGCCGTCGGTGAGCTTCTTGGTGCCGGTGACGGCCTGCTGCTCGCCGTCGCGCAGCTGCTTGGCGCCGTCGTCGAGCTTGACCGAGCCGGTGGCGAGCTGGTCGATGCCGCCGGTCAGGGCGGGCATCGCGCTGGCCAGCTGGCGGTTGCCGTTAGCGACCTGGCGGGACCCGTCGGCGAGCTTGCGCAGCTGCCCGACCTGGCTCTGCACCTTGCCGTTGGCCTCGGTGATCGGGCTGTGGAGCTCGTCGAGACCGGCGGTGACCTTCTCGATGGTCGCCTCGTCCACCCCGGCCTGGCGCAGCTGGTTGGCGACGCGGGTCTTGTGGCCGTCGAGGTGGTCGACGACGTCCTGGGCAGCGTTGCCCAGCGTTTCGGCCTTGGTCGCGAGCTGCTCGTTGCCCGCGGCGACCTGCTCGGCGCCGTCGGCCAGCTTCGCGGTCTGCCCCGGCAGCGGCGCGGTCTTCTGCTGCAGCTGCGACAGCCCGCCGCGCAGTTCACCGGTGCCGTCGGCGAGCTTGTTGGCGCCGTCGGCGAGCTGGCGCTGGCCGTCGAGCAGCTGGTGGGCACCGGCGGAGAGCTGCGCCGAGCCCTGCTCGGCCTTGCCGAGGCCGTCGTAGAGCTGCCCGGCGCCGTCGGCGATCTGCCCCGCGCCGTCGGCGGCTTCCAGCGTCTTGTCGTGCACCGTGGCGAACCCGAGCAGGAACTGCTTGGCCGCCTCGGAGCCGACGCTGGAGGCCACGCCCTTGCGCACCTCGGAGGCCACCTTGTCGGCGATGGTGCCGACCAGGTAGTTGTTCGCGTCGTTGGTGATCAGCCGCAGCTTGGCCTGCCGCGGCTCGAACTCACCGGCCGAGATCAGCGCGGTGGAGAAGTCCCGCGGCACCACCAGCGCGAAGGTGTACTCGCCGCTGGCCACGCCCTGCTGCGCGGAGACCTCGTCGGTGCGCGACCAGTTGAACGTGTCGGAGTCGATGAGCTCCTGGTACACGTCCTGCCCGGCGTCCAGCCGGGTGCCGTCCTCGCGTTCGGCGCCGGTGTCGTCGATGACCACGGCGGCGGGCACCGAGTCGAGCTTCCCGTAGGGGTCCCAGTTCGCGTAGATGTACATGGCGCCGTACAGCAGCGGCACCAGGGTGACCGCCAGCAGCGCCAGCTTGGGCAGCTTGCCGGAGGTGAGCCGGCGCAACTCGGTGGCGGCGAGCCGGAGACTAGTCATCGCAGGCCTTCGTGAAATCCGATGTGGACAGTTCGGGGTTGTCGGCGCCGATGCGGGCGGGCGTGACGCCCAGCTTCTCGGCCGTGTGCGGGGAGCAGAGGGCGATCACCGCCAGGCCGCGCTCGGCCTGTTGGACGGCCAGCGAGTACCAGCCGGCGGGATCGCCGCCGTGGCGGTCCGGGCAGTCCAGGACCAGTGCTTTCGTGGTGCGGGCTTCGCAGGCGAGCTCGATCAGCAGCTTGGTGCGGTCGAGCGGGGCGAGGTTCTCGCAGCGCTCGTCGGCGTTGTACTCGCGCGTCGACAGCCAGGCCTTGACCTTGCGCCGGGTGGACCAGCGGCCGGCCAGGGTGAGGCCCTCGGCGACGACGTCGCGCACCGAGATCGAACCGTCGGGTTCGGTTATCTCCGGCGCGTCGACGACCGCGACCTGCTGCCGCAGGGCGCCCGCGTCGAGCGCGCCGTCCAGGCGGACGGTGCCCTTGCCGGGCCGCAGCCGGCCGGAGAGCACCAGCGCGAGCGCGGTGTGCCCGGCGTTCGGGTCGCCGGTCACCAGCAGCGCCTGACCGCTGCGTACGCGCAGCGAGGTGGGCGCCAGCAGCGGCCCGTGCGCTCCGTTCACCTCCACGCCGGTGGCGACGATTTCCAAGCCGACTCCTCGACTCTCACGGTCTGGTGCACCGGTCAGCGCAGCGCGGTGGCCGGGCGCACCTCCCACATGGTCCACAGCGGTCGATAGCCCTGGCGGGGCCAGAACACCGAGGACAGCGGGTTGGGCGGGTTGTAGTACAGGAAGCTGCCGACGACTCCGGCACGAGCGAACTCCTCGTGCACCGTGGTCATCAGCCGCTGTCCGACGCCGGTCCCGCGGGCCTGCTCGTGCACCGACACGCAGTTGACGTAGGCCCAGGTGCCGGGGCGGAGCCGGTGGCCGGCGGCCGACAGGTCAGCGTCGACCCAGCCGCACTCGGCCACCGCGACCGGAACGCCGTCCCGCTCCGCGAGCCAGACCGGATCGCTGGAGTGCAGTCGCACTCGGGCAGCGGTCCGCTTCAGCTGCGGGGCGTCGGGGCGGTACGTCGAGGATCCGACGAGGGCGGCGTATTCGAGCTCGAGGAGGGTGAGTTCGACGACGGCGTCCAGGTCGGCCGGTCCGGCGCGACGTACAGTTACGGTACCAGATAGTTCCGTAAATGTGCACGGCGGAGTGGGTGGGCGCACAGCGAGACAGGACAAAGGGGTGAAACCGCCGTCCAGCAACGCTTTCGCCGTCCGGACGTCCCGGCTCGGCCAGGTCACCAAGCACGCCGAATCCCGCTCCGGAGCACCCTGCTCGTGCAGGTGGTCGCGCCACGCCGCGAGCAGCGCGGACATGCCCGCGGCCGAGTGCTCGCCGATCAGCGGGAAGAGCTCGAAGACGGAAGCGGGCTGCCAGAGGCTGTGCACCGAGCCGGGCGGGTTCCACGTCCGCGCCACGATCCCGGCGACCGCGTCACCGCCCGCCGTGCGCGCCACCAGCGGCTCGCCGCGCGGCACCGGGTAGCGCTCGGGCAACTGCGGGTCCAGCTCGGCGAACAGCGCGCACTGGGCCTGCAAGAGCTCCTGCGCAGTCGCCACGGCCCGCTCCTCGACGAAGGGATGTTCCGCGGCACATCGAACCAGCACCGGCCGGAAC